>JBCBOO010000261.1:0-9530 GCA_039821235.1 Planctomycetota bacterium
CGCGCTGGTGACGGACTTGACTTCGGCACCGGGCGCGGCATCGACGGCCTTCGCGGGCGGCGACGACGTGGCGGCAGGAGTCACCGGACCGGGTCGCGCCGCAGGGCTGGTGAGTGCACCCGACTGGAGTGTTCCCATGAAGTGATCGGGAGCAGGCGCCGATGGGGTGGGCGCCGACGGGGTGGGCTCCGGTGCGGACGGCGCAGTGACCGGTTCCGAGTGACTCGTTTGGGAGCTGCCGGAAGCAGGTTTGCTGGTGGAGCTTGATCGGGTGGGTGTGGCGACCGATCGCGTCGCGGCTTGCCGCGCGGGTAGCGGGCGGCCTTCCGTCGCGGGGGATGAATCCGGAGTGGTCCATCGACCCATCAGTCCGCTCAGCGCGCTTGCGCCGGGGCAGAACAGATAGATCGCATCTTCGGTCAAGTACCACTGCAGCGGCTGACTGACGCCGGGTTCGCTGGGAATGGCTTGCACACGGAGCTTGCTGTCGAGCGCTTCCATGAGACCGCTTTCCGATTCGGTGTCTGCCGAGCCCAGGATGACGAACAACGGATACTCGCTGACATCGACGCCTTGCGACTCCAGTGCATCGATACCGGCCTGCCAGGCCCGGTCCACATCGGGATAAACGCCTTCGATCACTTGGTTCCAACGTGACAAACCCAAGTACAGCGCCCAGGGAATCGCCGCCGTCAACGCGAGTTCGACCGCCATCCGTGAAGCGGTCATGGCGTGCCGCAGTCGAACACTCTCGGGGCCGAAGATTCGCAACGACCAAACCACGACCAATGTCGTGACCAAGACCAGGGCGGTGACCACGGCGGTCTTTCCGGCAACGGTGCGCGGAACCAGCCGTCGGAACCACTTTCGTTTCGGCGGTTTCTTTTCTTCGTCGCTCATATCAATCTTGGTGTCTGATTCGGAAGGTTCAGCCGCGTACGGTCAGCAAGACAAGAACTCCTGCAAGGATGATCGCGATCAACCAAGGCCAGACGACGTGGGACCGGCGCCACAGCGGAACGGCCGTCACGATGGTTCGCTGGCACTGTTGACCGGCGGTCGCATCGTTCCAACGCTGTCTCGCCTGACCGACCGCGTGACCGAATTCTCCGCTCCAAGCATTCAGATCTGCAGAAAGACCATGTTTATCGATCAGCATGCGGCTGAGTCGAGGATCTCGGTATAAACCGCGAAATCCCAGCATCACGCAGATGTAGATCACTTGGACGGCATCGTCGCATCCCGAATTCAATGCCGCGTTCGCTTTGACGTAATAGGAATCATTGCAGGAGCGAGTATTAAACAGAGACCACTCGAGCACGTTGTCGCGCCACCAGTTTTGGCCCGACCAGATGTGTGCGTCGATCAACATCTCGTCGATCCAGGATGCCAACGCGTATTTGGCAAACTCCCAGCTATCAGACTGGTCGGCCAGCCGCGTGTCCGCCTGGTGAATCAGTTTCTCCAGGTCGCGTTTTTCTTCCGCGGGTGCGATGGTGATGCCACCATCAATGCGTTCCAGGAGCGAGAAAACCCGCAACAGAATCGGGTCCACCGCTTCGGCAAATCGAGGCGTCATGGTTTAAGACCGAATGGCGAAGAGGGCGAACCGGAGTCTCGCACGGTTTCCGTCGGCCGTCGCAACATCCAGGTGACGAGCGCCGGTCACTTCCTCGAAGTTGCGGACCCGCATGGCGACCGACTGCGTTCGTCGAATGTCGGCCCAGGCCGGAGAGTCATATTCGTCCTGCGAGACTCTGTAGTACGTCCAAAACTGTCGCGAAGGCAGGTCGGGAATGGTCGACGTGACGATCTCTCGTTTGAGACCCGTTTGCCGAACACGGAACAGATCCTCGACTTGATCTGAGCTGCCGAAGACCCAGTACCAGTCGCTGTTGTTTTCGAGCAGTTCGCGGAGGTTGGACTCGCTGGTCCCGCCCCGTTCGACACCGAGATACCATTCCCAGTCCGGATCAAACCACTCCGGCCCCAGCTTCGCCAGCATCTTCGCTCCGTGGCCTTCAAAGTTGGCACGCAGGTGTTCATCGAACTGGGTGGCGTAAAGGATGCTGAGAATCTTCTCGCGGATGTCTGAAAAGATGAAACCCAAATTGTCGTGGTCGTAAGGCTCCACGGTGACGGCACGTCGACCTGGAGAGAAGATCGACAGTCGACCCAGAATACGCGCCAGCTCGGTGTAAGCAACGAAGGGATGCACGCCGAGCGCCGGGGCCATGACATCGAGCGTGCTGTACGCCTCATTGAGCCGATCGAGCATCGAGACTCGACCCGAGTCAGCGGGCTCTAGACTGTGCTGCCCGACACGTAATTGACGCACAGGTTCGCTGAGCGAATCCATGTTTCCACTGAGGACATCTCGAATGCCCATCAAGTAGTGTCGACGCAAATGCGGCCAAGCGTGGGTGGAGAGGATCGGCGGAATGTAGGACTCATCCAAGACGGGCTGCGTGTTGCGGTCGCTTGCGCTTTTGACGCGAGCGATCGGTAGGACCTCATAGCCGGCGGTGTCTTGCCCGACCAGCAAACGCAGATTCAACTTGCGAAACTCAACCGGCTGGCCGCTGTCCTGTCCGTTTTCATCCAGGACGTTGATCTGCATCCTCGAATAGCGAGCGGTTCCATTGGTTGCCGAGTCGGCAACATTTTCGCCGCCCAGGTTCAACTTGGGGATGCCGATGTGAACCAGCAGTGACGTGTCCGTCTCGTCGTCCGCTTGGGCATCGAAGGCGGCTTTGAGATCAATCTCGAGCTCTTTGCCGCTGTCGAGACGAACCAGTGTTCCGTCGCGCAATCTCGCGTCGAGCTGTTCCACTCGGAATTGTCCGCTCGCAAATGCGTCACGGTTAAAACGGACTGAATGCAGTCCATAACCGTAGGGGTGATCCCAACTCTGCGACAGATGAGCCTGCTCGGCGCAGTTCCGGTCAGCCGCCTGCAAGTGTTGCGGCCGGACGAACAGCCCCTGGTACCAATGGACGGGTGGATGATTCATTAAATGACGTAGCCTCGAGGATCGATTCGATCGATCAAAGTGTTCGAATTCCAATCAATCGATTCAACACAGAGACGCCGGCTCACTCGCGGTGCGCGAACGGCGACTCGTTCCAGGAATCAAGCGGCAATCGGACAAACACTTGCCCGCCTGATGTCTTTCGGACGTTCGGGGTATCAGGAACCAGAGAAAACTGCCTAATTGGGATGACCCGCGATATCCGTCTCGTCCGATAACTCAGTTCGAACGCACTTGAACGGTCGTTTCCGATCCGTGTTCCCCATTCCGCTTTACTGGAGCTCCGTGATTCACTTGGTCATGCGTCGGCGAGCCTCGATTCGAATCGCATTGGCGATCGTGTGTGGTTGCTGTGTCGGAGGAACGCTTCTCATGGAAGCGTCCGGCCAAGCACCCGGGGGCGTACTGCGCCAATCCGATGACGTGGCAACCGTGAGTGCTTCACGCCCGACGGGTGAAAACAGCCCACGAAGCGACAGTGTTTACGGCACCGACTACGTGCCCTCCTACGCGCGTGGCATCGTGCCCGAGCCAAAAGGCACAAAGGAAGCGGAAGTTCCATCGCTGGACGAATTACTGTCATCCACCGAGACGGTTCGCCGGCCCGATAAAGGTGGCGACGCGTTAAAAACGCCCTCCGGTGATCTGCTTTTTGGTGATGACTTTCAGCCACAACGAGCTCCGTTTGGTGACGGGATGATCGAAGCGGGTGTGACGGAGTCAGGTGTTCCGTCACCGAGTGATAGGGTGACTGACGCTTCGGGTGCCTCTCGTCTTCCGCCCGATTCGCAGCCCAAAGCAGCCGCAATTGCCAGAGTCAATCCTTTCGCGCTTCCGGCACAAGACACGATTGATCCCAAGACGGATGGCCAAGCCGATTTGCCAGACCCCGTGGCTCCCGCTGTCACAAAAGACGGCACGGCGGCGGCTCTGGAGCTTCCACCGCCAACCGCTCCGGCGTCAAAGACGGTGCCACCTCTGTCCACCGGTGCGATTGATCTTGAGACAGAAGAAATCGTTCCCATGGACGCTGTGGTCGACACAGATCTGCCGCAAGACTTTTATGACGAAGCGGAGCTTGTTTTCGACGAGAACCCTCTTTTGGATGAAGCTGCTTGCGATGCCCCCGCACTGCCGTTTGTCGGTCCCGCACCGACCGCCGTTCCTTCGCTCATGCGGAACGCACAAGGTCGACCCGCGTTGGTGTTTCAACCCGCGGTGCCAATGCGTGATCACTCCGGACGTCAAATCCTGCGTCCGAGAGTTCATGTCGCGGAGGAGGGTTTTCATCCGATCGCTCCATCGGAACCCGTGATCCAAACGCCAGCGGTTCCGCTGGGTGAGAGTCGCATTCAGTTGAACGGAATCCAGCCTCCGGCACCGGAGGATACCAGTCGCTGGTACGAAGACCTCGGGCTCGGCGATGCTTGGTCCAGACTACGGAATCGCCGCAGGCGACCGGTCGTAAATTCCTTGCGACACCTTGCCGGCAACCATCGCCTCCCCGCGTATGACTTGGGCGTCGGTTCCGAGCGTTTGCCGTTCGCGTTGTTCGAAATGGACGCCTCGCAACCCCAGAACCATTTTCGACTTCGTTTCGAAGCCGGTTATGACTGGGAAAATCCCGATCGAGCTGAATTCTTGTGGTCAAAGTTGGGAGGGCGAGGCCCTCAAGAAACGACACCGCCTGAGTCTTCCGTGGACTACCAGGATGTCCGACTGATTACCGAAGTCGGTGGCGAGAAGTTCTCATTGACGACTGAACTTCCGCTTCGATTTGTCGACCCGACCGTGCTTGGGAACACCGGTGGTTTTGGCGACATGGTGCTCACCACGAAAACCGTGCTCTTCACCGGAAAGCAATTTCAACTCACACAGGTGTTGCGGAATCAGCTAGCGACCGGTGCCTCCGCCAGTGGTCGTGGGACGGGCCACGCGTCGATGGAACCCGGATTCCTTTTCCGTTATCGGCGTTCCAACGAGAGCATCTATCACAGCGAGCTCAAGCTCAACTACCCGATCGCGGGAGACCCCGATCATTCCAGCCCCATCCTCCGCTATGGCTTCGGCATGGCTCGGTTGCTCTACGATAGCGACACGATGGCCATCATTCCAACGTTCGAAATGGTGGGTTGGTCCGTGTTATCTGGACGCGAAACGGTACCCAGTGACTTGCTCGGCATTGCACAAGTCAATGAGCTGGACGGGCTGAACATCTTCAATCTCTACCCGGGACTTCGGATTGTCAAAGACGCCGGTGGTGATATGGGCGTCTTCGAACTCGGCATCAGTGGTGGTTTCACCGTGACCGACAATCACTGGTACGAAAGCATGGTCCGCATGGACATCGCATTCGGCTTCTAGTGCTTATCTCTTCTCGTTCAGGCGACCGAGTTGTTCGAGCAGCTGTGCACCCGAAATCCCGACACCCGCGATCTCGTCCGATGTTTCATCGCCAGTCAGATGGATGCCGACAACTTTGCCGTCGGTGTTCAACAACGGCGCTCCCGAAGTGGCTTGCAGGGCAAGACGCTCATTGACAAATCGGTAAGCCCAGCGGCCGTTCGGATCACACTCCGTCAAGATCGCTTCATGAGCAACGGTACTCGGTGACGCTCCTCCGTAAACGGCCGTTGCCATCCAGACGCTGTCGCCTTGTTTGGGAAATTGACTCGCAAACTCGAGCGGCCGGATGCGTCGTTCCATTCGGGCTGGGTCAATCAACAGAAGATCGTTGACCAAGTCGGTTGATGGAGGCGTCTCTTCGGTCGTCTCTTCAGTGTTTGGTAAAATCAACTGTCCGACATCACGCATTTCATCACCCGCCCCGAATGCCTCGGTCACGGCCACGCGCTCAATGGTCGAGCGAAAGGATGCCGCCGAGTCGGGGTCCGTCAGTGGGCTTTCGCTGCCCACTCCCGGATGAAGTACCGTCACGAGAACGGACTTGCGATCCCCGCCTGGCAAAACCGCAAAGGCGGTCGCCTTGACCGCGTCCGGGTCGATGGGGATCGAGCTGAACTCGAAATAGGGTCTCCAAATTGCGAAGTCGGCTACGGCGGGGCCCGTGTAGACCTTTGCCACGTTCGACGCCGCATTCGATGACGGATTCGATTTCGCGGTTGGCTCGCTGCAGCCCGATAGGAGAAGTACGCCCAAGCAGAGTGAGCTGATTCTTACCAAACTTGTCACACACATTCTCCAGGTCGAGATGTTTCAGGGATAGAGTCTTGTTGCGTTGTTACTGAATGACGGTCTGTTCGGGAATTTCGCCATCATCGACCACGCAGAGGTTTCTCCAAATCAATGCGTCCACGCTGAAGTCATAGAACTGCACTGAACCGTCGACAAGGACAGCGTGCAGGCCGGCGTGAGAAGAACCAAAGTAACGGCTCCAGTTAGTCCGCTGCCCCGCGTCCCGATCCGGGGCATACGTCTGAGCGTCGGAGCGAGGCTGGAAATGCCAACGGATGGTGTCGGTGTCCCAACCGGCATTGTTCCAACGCTCATTGTCACCTCCGTCCACACCATGTTCCGTCCAAGCCAAAGCTTTTTCGGCGAAAAGGATGCTGTGCGAGAGACCGTCACGGATATCCGAAAGCCTCCGTTTGTCGCCCTCTTTGGCCCAAATGATGGCGCCGCCGCGCTGTCGAACCAAGCCACCGTTGGTTCGACTGCGAGTGGAAACCGCGGGAGCACCCAGCGGAGCTTCCGGAATGAAGTTGACGGCGGAGTCGGGTCTTCCATGAAAGAAGCCACCGTTCCCGGCGTAGTCGACACGGCCGAATTTTCCGCTGCCATAACCGGTCGGTGGTCGTCGTGAAGGGCAGTAGTAGATTGGTAGCAGCACCTGCGCGACTTCATCTTCGCGGGCGTTGTTGGGACGATTGGGCCAGTACGGTGGATCGTTCGTTGCCATCTGGAAGACCGCCGGTTGCTCCAGGAACGGCAGGATTCTCCAGTGGGCGGACCAACCAGAACGTGTCGCGGCGCGGCAGCACGCGCTCGGAGCCCTTCCAGCCGGGTTTGCCGTGCCAGGATCGCCGTCCCAAGGTCCCGCGGGAAGTTGCCGGTTCACGCTTTCATAGTTCAGCGATGCGAGTCCGATCTGTTTGAGGTTATTGCTGCACTGCATCCGTCGTGCCGCTTCCCTTGCCGATTGCACCGCCGGAAGCAGGAGCGCGACCAAAACGCCGATGATCGCGATAACCACCAAGAGTTCGACCAGCGTGAATCCTTTTCTCTTATTACTCAATCCGTTCGCTTGAGAGAGTCCTACGCTCCAATCTGTATTATCAGACTGATAAAAGATCATCCGACTAGATTGACGGATACCAATCCGCATCACACGCTCCGTTCACAATTTGATTCAATGTACCTTCTCTGTAAATAATTCAGCTAACGTTCCACACCGAGAATTGCGTGGGATCTATCAGCTCATTCCGTCCGAAGTTCGCCAGGAAGAAAAGGGCTGCGGGACTTTTATTGAGAATGGAGATGCCCCGCTCTGGCGTCTATCACGAACTGTATCGATGCAGGCGATGATTGAAACCGACCATTCATTGACTTCAAACGATCTTAACGCAAGCTTAGGAAGCGCCCGAGCAAGCGTGAAGAAACTGCTTGCAGCAGCAGTCCTCATCGAAGGCTATTGAGCAGTTCTTGTTCGAAAGATTCGATCGGTGGCATCGCGGCAGACGCGTCTTTCGCTGCATCGTCCCATCGCCGAACCATGGCAATGGCTTCATAGTGAGGGTTCTGCTCGAACTGATGCACTTCTGTCTCGTTCATCGGGCCTCCTTGTAGTCGGAGACTGTTCACCGATGCCGCGGAAAGCGCCGAATGATAGCTGGCATCGACGGCACACAGATAACGCTTTGCGTCAACATGCCCGCGAGCCACCTCACCCACCAAGGGATGGAAAAACTCATCCAAAAACCGTGAACCGAGTTCCTCGTGCTGCCAATCTTCCATGCGAAAGTCTTGGTCCGGCGCGGCTTCGTCCGTCAGGAAGTGACCAATGTCGTGCAGCAGCGCGGCCGATGTTACGATCGCATCGCTCCCGGATTGCCGGGCAAGTGAACCAGCCTGGATGGCATGCTGTAACTGTGTCACTTCCTCGTCGTACGTGCTGCTGCCATGGTCCTGCATGAACGCAAGCAGGTAACGAACACGAGCAGCCTGAGACGGTGAACGTCTCAGGCTCTCGGTCAATTCGCTTCTCCCGTTGGGATTCATTGCTCGCTGTTACAGCTCGCTTTCTGCGTCGACAATTTCTTCGTCTTCAGCAGCGATTTCAGCCGCAACGTCCTCTGTGATTTCAGGGGCGGGATCGCCGCCGCATCCCAAGGTACAGACAAAGATGACAACGATCGGAAAAAGATAGCGGTAGTTCATTGCGTTTGAGCTCCGTTTAGGGTGCAAGGCTGGAGTCAGGAATCTCTCCGTCATCAACGACGCAGAGGTTCTTCCAAGCGATCGCGTCGACACTGTAGTCATAGAACTGAACAGAGCCGTCGCAGAGTACGGCATGCAAGCCTGGGTGCGACGAGCCGAAATAGCGGTTCCAGTTCGTTCTCTGGCCCGCATCACGGTCGGGTGCATAGGTGGAGGCGTCCGACTTTGGCGGGAAGTGCCACCGAATCGTATCGGTATCCCATCCGGCGTTGTTCCAACGCTCATTGTCTCCGCCATCAAGACCATGCTCGGTCCATGCAAGCGATTTTTCGGCAAACATGATGCTGTGTGAAAGCCCGTCTTTGATATCGGCGAGTCGTCGTTTATCACCGTCCTTTGCCCAGATGATTGCACCGCCGCGTTTCTTCACAAGCCCGCCATTGGTGCGGCTTCGTGTCGATACGGCGGGCGCTCCCAGCGGAGGTTCCGGAATAAAGTTGACCGCTGAATCCGGGCGTCCGTGGTAAAAACCGCCGTTTCCGGCATAGTCCACTCGGCCGAATTTACCGCTTCCATAACCCGTGGGAGGGCGACGAGATGGACAGTAGTAAACGGAGAGCAATACCTGAGCGACGTCATCCTCGCGGGCGTTATTGGGACGGTTGGGCCAAAACGGCGGATCGTCTGTCGCCATTTCATAAACCGATGCCTGCTCGAGGTAAGGAAGGATCCGCCACTGTGCCGTCCATCCGGCGCGCGACGCGGCACGGCAACAGGCTTCCGGTCGACGTCCATCGGCGGTGAACGCATCCGGATCACCGTCCCAAGGACCGGCGGGAAGCTGTTTAAAAGCGCTCTCGTAATTGAGTGACGCAAGCCCGATTTGCTTGAGGTTGTTGCTGCACTGCATCCGCCGGGCTGCTTCACGAGCGGATTGCACAGCCGGAAGCAGCAGCGCGACCAACACTCCGATAATCGCAATCACAACAAGCAGCTCGACGAGCGTGAATGCTGAACGAGTGTCACTTGGTAGCGATCGTGTCGGCAGTGGGTACGAAAGAGTTTTCCTTTGACGGAATCCAATCCGCATCTTCAAGTTCCC
>JBCBOO010000262.1:0-9494 GCA_039821235.1 Planctomycetota bacterium
TTATTAATTTACCTTTTTATAGACTCAGCATGGCATTTGGAGAAAGTGAACATCAAGGCTGCCGGTGGTCAGGGTGAGTTAACGCTCACCGCCGAACTCGGTCGGTCGTGGCATATTTATTCGACCACGCAGCCACCCGGTGGTCCGCTACGCACCAAGTTTTCTCTCCGATCGCCCGAAGGCGTGAAAATCATCGGCGAGTTCCAGCCCGACGCAGCACCCGCGAAAAGTGTCTCTGATGTTTACCCGGGTGTCACGCTGGAAGAGCACGAAGGCGTGGTGAGCTGGACCGCCAATCTTTCGGTTCCCGACGGATTCCGCGATGCCATTGAGGTCGACGTCAACGCACTGACGTGTCAAAGCAGTGGGTCCTGCATGCCTTCGAACGAGACTCTGGTGGCCAAGTACGCCGGCGCGCTCGACGTGGGTGAGTCGAAAGCCAAAGCTGCAGCAGCAATCGATTTTGCGAAGGCAGGTGCGGAGCGGTTGGATGATCCGGGCTCGAAACCCGTGTCGTTTCGTGACGGAGACTACAAGGTCGATTGGTCGGCGGGCGTTTCCAATTCCATCAAGCCAGGTGAAACTGGATTGCTGGTTTTTCGCGCGAAGCCCGGAAGTGGCTTTCATGTTTACAAAGCCGTCGTCGATGACTCGGAGTTCTCGACCAATTTCGTCTTGTCCGAAAAGGACGGCTTGCTTGTCGGCCAGCCGCAATCAGACCGCCCCATTGTCACCAAATCGCTGTTCGAATCCGTGCCCGGTGTGCCGGATGCCGAACCCGTTCAGTACTACAAGGGTGAGGTGACTTGGACGTTGCCCGTTTCCGTTCCGGTCGGCACCGACGCTGGTACGTATGACATCGACGGGTACGTGTGCTACCAAGCTTGCACCGAGACGAGCTGTTTGCGTCCGATGGCATTTCGGTTCACGGCGACCGTCACGGTCAATGACGCGTCGGTTGCCACATTGCAGCCCATCAAAATGGAATCGGCGAAGCACGCGGAAGCAATCGAGCTGGCCGGAATGACCGATTGGGTAGACGAACTGAAACCGACGACCGGCACGAACCAGGCAAGCCCTGCCGAATCCGAGGCGGCCGCTCCTAAAAACGATGGTGATCCCGCAGTCACATCCGGCGGCGGGGCATCGGATGACGTCGCGGACGACTCTGGCGAATTCGCGGCAGCGAGTCCGCCCAGCATTCCTTTTCCGCTCATGCTGCTGATTGCACTTGGTGGCGGTTTGATCCTCAACCTCATGCCGTGCGTGCTGCCGGTCGTGGGACTGAAAATCATGAGCTTCGTACAGCAGGCGGGCGAAGACCGTCGGCGAGTGTTTGCGCTGAACTTCGCTTATGTCGGCGGGATCCTGTTGGTGTTTGCGGGCCTTACCGCACTCGCCGTGTTTTTCTCATTCAGTTGGGGGCAGCAGTTCACCTACTTTCCCGTTCGCTTGGGACTGACGGTGATCATTTTCGCGCTCGCACTTTCCTACCTTGGTGTTTGGGAATTGCCCACGCCGAGTTTGGGGACCGGAGACAAGTCGCAAGAGCTGCAAGAACGTGAGGGATTGCCCGGCGCGTTCTTCAAAGGGGCTTTCGCCACGATCTTAGCAACACCTTGCAGCGGGCCCATGCTGGGCGTTGCACTGAGTTACACGATCACGCTCAAACCCATCGAGACGGCGATACTGATGATGACCGTCGGCGTGGGAATGTCGCTGCCGTACGTTTTGCTGGGGCTCTTTCCGGCGTTGGTCAGTTTCCTTCCCAAGCCTGGGAACTGGATGGTGACGTTGAAAGAGTTCTTGGCATTTCTGTTTCTTGGTACCGTCGCGTTCTTCTTCAATCAATTCAGTGCCGGTGACAAGATGCCCGTCTTCGTGACGTTGATCGGAGTTTGGTTCGGCTGCTGGGTGATCGGAAAGGTGCCGCCGTGGGAAGCGTTCGAGAAGCGACTCCGCGGTTGGTCGATTGGCTTGGCGAGCGCGATTTTCATCGGATGGTTGAGCTTCAGTTTCCTGGCCGAGAATGCGCCAGCCGAAGGTGACTTGACCGCCGATGGGCGCCGGGTCATCGTCGACAATCATTTGCGTTGGGAGGCGTATAGCGAAACCCGTCTCAAGGAACTGCAGGCGGAGGGCAAGACTGTGATGTTGGATTTCACCGCGAAATGGTGCACCAACTGCATGGTCAACAAACGTGTCGCCCTCGACACCGAAGCGACCAGCAAGCTGCTCAAGCGGCTTGATGGCGTTGCGATGCTCGCCGACTGGACGGATCAGAATGAAGAGATCGAAAGTAAGCTGAAAGAGCTAAACAGCAAGGCCATTCCCGTGCTCGCGATTTACCCGGGAAAGACGCCTGAGAAACCGATCATCCTTCGAGACTTGGTGTCACAATCCACGGTGCTGAGCGCACTTGAAAAAGCCGGTCCCAGCCAGGAATCTGCCGAGCCGACGGCCACCGCTGCAATCGAGTCCGACATGCCCGTTAATCGATGATTTCGAATGCGGGAATCGTCACCGAAGACACCATCGTTGCGATCGCGACGGCGATGTCTCCGGCACATCGCGGTGCAATTCGGTTCAGTGGTGACGGTGTCTTGGAAGTCTTACAACGGCTGGGCATCGAATCGAAATCGAATGCGCCCCATCAGGCAGACGTGGTCGTCGAACTGGGGCCTCCCCTCGGTGCCATTGAGGTGAGGGCACTGATTTGGCCGACCAGGCGCAGCTACACCGGGCAGCCTTCCGCGGAACTCCATACCATCGGATGCTTACCAGTCCTCAATGCATTGCTGGAACGAGCGATCGAATGCGGCGCTCGGATGGCTCGGCCGGGCGAGTTCACGCTACGAGCTTTCTTGGCGGGGCGTTTGGATTTGACACAAGCCGAGGCGGTGCTCGGTGTCATCGACGCGGAGCAGCGAGGCTCGCTCGATCACGCGCTCCGGCAACTGGGCGGTAATCTCTCGCGGCCGCTGGAGGGCTTACGCAGTGAGTTGATCGATCTCTTAGCCGATGTCGAAGCGGGACTGGACTTCGTGGATGAAGACATTGAGTTCATCAGCGAGGCAAAGCTGATGGGGCGGCTTCAGCACATTCGCGAGAGCATTGCGGCGACGCGCGTGCAGCTTGCCGGTCGCGAGGAGAGTCGTTCGCGGTTCGTCGTTGCTCTACGTGGTATGCCGAACGCGGGCAAGAGTCGGCTGTTGAATGCACTGGTCGGAAAAGACGTCGCCATCGTTGCCGGGGTGGCAGGCACGACTCGCGATGTCGTCTCGGCACAACTGGAACGATCCGGGGTCACGCTTTTGCTGGTTGACACCGCGGGAATCGAAGAAGTTGGTACCGGCGAGACGGACCTGGAACGGATCACTCGCCAAGCTCAGCAGCAGTCGCAGCAGGCCGGTCAAGAGGCCGACGTGCGGCTGTGGTGTGTCGACTGGAGCTGCGAAGACGCCGCCGAAACGGCCCGGCAAATGTGTGCGCTCGCGTCGGAGAAGCGTCGATCGGCAATCGACCTTTGGGTGGCGACCAAATCGGATCAGTATGGCAGTCTGCCACCGGACTCGGCGATGTCGATGTGGCATCAAACGAGTGCTGCGGAGGGTTCCGGCATCGAGTCGCTTCGCAGCAAGATCGTGACGGCGGTCAAATCGATGGATCAAACCGAATCGATTTCCGTGGTGGGCACCGCCGCGCGCTGCACCGGATCTCTGGTTGCCGCCGAGCAAGCCATCGAGTCCGCTGTCGGTTTGGTTCAACGAGGCGAGGGACAGGAGTTCGTCGCTTCGGAAATCCGTGTCGCCGTCGGTGCACTCGGGGAAGTCACTGGTACTGTCTACACCGATGATTTATTGGACCGAGTCTTCAGTCGGTTTTGTATCGGGAAGTGATCCCGCGTCTCTCACTTGGCTTTTTTCTGTCGGGCGGCGATGCGTTTCATCTTCTTGACGTCTCCTTCGGCGACGACCCAGCCGCGGCAGTTCCTCGCGCCACACTGGCACTTTGGAATCCACCACTGGGCTTCCCACTGGTAGTCAAAACACAGTTCCGTTCCGGCTTCGATGTTGCAGGTCGCGATCAATCCGTTGGACGTGTCCGTCAGCTGCACCATGTCGCAATTCGGATTGCAGGAATGGTTGATGAATGCACCGGGAATCGTGGGTTCCAGATACCAATCATCTTCCAGGTGCATCGCGTAGCTGGATCCGTCATAGTCCTTGGCGGCGATGATTTGGCCGGTGATTTCGATCACCAACTCACCGGGCAAAAACTGCCGATTGGCGATCACGCCACGGCCGAGTTTTCCGCCGTGATCATGGACATAAACATCACGGTCTTGATACTGACGGTAACCGTAGTAACGCTCCACGGATGCCTGAAGCTTCTTTCGTCGTTTCGTCGACAGTTCCATCGTTCTCTTTCTTACTGAACCAGCCTAACAGCACCTGACACGTAACAGGTTTAACCGATCCTCGGGTCGATGAGGAGGTCTGAAGGAAACATAGCTTGCCGAAGAGCCAAGAACCAACAAATGGGATACAATCGCCGAGTGTTGAACCCTCGGGATTTCCTTTCCACCTCATGGCATCAGGATGCTCGATTCTGAATTTGAATTCACGCAAGCCGATACGTTCGGACTGACGGATGTCGGCCGAAAGCGTTCCAACAATCAGGATCAATTCTTGATTGCGGAACTGAGCAAGTCGATGCTCGTTTCCGCATCCAGCCTCGATCAATTTCGTGAAGGAAGGTTTTTCGGCGGCGTTCAGGGACAGATCCTCTTGGTCGCCGACGGCATGGGAGGTCACGCGGGTGGCGAAAAAGCCAGCAGTTTGGTGCTCGAACACCTGATCGGACGACTGCTCAACAGCGTGCACTGGTTCTTCCAATCGGAAACCGATTCGGAGGCCGAATTTGTTTCGTCACTGAAAAGTCTTTTTCGGGACGCCCATGCCCGCGTGCTGAGCGAGTCGCAGGAAGATCAGTCCGTTGCCGGGATGGGAACGACGCTGACGATGGCCTACCTTCACTGGCCAAAAATGTACGTCGTTCACGCGGGCGACAGCCGCTGTTATCTCATTCGCGATGGCGTGGCAAAACAAATCACCAAGGACCACACGCTCGCACGTCAAATGGTCGAAGCCGGTGGCATGAAGCCCGAGGATGAAGCGACCAGTCGGTGGAGTAACGTGCTGTGGAATGTGCTGGGCGGCAATTCCGACCGCGAACTTCTGGCGGATGTTCACCGAGTGGATCTCCAGGAAAACGATTCCGTCTTTCTCTGCAGTGACGGACTTTATCGCTACTTTTCAGCGGAGGAGATTGCTGAAACGTTGATGCAAGATCAGGATGCGTCGGTGACCTGCAAGAAAATGGTCTCCATGGCGAATGAGCGTGGTGGTGAAGACAACGTGACCGTGGTCGTTTCGCATCCGACGCCCAAGCGAGCCCCCGGTCATGCCAGTCCGATTGAGGACGATCCGGCCAGAATTGAAACCGCCGTGGAACTGGAGACAGAGATTTCCCCCGGGTCCGATGATTCCTAGCGGCGTCTATTTGACGCCCCACAACACTTCACCGTCTGCTCCAACTGCGCACGCGGTGTCTCCACCCTTTACCCGTTTTCGGTTTCCTTTGATCCAGCGTCTCACTGCATCCGGCACGCCCTCTTGGTTCGGTCCGGTTTGCGGGCTCCTCTCAGCAATCCTCTACACGATGGCAAACATCGCGCTGAGACGCTGCGTGGATCTGGATGCCTATTTGGTCTCTTCGGTCAAAGCGGCTCCGACGGTTCTCTGCCTCGCGCCGGTTCTCGCGTATCGGCTCGCGACGAAGGCTCGGTGGCCTGGATGGGAGACGTCCTCGGCAAACGTCAGGCCTGCCAACGAATTTCACCCGATTTGGCAGTTTCTGGTGGCGTCGTTTTTCGCGCAGTTCTTCGGCAATGTCGCGTTTCAAAAAGCGCTCGGCTACATCGGGCTCGCGGCCTCGGTGCCGATCACCCTCGGGACACTGATTGTCGGCGGAGCAATCCTCGGCATGTTGTTACTGGGAGAGCCCGTCGATCGACGCAAGGTCCTCGCGATGGTCACGTTGATTTTGGCGGTGGTGATTTTGTCCCTTCCCAGATCAAGTTCGCCCGGTGAAGCAGTCGTTTCCGCGAGCGACGTTCTGGTCGGTTCGGTCTGGGCGGCAATCTCCGGGCTGTCGTATTCGTTTTTCGGCGTGACGATGCGAAAAACGCTTCACCTCGGTTTTCGTGCCAGCGAATTGATGTTCATCAGTGGCTTCACCGGCACGGTCACCCTGTGGGGCTACACGTTTGCGACCGTCGGTTGGACGGTCGTTTCGGCGACGACCAATGGGCAATGGTTGATGATGGGTGCCGCGGGTCTCTTCAATTTCCTCGCGTTTGTCGCCATCACGTCCGCGCTGCGTCACCTACCCGTCGTGGCCGTGAACTTGATCAATGCCTCCCAAGTGGCGATGGCTGCGGTCGCGGGCGTCATCTTGTTCCGCGAGCCCGTGACCTGGGAGCTGGGGCTGGGAATTGGTCTTACCTTTATCGGGCTTTTGATTTTGGCCCGCCGGACGCGCGCAGCGGTTGTCGTCACAGACTAGATTGAGGGAAAGTCGTGTGCCACAAAATGGCGCACGTCGGTATCCATTCCCCCTTCCGTACCCAGGTTCCATCCATGCGCTCTCGATTTCTGAGTTTTTCTCTGGCTTTGCTCGTCACGCCCTGCTTGATCCAAAGTGCAACCGCCCAGGATGCGACGGGCAAAAAGAAGGACCGCGCTGCCGCACGCAACAATCCGGCAACCTTTGTCCTCAAGCAGCTCAAAGATGCTGCGCTGACGGATGAGCAGGAGGCCAAGGTCAAGGAACTCGCCAAGGAAACCGCCGCGGCGGCCAAGAAGGTGCGAGAAGAAGCCGGCGTCACCCCGGAGATCATGAAGAAGCGAGCTGCGGTCCAGAAAGAAATGAGGGACAGTGGCAAGAAACCTCAGGAGATTTTCCAAGCGGTGAACGAGAAAGCCGGATTGACGAAAGAGCAGTCCGAGGCGATCAAGAAAGCCAATCAAATGCGAACGCAGTTGCTGAAAAAAGCCTACGCAATGCTCAGTGAAGATCAGCAAGCCAAGCTGCCAGAGCGGGTTCAGAAGATGGCGACTCGAAAGGGGATGGCTGGGAAAAAAGGCAAAGGAAAGGGCAAGAAGAAAGACGCCAAAGGCGACGGCTGAGCCGGTTTTCTCGCGGGATTTCTGAGCGAGCGAAAAACTCGTGTAAGAAAGCGGGCGTCATCGAGAGTCTCTGCCAGGACACTCCAACGGTGAATCATTGCTGAGAATCGACGCCGCATGACTGACTTGCCCGCAACTCGCAACAGCCTCATTCTCGAACTCGGTCGATGCAGCGACGCTGCATGGTCTGAGTTCTTAGAGGTCTATGAGCACGCCATCCTTGGCTACTGCATCCGTCGCGGACTGCAGCAAGCCGATGCTCTCGATGCGGCTCAAGCGGTTTTTGCGGCCGTCCACCAGAAGGTTGCCACGTGGGACGTTGATTCGTCCAAGGGCAGTTTTCGGGCGTGGTTGTTTCGCGTGGCACGCAATGTCACCGTTGATCAAATCACCGCCCGATCCAAGGTGGCGGCTTCAGGAACCGATACGCGTACCGACGAATTGCTTTCGCAGGTACAGGATCATCGGGAATCGAATCCGCCGTTCGGCGGCGATGATGACAGCACCGCATTTCGACTTGAATTGCGACGTTCGTTGTTCGAGTGGGCCTGTGGCCAAGTCCAATCTGAAGTGCGGCCAGTGACTTGGCAGGCTTTCCAACGCTGCGCCATTGAAGGCGGAAAGCCAGACGAGGTAGCTCAAGAGCTCAAGGTCCCCGTCGGAACCGTGTACACGGCAAAATGTCGAGTGATGGCTCGCATTCGTGACCGGGTCGAATCCTGGGATCCCGAGCAGCTTTGAAGGCCTCGTGTCTTTCTTTCGCCCAGCCTTCTACGATTTCGAGAACCGACGATGAATGCCAAGACTGACCGGTCAACCACCTGCCTGACGAACGAACAGTTCGCAAACTACCTCCACGAAAGACTGCCCGAGGAGATCGAGAACCAACTCCGAACCCACATCGGTCAGTGTTCCCACTGCCAAGATCGGTTGGAAGCGTCCGCAGCGACTGCCGAGATGTGGCACGAAGTCAGTGAACTTCCCGGTGACGCGGGCTTCCCCGCCGCAGAGTCAGATGCCGCCGAAGACCACGCGGAAACGAAAGCACTGCTTTGGTCTGCCATCAAAGACAAACTTGCCGCGTCGGAGGATCCTCGCTTTAGCGGACGGATCGGTCCTTACGATGTGTGCGCGATCTTGGGCGCCGGATCGACGGGCATTGTTCTCAAGGCGTTTGAGTCTCGGCTGAACCGCTATGTCGCCATCAAAGTCTTGGCGCCGACGCTTGCCGCCCAAGGCGCTGCGAGAAAACGGTTCGAGCGTGAGGGACGAGCCATCGCTGCTGTTTCCCATGAACACGTCGTGCCGATCCTGGCCGTCGATGAGTTCGCGGGCATTCCGTACTTGGTCATGCAGTATGTTCCCGGAGTTTCGTTGCTGCAACGGATCGAAACATCGGGCTCGCTTGACACCTGTGAAGTGGCGAGGATCGGTTTTCAAGTCGCCAGCGGACTGGCGGCCGCCCATCGCCAAGGCATCATTCATCGCGACGTGAAACCCGCCAACGTCATTTTGGAGGACACCGTCGAGCGGGCCATGGTCACGGACTTTGGCATCGCCCGCGTCGTCGACGATGGAACGATGACACGCAGCGGCGTGATCTCAGGGACGCCTCAGTACATGTCTCCCGAGCAAGCCCGTGGCGAAGTGGTCGATCCACGCTCGGACTTGTTTAGCCTTGGCGGATTGATGTACGCCGCGTGCGCCGCACGAGCCCCGTTTCGCGCCGAAACGGTCTTCGGAATCATTCACCGTGTTTGCGAAACCGAACCGCGACCGATCCGTGATATCAACCCCGACATCGCTCCCTGGCTGGTGCAGTTCATTGAAAAACTGATGTGCAAGCGACCCGAGGGCCGCTTTCAATCCGCGCCCGAAGTCGCAACGCTCTTGGAAGCCGAGTTGGCTCACCTTCAAAACCCGACGTCCTACGCCCAGCCAACGCGTGATTGGTTGCAGACATCATCTGGCTATCCAAGGGAAACGCAATCCACGGTTCAATCGGAACCTCAGTCCGCTCGGCAATCCACCTCCACGTTCCCCAAAGATCGTCGTTCGACTCGAAACCGCCTGCTCATTGCCTTGGCCGCGTGTGCGGCCGCGGCCTTGGCCTTGCCCTCACTCGATCGCAGGTTTGAACTGGGAATCCTGACTCCCCCGGAAATCGGACGCCCTTCGTTGACGACAAACTCGCGTCCGGGTAACGATACAGGCGACGATCAAGTTCCCACCTCCAAGGCG
>JBCBOO010000263.1:0-9472 GCA_039821235.1 Planctomycetota bacterium
TAACGCAGCAGAACGAGCCGAGCCAAATCGCCCATCTGATGGATCCCGTCGCCGTGATCGGTGGGTTTAGCCACGTCCGGGGCGACGGAAACCGAGCTCGCAGCGGAAACTGCGGGGGATGTGGCCCTGCCAGAGACGGGCGGGACGGTCAAAACCGGTGCAGCGGGGGCGGCCGTGTTGGGATCGAAAAGCAGCATCTGAGTCATCACAGGGCTCCGACGGAGGTCAGCAAACAAGCGGCACGATCGCACTGCCGCGTTCGTGTGGCTGAATCATCGAGAGGCGAATGACACGTCCGGTCAGTGTGTTTTCATCCGAGCCGTTTTTGTTCCTCGCGAAGGTGACTCTGTGCGACGAATGGTTGATCGGCTAAAATGAGTGTTGAGAGCTTCGGGACTGACGAAGCCCTCGTTTGAACTCCTCCCTAAAATTGCACGACGAGCGATCGAAAGCATGGCAACCGCCGAAGCCGAAGAAATTGAATTCAAGATCTCACCGGAAGATCAGGACGAGCACAGCTTCGTGAGTGTCTGGAACATCGCCTCCGCCACCTGTGAGGGTGACCAGGAGAAGACTCGCGCTCTGGCCTCCAAACTGATGAATTTCCTGTGCAAACGGGACTGTGATTTCGTCGTCTGCAGCTCCGCCAACGTCGAGTACTTGGATGAAAAATTCGAGTCCGACAACAAAATCCTCTACGATTGGAAGCCGGAGAGTGAGCACGTCGACATCATCGCCCAGCACGCGGAAGTCCCCGGCAAGGCGTTTATGTCGTTTTTGAGAACTCACAAATTCAACCCGGTCACCAAGTACAATCCACGCCGAGCGGACCGAGTGGAATGGTTCAACAATCGCTGGTCGATCGGTTGATTCCGCTGGGGCCGACCTGTCGCTGGTGTCTTTGGTTTTGTCTGCCGCTCTTCTTGTTGGGCGGTTTCGCCGACGACACGTGTCGGGCTCAGGACGATCCGGTAGTCAACCTTCCCGAGAGACGACCGGAAAAGCCACTCGCGTATTGGCTCGAACAACTCAGCAGTGATCGTTATCTGCGTCGCCAAAAAGCGGAACGGCTGTTGGTCGAAGCCGGCACCAGCGCCGTTCCACTTCTGAAGGATCATCTGCCCGGCGCGGATCTTGAATCCGTCGAACGCGTGATTTCCATTCTCGCCAAGATCGCGGCCAACGAAGATCCGCTCGAGACCGAAGGCGCAATCGCTGCACTCGAGTCCGTCGCCGAGAAGAGCTTCGGTGCAAAGGCCGGACTGGCCGCTTCGACCCTCGCTTCGTTCTTTCAAACTCGCAGCGAGCAAGCTCGTTTGCAGTTAATGAATGCGGGCATTTTTGTCGGTACTGATTCGGTCCCGATTGGTTCGCGAAGCATGCCGCAGTCCATCGTGCGAATCGATCGCAAGTGGGACGGCAACCTTGAACCGCTCGCGTGGCTCCGTTGGTTGGGCGACGTTGAACTTGCTGAGTTATCAGGCCCACGCATCAACCGGCAGGTTGTCGAGGCCATCGCACGCATGCCCGATCTGAAGATCGTTGCGTTCGATGATTGCAAACTCACGGCGGACGCCATCGATGCACTCAAACAGGGTCCCCGGTTGAACGTCCTGGAGATTCGCTACTCACCGCTTGGCGAAGACCACTTGAAGTCACTCGCGGAACTGCGGCTGCGTGAGTCTCTGCATTTGATGGGGACGGAAGTCACCGAGCCCCGCGTGATGAGTCTCCGTGCGGAAATGCCGGGCGTCGAAGTCACACTTCGCAAAGGCGGTTTCTTGGGCGTCGTCTGCCGGAATACATTCCAGGACTTCTGCGAAGTCAACGAGGTCATCCCGGCCGGAGGTGCAGCATTGGCGGGTTTGCTTGCACGCGACATTGTTGTGCAAATTGACGACGTGAAAATCAAAGACTTCGATGATTTGCAGCGTCAGATCAACAAGCACGTCGCCGGCGATGAAGTCGCGATCCGCTATCAACGTGGCGGCCAAATCATCAGCACACGTGCCACGCTGCAACGTCAAAACCAACAATGACTCGGCGGACGTCCAAGGTTCCCGCGAGTGATTCGGCCAGCGATCCCACACCTCCGCACGATCCATGCTGGCGGAAATCGGATTGGCGTAGCCGCGTCCGGAAACGGCTGCTGGAGTGGTTTGCGGGGAACGCCCGCGTGCTGCCGTGGCGGACTCTTCCGCTGCCCTACAACGTTTGGGTCAGCGAGATCATGTTGCAGCAGACTCAGGTGGCGACCGTGCTGCCGTATTTCCATCGCTGGATGGAAGCGTTCCCGACCGTCGAAGCTTTAGCAAGCGCAGACGAGGCGGATTTGATGAGGCACTGGGAAGGACTCGGTTACTACCGCCGAGTACGGTCGATGCACGCGGCCGCGAAAAAGATTATGGAAGATCATGGTGGAGTATTCCCGACTCGTTTCGAGGATGTACTCGCGTTACCCGGTATCGGTCGCTACACCGCCGGAGCAATCCTGTCGATTTCGCAAGACCAACGCCTGCCGATCTTAGAAGGCAACACCCAGCGTGTCTTCAGTCGGTGGATCGCAATGCGAGGTGCGCCGGCTGAGAAACACGCCAATGCTCTCCTTTGGGATTTCGCCGAAACCATGTTGCCGCGTGACGGAGGCAACGGGACCTTCAATCAGGCCGCCATGGAACTCGGCGCGCTCGTGTGCACCCCCAAACAACCTCGCTGTGACGAGTGTCCAATCGCAGGCAGCTGCCGCGCCGCCAAGCTCGGGCTGCAGCAGGAGATTCCGGGGAAGATCAAATCGATTCGCTACGAAGATCGCACTGAGTTCGCGCTCGTGGTTCCAAGTCCTGGTGGCGATACGTTCCTAGTGCGTCCTCTACCAGACGGCGCGCGATGGTCGGGGCTTTGGGATTATCCGCGGCCCACCGAAGATGCCTATCAGTCGGTCGAGACCGTCGCGGATTGGTTGAGCAAGGAACTGCACTTGGCGCCGGGTTGTGAGATCGAAGTCGGCGCGCGATTGAAATCGATCCGCCACGCGGTCACCAAGTACCGCATCACGTTGCACGTCCACGCCGCCATTCTCAAGACAAGTGGCGAGCCCGCAGAGTTACCGGCTCCCTGGCAATGGCAATCCCTCGATCAATTGACCGAGCAACCACTGAGCGTCACCGGACGAAAAATCACCAATTGGTTAGCCGCCCAAGAGCAACCATTGCTCTGGTGACGAACGTAGGACAGGCTTCCAGCCTGTCAAATCAGCTGTGACAGGCTGGAAGCCGGCTGGAAGCCCGTCCTACGCGGTGTGATGCGTTCTCGGCTTGGGCGTCAAGCATGGTTTTCGTTTGAACCGTATCGATCACCGACCGTAGTAATCAATTGCTTCTACAAGTTGCTCGAGATTGCAGGATTTAAATCGATGCGAACGCAGATCTGTGTTTTGGTTATCAGTCTCAGTCTCTGTTCCGTCGGTTACACCCAGCTGCCCGTTGGAACGGAGGGGAAAACCGATGCTCCCGAGGAACAGCTAATTGGTCAGCCATCGCACATGATCGCCGTTGACCCAAACGCTAAGTTGGGTGGTGTGATTCGTTGCATTTTCGAAGACTCCAAGGGAGTGCTCTGGATCGGCGGCGAAGGCGACCTTTTTCGAATCGAGGGGAAAACGGTTTCAATCTATGACCTCAAAGATGATCTCGGTAACGGTGTCACGATTAAGCAAATCGTCGAGGGGCGCAGCGGCGAGATCTGGTGTGGAACAACGGGAGGCATCACTCGAATCGACGGAAACACATTCACCAGCTATGGAGAGAAAGACGGTCTGATTAGTCGAGACGTCTGGAGCACGGCGACGGATACCAAAGGGGACGTCTGGGTCGGTACCATCGCGGGTGTCTGTCGATTCGACGGGAATCGTTTTTATAGATTCTCGATTCCAAAGTCGCCACCCGACCTCACACGAGGTGTCACTAGCGAGTGGATTGTGCACTGCATCACCGTGGACCGCAAAGGGCGAGTCTGGTTTGGAACCAACGGAGGCGCGTACATCTATGACGGGGATACGCTTTCTAATCTCTCGGAAGCAGATGGCCTGCCGAACCAGGTCGTAAATAAGATCCTCGAGGATTCAGCGGGAAACGTCTGGATTGGAACCTCTCACGGAGGGATCTGTTGCTTTGATGGATCCGTTTTTACAAATTTCACGACAGACAAAGTCGTCGACGGAAATGAGATTTGGTGCATCCACGAGGACCACTCCGGTAACATCTGGTTCTCTGGCAAGCAATTCGGGGCTTACAAATTCGACGGCAAGGACTTTACGCACTTCAGTCGAGAAGACGGTCTTGAGACTCCTGGTCTGATGTCGATTTTGGAAGACACAAGCGGCCGTCTTTGGCTCGGCGGTGTGGGAGGCCTCTTCCGGTACGATGGAACGGCCTTCACCCAAGTCAACGCGCAGGGGCCTTGGCACTGAGTCGGCACATATGAGCAAAACGAAGCTTGATGTTATCACCTGCGAAGGCACCTTCGATGACCAAGAAGACGTGCGTCCGCCTTGGTTGGCTTTTCCTGACGTACCACGTTTCAGCGTTGGCTGGCGAACGGGCGAACCGGAAAAGCACCTCAGTGATTGGACAAACCGGTATTTGGAACTCACTCGTGACTCTGCGATTCGCGCTGTTTCCCTGGGTGCGCGGTTTCAAGATTGACTGATGGTGAGCGGCACTGGCGGAATTGCTTAGAATCGCGTTTGTGTTGCTTGCCCAAATTCTACGTCGCATTGCGACTCGAGGTGGAAAATGTTGAAACGAGCCAACCAAGGTGGCGGTGAGACTCTTGCCCTCTCGGAGGGCGATGATCTTGCGGATGTACCAGAGTCTCATCTCGATTGTGTCACCGATTCTGTACGAGAGGCGTTTCGTGATCCGGTCGCGTATTTTGCTGCGGTTGCGGATCAAGTTGTGATTCCAAATCTTCAACGCTACTTGGAACGCTTTATTGCCGAGGGTCGCTGGAGTCTACTACTTGCAGAGACATTCATGATGGATCGCGCGACGGTGGCAGCCTTCCAATGGATTCACCCCGAACAATATTACTGCATGTTCGGCGTTCAGGACTCAGACTGCGGTGATCAACGTTTCGCAACTTTTTACAGCCAGCTCGCAATGGCTCATTGGGATTCGATCGCGTGTGCAGGTGGAATTGTTTCCTATCACCAACAAATTTCAGTTGCCATGTATGGAATGCCGTCAACGAATCCGAGTTTCCCCGCGGAGTCAACGATGGTTTTTGGGCACTCCAGTTGCGGTGATGCAATGGTTTGCAACGCTTCGGGCAAAGCAGGCTTCTTGTCGCATGAGAATGGTGCTTCGTACGTCATCGGTTCCTTTGAAGAGATGTTGGACTGGATTTTCGGAGAGCTGCTTCACATGCGAACCCCTGAGTTTGATTACTCTCGTTGTTGACGAATGGTGCGCTCGAGCGGATCGTTTCCATCCCTCGCTTACCGGCTTGTTGATTGAATAACCCGAAGCGTAAGCGAGGGATGGTAATGATCCCTCGCTAACGCTTCGGGTTGTGAATTCAGTAGCCCGCGAGGGTATCAGTGCCAAAACTCTCTCCACGGCCAGTATGCAAAATCAAAATCCACCCCGACTGACGATGCGGGATATCCTGCTTTCGGTCTCGGAGACGTTTAACCTTGATCGTGGAATTCTCCGCACGCTTCGGGACCTGCTGGTCTCACCGAGGGACTTCTTTGAAACCTATTTCTTCAGAGATCGCAGCAGTTATTCCAAGCCGACCACGCTGTTGTTGCTCATGCTTGCCGGCGTCACGCTCTCCTGTCGCCACTTCCTGCCTGCGACGGATTCCTACTCGCCCAATCCCCTGCTGACCATCACGGCGTCGACCCAGGACGAGTTGCGAACGCTCAATCTGATTCGGGAGTACGATGACGTGCTTCGTTTGCTGCTGGTTCCCTTCACCAGCCTACTCAGCTTCTTCCTGTTCCGAAAGCAAGCCTGGCATTTTGCGGAACACCTGACGTTTAACGCTTACATCCTCGCGGTCCAGTTCTTCCTCATGGCGTGGCTCTTGCCGTTGCTCGGCCACCGCTTTGACTGGGTCGCCGGAATGGCCATCTTGGTCTACTTCTTAGCAACCTACTTGAGCTGCATGAACGAGTCACGTTGGATCACCGCGGGAAAGGCCTGTGTCATTGTGGTCTGCTCGAACCTGATGTTCCTGATGGCCTTCTATCCCATGACGCTTTGGTTCTTGCCGGCGAAAGGATGATGCTCGTTGATTTCATAACCCGAAGCGTAAGCGAGGGATGGTAACGATCCCTCGCTAACGCTTAGCTAGTCGGCTTCTTCATGGCACTCCAGTGAGGCAACGACTAGGGAATGATCGGACCCAGCCCGATGAATGATCTCGGACTCCAGTGTCTTGAAGTGTGACGAGTGGAAGATGTAGTCGATGCGAAGGGCGAGGGGCAGCGGTCGTGTCGGCCAACGCCAAGTCGGATCGGCATCGGCTTCGTCGTGAACCGACGCATACGCATCGACCCATCCGAGTTCGGTCAGCCGTTTTGGGGCGTGGAACGAGGAGAGGCTGTTGAAGTCACCGGCGACAACGGTGGGAAGATCGCAATCAATGGCTTCGAGGATTTTGTTGATTTCAATCGCATGTTTATCTTCGGTGGATGAAAGCACCGCCATGGCTTCGCGGATTCCATCACCTCGTTTCACTTGAAACGGGGTGAGGTGGACATTCACGAGCTGGATGGTCGTCCCGCCGTGCCGCAATTTGGAACCGTAGAATCCAAACAGACCTGCATCGGGCGGGACGAACGTCACCTCCGTTAGCTCAAGGTTCGACGCAAATGCAAACCGCTCTCCGGCGTAACGACCGTTGTGTCCGACCGAGTGAAAATATGGGTGCGTTTCGGAGAGATGTTTACGGAGAAACCCTTCGGACTGCTTGGTCGTTTCCTGAAAACAAATCACATCCGGTTTCGCAGCTTCGATCGCGTTGAGCACTTGGTCGCCACTCCGGTTGCCCCAGTTCAGGTTGTAGGTGGCAATGCGAAGCGGTTCGGCGGCCATGGCTTCTGAACCAAGCAGACACACAAATATGACTGCCCATGAGAAAGGAACCAGCCCACGGCAACGATCGCTTCCACGAAACCCGTCGGCACTTGCGACCACAAACTCAGTTTGACGCATGGTGAAAGCTGTCTCCTCAGCTGCTTCTTATCGTCTCAGAAGAACAGCGAACGCGACGAATAATGAATTGAGGGATCCGACTAACACGATCATCCAAAACGAGAAACGTGTACGTTCGTTTTGAAGGTAACGAGCCAGTACACTTACCGTCATGGTAAACACAAGAAGGAAGACACCCGCGATCACATTTCCCTGGGCCGTGGAAATCACGCTGGATGGTACGCCGCTCGTAAGGACGACCATCAACGTCAGGCTTTCGTCGTTAGAAGTGGTTGATGCTACTTCCGTCTCTTCACCGGGCGGTTCATAAGGATTGGTGTCGACCACGCCGGCGAATGAAGTGATCCAGTCTAATCGTCGCATTCTCGACGCGGCGATCGAAGGCGATCGAAGCAGGTGTAAAAAACGCCGCGATAAAGTATGAACGGCGTGCGGCAAAGATTGAGGCGGCTGCAAAGACGAACCTCAAACGAGGCACGGGCACCGAGCAAGAGGTAGCCCAGGCGAAAGCCATGCGGCTGCATGCCATTCTGAAGCGTTGCTTCGAATCACGGTAGGTTCTTGTAGATGGTGATCCAGAGCAGCAGCATCGCGAAAATTACAACGAACGTCGCGCATCCGGTGAGGACAAGCGCGATTCGGTCTTTGAGCCACTCGCTTCGACGTTGGATTCGCAGCTCCACTTCGCGCGGGCGTTTGATTTCTTCGTGGAATGGCTTGTAGGGGTTGGGCTCTTCTGATTCGGACATGGTTTTGTTCGGTTAGTCCGTCATGTGAGCCAGTGGGTAAAGCCAAATTGCTCCGACGGCCTACAGAATCGCGAGTGGATTTCGTTTCGATTCCAAGGTTCCACGTGTGACTCCGACTCGGTTCAGCGCAGATAGACTTTTCCAAACGGTCTCGGCCGAGATTTCGTTTGCCAGTAAGCGACGGTAAAGGCGGATGATCTCCTGCATACGGTCGCCGGATTCCTCCAGCATCTCCAATCGGAATGAGCGGACGCCTTGCCGCTGCAGGTCGGCGACGACTTCCGCACCGCTTTGGGGCGTCGCGTTGTAAAGAGTGTTCCGGCATGCGACGTCGGCTTGTAGCGTGTGTTCGGCACCCACGCGGTCTCGCAACTGCACGACGTGGCGGTCACACGGACGCCCGCAATTCGTCTTGTTGGTTCCTGGCGAAAGGACGCTACAGAAGACACAGTGCTCCATATGAAACATCGGAATGTGTTGATGCAGAACGACTTCCAACCAATCCGATGGAATAGAGGCAACCAGGTCCATCAGTTGTTCACGGTTGAGGTCATACGATGCCGTGATTCGCCCGGCGCCCAAGTCACGCAACCATTCAGAGGTGCGATGATTGGCAACATTGAGCGAAAAGTCCGCGACGAACGGAATGGATTCGTTGCGGCAGAAGTTGATCGCGGCCAAGTTGCGGGCCAAGATCAAATCGGGCGTGTGTCGTCGAAGCACCCTTAGCAGACCCATCTCACCCGGTTTTTGCATCCGCACGGTCGCGATGCCGAGCGGCACGTTGTGCTCTGCCATCCGCGCGCGTGCTTCACGGTATTCTCGAACGTCATGAAAGTCCACGTAAACGCAATCGACCTTTGCGTTTGCTGCCGCCTCGGCTTGCTCCATTGTCCGGCAAAGTACGGACAGTTGGACCGGCTGTTCTGATGCTCTCGGATCTACTTCGCTGGTAATCGGTTCCAGCAATTGACGACCGGCGTTCAAGTTGAGGGTGCGGCGTGGCGGTTCGGCGAGTTGCTCGGACAGCTGATCGGTCGCGCGGCGACGCAACTCGTTGAGCAAACTGCTTGGGACCATCGGGTTGCCGTCCAAGACCACATCCAAGTGCCGGAGCTCAAACGTGGTGGCGCCAAGCCGAGCGAGTTTCTCTCGAATGATCGCTTCGGAGGCGGGGTGTTTTCGTGCGGGCTCAAGTACCTGTTCGGAGGCGACGGAGACTTGTTGTGATCCAGACGTCCCTTGCAGCACAAGCGTTTCACCCACCCGTGCAACGACCTGGAAATCGAGCGGCAATCGCGTGACGGCATCACGTTTCTGAAACGTCGCTCGGAGTCGCTTGTTGAGCTCCGGGTCATCGTTTTTGTAGATCGTGGCGTCGTCTTGAATCACTTCCCAATCGACCTCGCCATGTCCGAACCCGATCCAAACGCGCTCGCCCGCAGCGACTCGCGGCCGAACCTCGGCCACGACGGCCTTGGCCAGCGGCAGGTCGACGCA
>JBCBOO010000264.1:0-9400 GCA_039821235.1 Planctomycetota bacterium
GTTCAGTCCCCGAGCGAGTGCTTCGCATTCTTCGGCCCAGCGTGACACCGTGTCTACGCGTTTTGCAAACTGTTCCAAGTAACGGTGCCGATCCACGTCGAAACCATCGTCGGCAATCAACAACTCAACCCACTGGGTTTCCGCCCGATTCCTTTTGCGATCGATCGCGACCATTCGTGTCCGAACGAGATCACCCGTCGCGAGTTTGTTGGCATCGGTGGAATCCCCCAGACGATGCATCAAGTCCCACGACCAAGATTGCATCAATTCTCGTTTCGGAGCGTCGACAGGAAAAATTCGACGTTCAATTTTTTCCTCGTTGACCTGGATCTCCTGAACCAGTTGATCCAAGGGAAGATCATCCTCGGCCTCCGCGGACATCTCGAGTACCGAGAGCGGAGAGACCAAAAGCGATTCGGCCACCTCCTCACCCCAGCGCACCTTCGGTGCCGAGTCGACCACCGGCATGATGCGATGCATCGGACTGAACGGGTTATTCAATCCACTTTCGCGGCTCGTCGCATCGACCTGATACTCGCCGGACGTCGTCATCGAGATACGGGCGAGGTATCGGGTTCCTTCCTCGTCGATCGGTTGGAGCGATTGGCTGGTGCCCCGAAGTCCGTAACGCAAGACCGCATCTTCAACGGGCTGGTCGAATGTCACGATGACTTCCGCCGTCGTGTCTTGCAACGCCTTGAGGTCGCCGTGTTCTTCGTCTGCGGTGCGGTCGGCAAGCCTTGCATACTCAGGTAACCGATACAATTTTTCGTAACGAGTCACTCTCGGTCTTGGCAATGGCGTCAATTGATGCCAAAGCGTTACTCCGTCACCGGCCGTGACGCGATACTCCACCGGATCCGAACCGACGGAGAGGTTCGCGGAATAGCTGACGGGCAATACCGAGTTGGACTCGATCGGGCTCGGCACCCCATCGGTCAACGCTTGGTCGAAGGTATCTCTCCGAGGTGTCATCAGTGATTCGCCGCTGGCACCGTCGGCACGTCGCCAGTGCAACGTGACCTCGTCTTCGGCACGCGTTTCTCCCGTCACGCGCACCACCACACCGATGGCATCGCGTTCGGCTACATAACCCGTTGGAGGCGATGGACGAAGAATCTCGATTCGCGTTCGAGACGCCCGCTCGATGGAAAATCCCGGTAGCGCGGCGCGAGCCAATCGCCGCCCGAATTGCGCCGAGGGAACAAACAGAAGCGCAATCACCATTGCGGTGACAAGACCACCGGAAACCAACCATCGACGAATCAATGCGAGCGGCAATGCCTCACGGAGGTCCATCTGACTCAGACGTCTTGCCACACGTGTCTGCAACAGACCACGAAAATACGCCGCACCATTGCTGGACTCCGGCGCGGCAAGTTCCACCGCCGAAACCAATTCCTCTTTCAAAATGGGTGAGGCGGCTTCAACATGTTTGGCAATCGCGATCGGGTCGCCGTGACGCATGTCGCGAACGCCCGCAAACCAAATCGCACCGACCGTCGCGGCGTAGATGAGGATGCTGAAGACCCATCGAACACCGTCAGGCATGATGAACAAGAAATCGGCCGTCGCAAGCAGCATGGTCAAGCTGACGAAGACCAACGACGCGATGCCAAGCGATCGCAGAGCCAATAACCAGCGACGCCTTTGGCGGAACGCTTCAAGCGCTTTCCGTGTGGCAGGATTCAACTCCGTCCGATTCGCTGGACTCGGTGAGTCGTTCGGGCCGGTGATGGAAGGTTGATTTGACATGCGTTGGTTCATCGGGAGGCGTCCCATCCGTCGACAATCAGGTGACGTTGACAGCTCCTCCAGAATAACCGGTTCACACTTCAACTGCACTCGTGCGAGCAGGTGTCCCCCCAGGTTGACCGTCGTTGCCCGAGTTTGCCGCTCGAACGTTCCGGGCAATGCCACGCAACATCACCGGAAAGACGAGTCCGTGTAGCGGTAAAACCGCGTACCAATAGCCAATCCCCAGCAACCCTCGGGGACGAAAACGAGCCGTCATTTCAACGCGCGTTTGGTTGCCGTCTGCCTCGAAGAGCTCGAAATCCAACTCGGCTTCACCCGGGAGCTTCATCTCCGCGCGCAGTCGCAGTCGTTTGTCTCGAATCAGCTCCGTGACACGCCAAAAGTCGACGGCTTCGCCGAAATGCAAGTCGGTGGGATGTCGCCTGCCGCGCCGCAGTCCCGGTCCCCCAATTGCTTGATCCATCCACCCTCGGATCTGCCACAGATAACCGGCTCCCCAATAGCCTTTTCGACCACCGATCGTCCGAATCTCCGCAAACGTTTCGCTCGCATTGCCTTCAACGATCTCCTCGCGGCGATCCGTGAATGTCGTTCCACCCGCCCAATCGGGATCCCCAGGAATTTTTCCCGCCGTCGACCAACGCGTTTCAATTTCGCCGCGTTTGATTCTTCCGAGTGCTGCTTCGATGGCCGACTCAACACCCAAACAGGATCCAGGCATCAATCGAATCGCTTCGTCGTTTCGGCAGACGGTGCGATTGCGAAGCCCTTCGGCGAGCGGTCTTGCGATGCTGCTGCTCACCGGAGTGACCAACCCGATCCACAGGCTGCTCAGACTGGGCGTCAACACCGGCACCGGCAAGATCGTGCGTTTGCTCAGTTTGAGTTTCTCCGCCATCAAATGCATCAAGCTTCGGTAGCTCATCACATCCGGGCCACCGATGTCGAGTGTCTTTCCCGTGGTGCGAGGTTCGTCGATACACTCGATCAAGTACCGGAGTACGTCACGGATGGCGATCGGTTGCGTTTCCATCTTGACCCACTTGGGCGTCACCATCACTGGCAGTCTTTCAACGAGGTAACGCAAGATCTCATACGACGCCGAACCGGAACCAATAATCATCGCGGCTCGAAAGACGGTCGTCGGTACGCGTCCGCTTTGCAGGATCTCGGCCACTTCGTGTCGGCTGTCGAGATGTTCGGAGAGGTCCGGTCCCAATTCCCCCAATCCGCCGAGATAAATGATCCGTTCACAGGAAGACTCAGCGGCAACATCACGGAACTGGGTCGCAAGTTCACGATCACGCTCGGCGTACTCTCCCCTGGCGGACTTCATCGAATGCACAAGGTAGTACGCGACCGTCACGTCCTCGAAAGCATCTTGAAGAGCTTGCTTGTCCTCGAGTTCTCCTTGGACAACCCTCAAACGCTGATGGTCGCACCACGAAAACTTCGTCAGCTTCGCCGGACTGCGAACCAAACAGGTCACGAAATAACCTCGACCAAGCAAACGACGTACGAGCCGACCGCCCACGTAACCCGTGGCGCCGCAAACAAGCACGTGAATGTCGGTTGGGGTTGAAGCCATTCTAGAGTTCTCGCAGAGGGCAATTGAAAAGACACGCTCGTAGTGTTCGCCCAAGTCAAACTTTGCAGCAAAAGCAAGAAAATATGAGCGCAGAAAACGCAACTCACACATGGCCCGAACTCGCCGCCGGCCTTTATGACGCTTTGACCGGCCGAAACGCCGAAATCACCTACGACTTCCAAGACATGCAGATTCATGTTCCCGCCAGCACCGGTGGCGAAGGCGTCGAGCATGCCCATTGGAAACTCAATGGTGTGCTTAAGATTCGAACGCAAGACAACGTAAAACAACCGGTTTAGTACAACCACGTGAACATTCAATCGAACCTCGTTCTCGAACAGTTGGTCGATGGTAAGCCCGTTGGTCGGATTACGATCACGACCAACCAAGATGAGTCCGTACAGGTTCATTCCACCGGCAAACTTCCACCGCTCAAGCTCGGGCAACTGCGGAGTTTTCGGAAGGCTGCCGAGCAGTTTGTTAGGCTGAGCGGCCAGGACATCACCGTCGAACGCGACGGTTCAAGGCTTCTCACGCTGCGAAGGGGGCGAGGTCGCAACGTGGTTTCAAAAGTCAATTGGCTGGCCGCACTGCGGACCTGGTTCCGTCGGTAGTCAACCCAGCGGAAACAGCGCCGAAATCAGTCGCCATACCCCAAGCGAAGAAACAACTGCGACCACCCCCGCGGCGACAACCAACCGCGATCGGCTCATTTCGTCGGATTCCTTTCGAACCTGACCGATGGAAACCCTCAGCACGAATGCCGCAATGATTGGCAAGAGTAAGCCGTTGCTCACTTGAGCAAACAAAATCACACTCGCGGGACTCTTTCCCAGCGAAACGGCAATCGCGGTCCCGATCAAAATGACCGCCAATGCGATTCCGCGGAACGCGCGACTTTCAAGCGTTGCGTTCCAATTCAGGCAACCGCAAATGGCGTACGCCGTCGCGACAGGAGCGGTGATCGAACTGGTCAGCCCGGCCGCGAAAAGACCGATTCCGAATGCAACGCTGCTCAGGGGTCCGAGGGTGGGGCTCAGCTGTTTTGCCGAATCACCAATCGACTCCCAACGTGTTTGCGTGTCAAAAAAAGCAGCCGACGCCGTCAAGCAAATGGCAATGGTGACCAAGCCGCCGAGACTGACCGAAAGAAGCGTGTCGCGATCACTTTGAAGGATCGCCTCCTTCGGGTCCGCCCCAGCCCACGTCCTTGCCGCTCCGCTCGCATGGAGGAACAGGTTGTACGGAACGATCGTCGTTCCAATAAGACCGAGAACAAGACTCAGGCTCCCGTCGGGAACTCGGGGAACAAACAGGCCGCCCATCATTCTGCCAAGGGAAGGCATCGAGAGACTGGCCGTGGAAAGAAAAGCAAGGCTGAGAACGATTACCAAGGCAACCAGTATTCGGTGCAGCCATTGATACCGCCCGATACAGACTAACGTGCAAGCCGCCGCGGCTAACAGAACCAGCCATATCGCCGGGTCGCCACCAGCGATGAAGGAGATTCCAGTGACGGCGCCCGTCAGATTGCCGGTCTGGTACGCCGTGTTGCCGATGCCGATGGCGGCAATGACCAAGACTATCGCCGGCCGCAGCCAAATCGAACGGGCCAAGGATTGGCGGATCGCTTCGCCAAGTCCGCCCTGCGTGCTGATTCCGACACGCGCGACAAGCGACTGCAGGACAATTGCGCCGAAGCACGCGAACAGGATCGCCCAAAGCAAATCACATCCGAAGAGTGCTCCCGCCTTGCTTGCCGTCACCACGGTACCTGGTCCAATAAAGGCCGCCGTCACCAACCATCCCGGTCCGAAGCGAATCCATCGCTTTCTTGTCGTCATTGAATGATGCCCGCCACGTACCCGACGACCAATTGGTCTAGTTCGGACTTTGCGAGTTGACCTGTCGGGTCGGCGAGCTGATTCAGACACAACGTGCGCAGTCGCTCTCGATCGGCGCCCGGTTTCGAAAGCCGAAATTGACTCGTCTTGAAAATCAAATCGATCAACGGACTCTTCTGGCTGAGCGTCTTCGTGAGCTGCAACACCGCCGGATCGTCGTTCTGCCGAAAGGCACACAACACTTTCAACGACAGGGTGCGACCCGCAGGCCAACGTGCCGAGTGCTGCCGCAAAACATCGCTGCACAACGAAACATCCCGATCGGCACTGCCGGCCCAGAACAAAAGCGTCATGATTGCGGGATGAGCGACGAACAAACTATCGGGCCGGAGGTTAATGGCGGCTCGGTAATCTTCCGCAGCCTCTTGCCACCGGCCCACGCTGGACAAAAACGCGGCTCGAGAACTCAGGATCGTATCGTGGTTCTTTCGAAGTGACTCGGCTTTGTTGACAAATCGAATCGCATCTTCCGTCTTGCCCGCGCGAAAAGCGGCCCACGATTTTCCGTGCCATCCCAAGGCGTTGTTCGGGTTGAGTTTCACGCACTGGTCGAATGCAGCCGTCGCTTCCGCAACGCGGTTGAGGTGCAAGTAAAGCCCGGCCAGGTTTCGCCAAGCCTCATCATTCTCGGAACCTTCGGCGTGTTGCTCCGCCAGCGGGAGTGCCTTCTGATACTGTCCACCCATTCGATAGGCCGTTAGCAACGCATTCATCACCGTTCGACCTCCGATCTCGCTTTTGTCCTTTGCTTCTTGAACGAATTCGAGATGGGTCGCAGCGATGCTAAATCGCTCCCGCGCCAGTTCGATCAGCCCCGCCAACTCGTGCAGCTTTGACTCCGTCGCGACGTCCAACCCGCGTCGCTCCAACAGTTGTTCGCACTCTTGCAAGTGCTGCCGGTATCGTTCCGCCTGGGACTTGTATCCATCGACAAAGTGCTGACGACGCGTCTGAAGATATTGCAGCCAATAACGCTCCGCAAGCACTTGTGGATCCTCGTCACCAAGACGCTCGAGGACGGCAGCCGCGAGCCCAAAGTGCTTAGCGGCACGCGCGGTCGCGCCTCCGCTTTCGAAAACGAAAGCGATTCGCCTCAGCAGTGAAGCCACTTTGATGTAGACGGCGTCGTCGTGCCCGGGCTGTTCAAGCAGCCTTTCACACAGCTGCACACCCAACTCCAGTTGCTTTCTCATTGGATCCGTCAATTCCAGACGCTTTGATTTGGAATTGGGAGACGGCTGCCTGACAAAACGCTCTGCAGCGGGAAGGTACAGCTCGTCGAAGGACTCGAAAAATAACTCGAGTGTCTCATCGGCTTTCTGGGACGCCGACTGAGCGGACGCAGCCAGTTTGGCCATGGCCCGCACGTCCTGGCCAGTGCGATCGGAGTCAAAAAGTAAGTTTCGACCAACCAAAGCGAGGCAGGCAACACTGATCGCGGCGATCGAAAAAAGAACGCGACGCGAGACGATCGGGCTCGTACGTTCGGCGTCATCCGCCAGTGGCTTCAATTGCGAAACCGCGTGCAATGGTTCACCGCTCACGTATCGCCTCAGCTCACTCGCCAGCTCCGCCACATTCTCATAGCGACATGTCGGTTCCGCCGCCATCGCAGTGAACACAATCGTCGCAAGATCGGAAGGCAGTTCTGAATCGGCCACGGCATGCGCAATCGAATGGACCGGTCCCGGTGGATGGGTTCCGAGTGTCATCAGCTGATGAAGGACGCAACCGATCGAGTAGACTTCGCTGGCCGGATTGAAATCCGATGTAGGAAGAAAGCACTCCGGCGCGATGTAACCGCGTGTGCCAACGCACGCGGTGGAATCCGTCCCGTCTCCATTAACCCACTTTGCCAGACCAAAGTCGGTCACAAAGATCTTGCCATTTCGATCGATGATTAAATTACTCGGCTTGATGTCTCGGTGCAGAACGCCTTGTTCGTTGGCATACGCAATCGCGTTTGCGACATCCGCCATCCGCGACGCGAAGAACACGAGAGACTCACCGCAAAGACGACTCGATTTCTTTAACGAACCTGCTTCCGCGTTGGATTCCAGAACACCATTCGGTTCGCTCGAAGGAACGCTCGGCTGCCGGTCGGTTGAAACACGAGGATGGCTGACCGCCCAAGTCGATTGCTCGGCGATCTTGGCGTCCTTCCTCTCAGGGCTTGCGACAGGTTCGCCCCCATCCGTTTCCCCGACTGACTCCGTGAGGGGTTTTTCGTCGCTGGGTTTCCCCTCGCTCGGTTGCTCAGCAAGTGGTTTTTCAGCGCTCCAATGCTCGCTCCCGGCATCGCTCGAACCCTCCAGGGATTCCTCGAAAGCGGTTGCCTTTGACACCAACAGTTGTTTGATTTCATCCAACCGGATAGGACGACCATTGAGTGATGACTGGGCGTTACCGATGTCGCAAATCAGTCGATGGAGGTCGATGCCGTTAATCAGCTTCATCGTGTAATAGGAAAATTCTTCCTTACGATCCGCCGTGAATAGCGTCACGATGTGGGGATGGTCCAACTCCGCGATGGTGCGGATTTCTGTCTGGAACCGATCCCGCCTACTCCCGTCATCTCGCGTTTGACTCCCCGGCAACCTCACCGAATGGCGATCGGCAACGACCTTGAGGGCGACCTTCCGCCCCGACTGCAAGTCTTCGGCGGCGAAGACGACTCCCATGCCGCCGCTGCCAATTTTTCGTATCAGTTGATGCTGCCCCAGAACGGGTAGCGTTTCGGCTGGATCATTCGCGGCCGAGTGTTCCACGCCCACTTGGGTCGATAACTGATCTCCGGCCGTCTGCGGAGGCTCGGGTGGGGAAGCCCCGTGAAGATGATTTGAAATCCGGGCCGATTCGTCGGGGCGAGAGTGTCGAACCACAAGCGTGACGCCAGTCGAAAGGATCAAGGAAGAAAACGCATCCTCGTGCATCTCGGAGGGCTCCTAGAATAGCACGTCACATTCCAATCACCAATGAACGTCTGATGATCTTCTGCATCGAGACGTCCCTTTCTTGCACACCAAAATCTCCCTAAGGTATTTGTCGCTCAGAGGTAACTGCATCCCCGAGCTGCTCGCCATCTCAGCGGCCCAGCAGCCCTCGCTCGCTTCACAATTCCAATCCCGGTTGCATGACCTCCGAAATCGAACTGGCAAAACTCACTCGAGAACTGATGCAGGCTTGCCAGTCGAGTGTGCCGTCGGCTGTGCGTTTGCTAAACCGCACGATGCCATCGATCAAACGCCAAGTAACGACGGATGCTCTGCGTCGCGGCCCGCTCTCTTTTTGGGGACGATCGCGAAACCATGACGAGTTTGCCGACGCGAGAATTGTGCCCGCTCCGATCCTTCAGTTGTTGGCCACATTCTTGGGAAAAGATCTCTCGCCCGAGACTCCGCATGCCGGTATTCAGCATTGCTACGGCTACCTGTTTTCGAATTTGGAGACGCCTTACGGATTCAAGCGTTCTCGTTGGATCGAAACGGGAATCGAAGAGTCGTTCGGGCTTTCACTCGATACGCTTGGCCCGGATCCTCAACAAGGCACCTTACTTGCCAACGCAACCTATTTTACGGGCATGATTGCGTTCCGAGGTAACTCAGACGCCTCGTCTCGCCTGCGTCGCCTGCTCAAGATGAAAGTCGCACAGGATCTGACCGGCGGGGCGTTCCTGAAATGCCCCCATTTTCGATTGTCGGAACAAGTTCGGTGCGACTACCGATCCGTGAAACAGACTTGGACCCTGCAGACCGATGTGGTTCAGGCTACGAATGACTTTGCGGTTCTCGCCTACAGCGTGAAGAATCACAAATCAAATCGACACGAGTTGATCACGCTCTTTCCGGTGGATCCAAACACGGCCGAAACCATCAAGGAACGTGGTCAGCTGCAACATGACGGCGAAATTCGCCCCCGGTACAACGCCTACGTTCCGGCCCTACAAGGCCGCGTGTTTTCCGGCCGAATCGCATTTCACACGTTTTGAGCAGACGAGATTCAACGCATCTCGCTCAGGCGTTATTCTTTTCACTGCTGATGTTTTTGAATAGCTCAATGCGAGGTTGATGCTGCAAGTCGTTTGGCCCCTGCAGTGGGCAGCCGAGTGCAATCGGGGGAAACAGCGGATGACCAAGCGACCAGAGCTTGT
>JBCBOO010000265.1:0-9173 GCA_039821235.1 Planctomycetota bacterium
CTTTATCGTCCATCAAAGCGAGTGCCCAGTTCATACGGGCGAGTGCGAGGTCGAGGTTACGAGCCCCGGCGGCCATGAAGCGAGTCGCAGTCACCTGGCGCAGCGGCAATGCGTTGTACAGCGCTTCAGGAACTCCAAGCCTTTCTCTATCTGCAAAGACTCTTACCGCATGCGATCCTTGATTCGGGCGAGAATGTTGTCGACAGGATAGACATGATGCACACGATTCCAGCCATCATGTTTATCCTGTCCAGAGCGAGCTTGCGGGTGACAGACGCCTCGCAGGAAAAAAGATTCCCTCGAGTAACTCCAGGGCAGAAACAACTCCGCGTTTTGACTGCGTGCTGGAGCGCCCCAAGTCACGAGTGCTCTTCGATCTGGATCCGGTTGAGGATCGCAGGAATGACAAAGAACGGCATGAGGATTCCGGCGACGCCGGCGGTAATGAAAATCAAGATAGCCCAGACACCGCCCATTTTGAGTGCGTCGACGGGTGGCAGATCGCAGTTAACTTTATAGCGTTTCATGGATGGTTTCTTCGTGTAGCAAAGAGTGCTCCCCCGGAAGAATTCATCGCTGACGCAGCGTGGCTCAATTGTGAAATCAAGCGAGGATCCGTAATTTGAATCCCGACGATGCACAGATGCTAGCGAGCGATGATTGAATCGAGCGCGAAATCTTCGTGGGCGTCAAAGGCAAAGAACTGCCGCGCGATTCGTTTGCCCAGGATGCCAAGGTACAACTTTCGGAATCGTGATTCCGTCGTCTCGTTCGTGTAGACGCCCGCTGTTGTCGGGTATTCAAACTCGTCGATTTCGGTGTGATAAAGTTCTTCGCCGGTTTTCGAATCGATGACGGAAACTCGGACATCCGCGTTTCCACGGTACAGCGTTGCTCCATCACGCAGTTTCAGATTGGCGACTTCAATGGCTAGGACTTTGTCGGCTTCGACGCCACGGCCGATCTCGGCGAATTCCAATTGATCCCATCCGTGACGGTCGCGCCAGTCCGCGATTTCATCCTCACGAATGAGCTCGATTTCTTTGACTTCGCTGCCAAGCCACTGAGTGACATTGCGGCTCAAAATTCTCGCGGCCGTGTCGTCTCCGAACTGACCATTTTCAGTCACCGTCACGACGGCAACGCTGCATTCACGCAGCCCGTTGTAGGCGGCGGGCGTTTTGTCGGCGCCGGTCGCGTGCATGATGTTGGAGATCAACCCGAGGCAACCGGTCTGCGTTGCGCAAAGCAATGGCAGTAGAACGCAAATGCCGGCGAGTGATCGAAGGGAAGGTGATCTGAGGGGGCGAGACGATCGCATGTACAAAATCCGTTGGGTGGATCGGGTTCCGAGTTGACCATGGCGTATCGAAATTTCTTTGCCGCCCGCAAGATGAGTTTTCTCCGGCGCGGCTATCATGTTGTGTTTCACGGCGCGAAACACGCACCGATGCTCCCCTCCCCTGCCCCGCGGACATAGCAGCCATGACTCCCAACCGACGCCATTTTCTTGCCGCCGCCTCGGGTGCCGCGTGCGCACTTGCCACCACACCGCTGCTGGCTCGTTCCGCGGATCAACCGAAGAATCCAATCTGTGTCTTCACCAAGCCGTTCAATTCCCTTTCGTTCGATGAGCTAGCCGATCGAATCGCCGAACTCGGGTTTGATGGGATCGAAGCACCGATTCGCAAGGGCGGCCACGTTCAACCGGAGCGAGTGGAAGAGGATTTGCCCAAGTTGGCCGAGGCGCTTGCGAAACGAGACCTTGCGGTGACCGTGATGACCTCGGATATCAACAATCCGCGTGGCAAGAACACGGAAAAAGTGCTTCGGACCGCCGCGACGCTGGGCATCAAACGTTACCGGATGAAGTACTTCAAGTACTCGAAGTCTGAGCCGATTGAAACGCAGCTCGCGTCTTGGCGAGACCAGGTGATCGATTTGGCAGCGATGAACCACGATTACGACATGACGGGGCTCTATCAAAACCACGCCGGCAATGGATACATGGGCGCGGCGATTTGGGACATCGATCGCGTGCTGGAGGGCATCTCACCCGACGACATCGCGATGGCGTACGACATTCGGCACGCCACCGCGGAGGGCGGAGCGAGTTGGCCGACCACGCTACGGCTCGCGCGGCCGCATATCGACACCGTCTACGTCAAAGACTTCGTTTGGGAAGGAGCGAAGATGCGGAACGTGCCACTGGGCGAAGGACGAATCGGCAGAGAGTTCTTTTCGATTCTCAAAGCTTGGGATTTCCAAGGACCGATATCGCTCCACGAAGAATACCTCGATCATCGCGATCCCAAGCTCGTCCCCCAACACCTCGCCGCCATCAAAAAAGACCTCGCCACACTTCGCCAGTACCTCAGCGCCTAGCGCACTTTGACCGTTAGCAACGGGAGACATCACTGACCTGCGTAACTGTCTCTCCCGCCCTGATTTGGCAAGTCTCGTGACCAAGAGAAATGTAGTGGATCGCTCCGCCGATCCAACTTCTGACTAACAAGTGCCTTGGAGCTCAAAACTTGCGGCCGATTCCGTGGCTCGACTCGATTCGTTTTATTCGCGTTATTCGTGGACATCACCCGAAGACTGGTCGGCCATGTGACTCGCGCGATGACTGCGGCAGTCCGTTTAGCCCCCGGGGCATGGTGCGAGTAGTTTTTCGAAGGTGGCGTCGTAGCCTCGGAGGGTGGAGCCTGCGATCAGGGCTTTCGTTCCGCTCGGGAATTTGACTTCGCAGTCACTGCGGACGTAGCCCGCGACTTTGGAGATTTTGGCCGAATTGTAATCGCACCTTTCAAGCACCTCGATCACGTTGCCGGCGGGATCGCTCGCATCTCGAAAGCAAACCAGTTCGCTCGGAAGGCTGGGCCGGTTGAGTCTGGCAAGCAAGGCTGGCTTTTCGTCGTCGACGACGACCTCTTCGAATAAGCAAGTCACCGGTGGTGTGGTGGAACTCGACTCACAGTCGTTGGATTCGTCGGCAAGTAGTTGAAGTAGCGAGCGCAGGACGTTTTCACTCAGACTTGTCGGAGCGGGCTTACCCAAAAGCTTCGCTTTAACTCCTTCGAAATAACTTCCCATCACTTCATCGGCGGACGTTCGCAGGAAGTAGGCCGACACCCGCAGTGCCGATTCAGTCGCACTGGTTCGCTTGGCCATCGAGGGGCCGTGTTCGTCGGATAAAGCAAGTGACACCAAGTCCTTCATGAAGGACTTGCATGCCGCGTTCGAAGGATCGATGGAGGGCGGATGATAAAGGTAAGGAGGATTTTCCTGAAGCGATTTCTCCCAATCGGATCGCATGGCTTGATTGGCCGACTGCCACAAGGAAGTGTCTTTGATGACCGAGGGCAGTTCCTCCGGTTCAACTCGCAGGTGTTCGAGCGCAAAGGATGCGAGTGCCCACACGCAACGCTCGGTTTGCTCCGATACGGGGACATCTTTCTCGGACGCTCGGAATTGAACTTCCAGTCGATCGGCCGCAGCTTGTTGCCAACGTTGCAGGGATGCTTCGTCCGGGCGTAATTCACCGACCAACACGTGTTCGAGTAAAAACGACTCCAGTTTTTCGACGATGATCATGCGATCGCGCGGCGGTAGCGACTCCGACGGTCGGTAGTCATGCGGCAATCGAGAGACTCCGAGCGAGAGTTGCCGCAAGAGTGACATGCGGCCGTATTCATCCAGGATCTTCAGCGTTGCGATCTGCCGCATCGCTTCCAGTCGAGCATCCTGTCCGGACTGAAGTTCGCTGATCATGTGGACCAGTTCGACACCATAGATCCAGTGCAAGTCTCGATAGCGAACTTGCGGGCTGTAGATGGACGCGACTTCGACGGCGACGATTTCTACCAATTGACGAATCAGTCCGACGGCTTGCTGATCGATCACATGCTCGCTGAGTTTTGAAGCTCCGTAGGTAGTCGCTTTGCTTGCTGCCCACCAAGCGACATAGGTAACCGGGTTGGTACTGCTTGCGAGTCGTCCGGCAAACCAGAGTCCCGAGGCAACATCGAGATAAGGTTTCGCGCTGCGGTACATGCCATAGGCTTGGACCCCGCGTCGCATCACGTTGTAGAGCGATTGGAAGTCGTACCCGGAGATACCGCCGGGTAACTGGTCGGCGGCGACGAGCAAACGCAAGGCGCCGCGACCAAACGCGCGGGAGACAGCTTCGGCATTCGTCTTCAGAAACGGCGATGGATCGTCTGGCCGGTAGATCGACGTGACTTCGGACACCAATGCAAAAAAGTCTCGGCGGACGGCGATGATGTCGACCGTTTTTTCTCCCGCGACATCGGTGCGATAGTCATCCGCCTTGATTCGTTCGAAAAGGTCTTTTGTTTTCGCGTCGATCAGCGCGAGCAGCTTTTGGTCTTGCGCGGTGAGCGGGTCGGAGGAAAATGCACTCGAGCCGGCATTCGTTCCGCCGGTGATGGCGGTGGAGACAGCGGGGTTTTCGGAGGACACTCCGACGTCGCTCTGCGCTCGAAAGTCGATGGTTTGGGGGAACTGCAGCCACTGTTGGATTGAGAGTGCGTCTTCCTGAAGGCGTTTGCGTTTTTGGTCCAGATCGACCGATTGCTCCTTAATCCAGTCTTCGGCTTCCTGCATTTGCGGCGTTTCGGTATTGGCGATCGGTTGGGTCGGTCGCCGCAGAGTCCGGAGGGCGTCAACCAAAGCGGCAGCCAGCGGAGCGAGGCCGAGTGCCCCCAGTGCCACCGGGGGGACGGGGCGTTGCAGCAACGCACAGGTGGTGAGCGCGATGGCCACCACCGCTCCCGCGGCAATCGAGTAGATCGGGATTCGTCTTTGAAAATCGAAATTCACAATGGTGCTTCGTACAGAGCAGGACTTCGTGCGGAGTGGGACTTCGTTACGCCTGAGGCTTCGTGTGGGTCGTCGTATCCATCAGTCTGGGCAAACTTCCGTTTGCCTACTGACGCGGAAAAGTGGAATTCGACTAGAATCCGCGTCAGAAACGTGCGGGGAGAAATTTCTCCTACGATCGTCTTGCTTGGGTTTTGGCGGACCGAGGGCGACGACATGAATTCACAGCATCGCTTCTGGCGAAGGAGCCCGGAAGCCTCGATTTCGGAGCTTACGCTACCGCCATGGAACAGCATCAATCATCGCTCCCCGCGTCGCAACCACCGGGAACCGCCACCGAGACACCTCGGTTGGAGCAGTATCAGCTGGACGGGTTCTTTGATGAACTCGTTGATTCCGACAACCAAGCCCGTCTGGACGCGGAAAAGTTAATTGCTCTGATCAATGCGATGCCACCGGGCGAATTGCTTCGTCGTCAGCACGCAATCGAAAGAGCCCTCTTTCGGATGGGCATTACGTTCACGGTCTACAGTGATTCCGCTGGCACCGAAAAAATTATGCCATTCGATGTGGTGCCACGCATCGTTTCCTCGATGAATTGGAAACATATCGAAGCCGGATTGAAGCAGCGTATCCGAGCGTTGAATTACTTCCTTTGTGACATCTACAATGAGCGTGCGATCGTTAAAGACGGTGTGATACCGTCCGAGCTGATCGACACCGCGCCGGCGTATCTGAAAGAATGCGAAGGGCTGAGGCCGTTCAACGATGTTTGGTGCCACATCACCGGCACGGATTTGGTGCGAGACAATAGCGGTAGCTTCTATGTCTTAGAAGACAACCTTCGCTGCCCCTCGGGTGTTTCGTACGTGTTGCAAAATCGCCACATGATGAAACGCAACTTCCCGCAAGTCTTTGCGTCGTCGAGGGTGCGTCCGGTCAGCGATTACGCGTCGCGGTTGTTTTCACTACTGGAGGACATTCGTCCGCCGCATGTATCCTCGCCAACCATCGTCTTGCTGACACCCGGTGTCTACAACAGTGCTTACTACGAGCACTCGTTTCTCGCGCAGAGTATGGGCATTCAGTTGGTCGAAGGCAGAGACTTGGTCGTCGAAGGCGGCTTCGTCTACATGCGCACGACCTCCGGGTTGGAACGTGTCGATGTGATTTACCGCCGTATCGATGATGCGTTTCTCGATCCAAAAGCCTTCCGAGAAGACAGCGTGCTTGGCGTCGCCGGACTCATGGATGTTTATCGGCGCGGCAACGTCGCTCTAGCCAATGCACCGGGCACCGGGATCGCGGATGACAAAGTGATCTATGCATTCGTGCCGAAGATGATCCGCTACTACTTGGACGAGGAAGCGATTCTGCCAAACGTCCCGACTTACGTTTGCCAAGACGACGACGATCGCAAGTACGTGCTGGAGCACATCGACGAATTGGTCGTCAAGGCCGCGGGCGAATCAGGTGGCTACGGAATCTTGATCGGTCCCCACGCAACGAATGACGAACGTGACGAATTTGCGGCGAAGATCAAAGAAAATCCTCGCAACTGGATCGCGCAGCCGACGCTGGAACTTTCTCGTGTGCCAACGCTTGCGGGCGAACAGCTTGAAGGCCGCCACGTTGATCTGCGTCCGTACATCTTGTGTTCAAGACAAAACGACGTCTGGGTCCTACCAGGAGGGCTGACTCGGGTGGCTCTCAAGAAAGGTTCGCTGGTCGTGAACTCGTCGCAAGGAGGCGGCAGCAAAGACACCTGGGTGATCGCGGAAGCCGGCCAGACAGTCGCCAGTGTGGGGGACAAATAAGATGTTATCTCGAGTCGCCGAATCAATTTACTGGATGAGTCGTCAAGTCGAACGAGCGGAGAACTTGGCTCGGTTTATCGAAGTCACGCTCCACATGACGCTCGAGCAGCCCGACTACCTGGTTGACCCCTGGCAGCCACTGGTGCACGCCACCGGAGACAATGAACTTTTCCAAGAAAAGTACTCGGTCGCCAATGCGACAAATGTCGTGCGGTTCATGGCGTTTGACTCGGACTACCCGAGTTCGATGATTTCCTGTTTGCGTGCGGCACGTGAAAATGCCCGCTGCGTTCGGGATTCGCTTTCGAGTGAGTCATTTCAGCACCTCAACGACTTTTACCACTTCGTTCGTGATGCGCCCGAATCACAATTGAGTGACCCGACGTCGGACTTTTTCGAGAAGGTGCGCGAACGGTCGCTACTTTGGAGCGGCATCGTCGACAGTACGATGCCTCACCACGTCGGCTGGCACTTTCTCAATTTGGGTCGACTGTTGGAACGCGCCGACAAGACCTCTCGCATCTTGGACGTCAAGTATTTCAGTTTGCACAAACGGATGGATCAAGTCGGGACGGCACTCGACGACCTTCAATGGTCGACGTTGTTGCTGGCCATCAGCGGGATCGAAGCGTACCGGCGTGAGCACCATTTGGTGGACATTCAAAAAATCGTCGCGTTCTTTGTTTTCCATCAGTCGTTTCCACGCAGCATTTTTCCCTGCATCACGGGAGCCAAGTGGTCACTTCGAAATATCGAAAATGATTGCGGCGCCGATGTGCCCGGAAATGCCAGCCAACAATTGTCGGTCCTGCATCATCGCCTGGCCAACAGCAACGCCCAAGAAGTAATCTCACGCGGGATGCATGAGTTCGTTGATGACTTTCAACATCAGCTCAATGCCGTCGGAGATTCGCTCGCCACCGATTTCTTTCACCTCACCGCCGCTTCATGACCATTCGCGTCGCACTTCATCACAAGACTCAATACGATTACGACCGACCCATCGGGCTTTCGCCCCAACTGATTCGATTGCGGCCCGCCTATCACGGTCGCACCAAGATCGTTGCCTACGATTTGGCGATCGAGCCGGAAGAGCACTTCTTGAATTGGCAACAGGATCCGTTTGCCAATCCGGTCGCACGACTGGTGTTTCCAAAACCCGCCACCAAGTTGTCCATCGTCGTCGACTTGGTGGCCGACATGACCGTGATCAATCCGTTCGACTTCTTTATCGAAGAAGGCTCGGAGTCTTGGCCGTTCAAGTATTCGCCCGAGATAAAAACACAGCTCGCGCCGTACTTGGTCACCGAACCGATGACGCCGTTGCTGGAGGACTGGGTCAAGCAGCTGCCCAAAGCAACCGAACGCGTCATCGATTTCTTGGTCGAAGTCAACTCGCAAGCCGAGCGGCGCATTGATTACACCGTGCGTTTGGAACCCGGAGTGCAAACTCCCGAGGAGACGCTCGAAAAAGCCAGCGGTTCGTGCCGCGATTCCGCTTGGTTGATGGTCCAGGCGTTTCGCAACTTGGGCGTCGCATCGCGATTCGTCTCCGGCTACCTCATCCAGCTCGCTCCCGACGAAAAACCACTGGACGGTCCGGAAGGTCCCACCGAAGACTTCTGTGACCTGCACGCTTGGACGGAAGTCTATTTGCCCGGCGCGGGGTGGGTCGGGCTGGATCCGACCAGTGGCCTCATGGCCGGCGAAGGACACATCCCGTTGTCGTGTACGCCGCATTACCGAGACGCGGCGCCAATTACGGGCGGGCACGAACCGTGTGAAGTGACGTTTGAACACGAAATGTCCGTCAAGCGGATTCTTGAGTCCCCGCGGACCACGCTGCCCTACTCCGAATCGCAGTGGTCACAAATCGTTTCCACCGGGGATGAAATCGACAAAATGCTCGCCGAGGGAGATGTGCGGCTGACCACGGGCGGCGAACCTACGTTCGTCGGCATCGATGATGTCGATGATCCGCAGTGGAATACCGACGCGGTCGGCAAAGAAAAGCGAATTCTATCCAACGTCCTGCTGTTGAAGCTGCGCGACACGCTTTCACCGGGGGCGTTGCTGCACTACGGCCAGGGGAAATGGTATCCCGGTGAGTCACTCCCGCGTTATGCGTTAACATGCCTTTGGCGCAAAGATGGCCAGCCCGTCTGGCAAAACCCGCAGTACATTGCGGACGAAGGGAAGGACTACGGGCACACGCACGATGATGCGAATCGATTCGTTCGCCATCTGGCAGGCACGCTCGGAATATCGGCCCAGATGACGTTCCCCGTTTACGAGGACACGTTCTATTACCTTTGGCGGGAAGGGCGATTGCCGGAGGATATCGATCCAACGGATCCCAAGCTGGAAGATCCCAATGAACGCGCGATGATGACGCGCACGTTTGAACGTGGATTGAACAACCCTGTCGGATTCGTCATGCCAATTCGCCGCGCCTGGTGGCAGGCCCACGCCGGATGGGTCGGCGGCGTTTGGCCGGTTCGATCGGGAAAA
>JBCBOO010000266.1:0-9135 GCA_039821235.1 Planctomycetota bacterium
GATTCTCGAGCGTCTTCTTGATCTCAAGAAGCTGCTTGTGAATCTTGCGATTCCATTTGGGCATCTCGGCGACGGGCTGCGGCGTACGAATACCTGCCACAACGTCTTCACCCTGCGCGTTGATCAAGAACTCACCGTAGAACTTGTTCTCACCGGTGTTGGGGTTTCGCGTGAACGCGACGCCGGTGCCCGAGTCGTCGCCCATGTTTCCATAGACCATCGACTGAACGTTGACGGCGGTTCCGAGCAAGTGACGGATGCCTTCGATCTCACGGTACTTCACCGCCCGATCGGTATTCCAAGATCCGAAAACGGCCTTGATGGACAGCTCCAGCTGCACGAAAGGGTCTTGCGGGAACTCTTCGCCGCTGTGCTTCTTGTAGACCGCCTTGTAGGCCTCGCAAAGCTCCTTGAGTCCCTCGGCGGGAACTTCCGTGTCGTCGCTGACCTTGTACTTTTTCTTGACCTTGTCGAACGCGTGCTCGAACTGGTGGTGGTCCATTCCCATGACCACGTCGCCGAACATATTGATCAAACGGCGGTAGGCATCGTAGGCGAACCGCTCGTTCTTGGTTGCCTTGGCAAGACCTTCGGTTGAGCTGTCATTGAGGCCCAAGTTCAGGATGGTGTTCATCATGCCGGGCATACTGACGGCCGCACCACTGCGGACGCTGACCAGCAGCGGATTGGCATCGTCGCCGAACTTTTTGCCGAGCTCTTTTTCGAGCTTCTTGACCGCTTTGCCGACGTCAGCCATCAAGCCTTCGGGCAGGTCTTCGCCTGACTTGTAGTAGGCATCGCAGACTTCGGTCGTGATGGTGAATCCGGGAGGAACCGGGAGACCGATCGAGGTCATCTCGGCAAGGTTCAGGCCCTTGCCACCGAGTAGATCTTTGGGCTTTCCTTTTCCTTCGGTACGCGTCTTACCGAAGTAGTAGACCATCTTGTTCGCCATGGTTGTGCTCTATCGAAACCGTCTAGGAGAAAGGCGTGAGCGTGCGGAACTGGTTCGTCGTGACCTTTTGACACAAAAGGAATTACGGGTCGAACGCCGCGTCGCTCCGGGGGAGAAACAGTTTGAGGTCCGGCTGTGACTTTCGAGCCCTGCCGGTCTGTGCGCGCCTAAATCTATTTACGCCAAGCGTTTTGGTCAATGAGAGGTCGGCCGCCGCATCGCCCGTTCAAGGAGCTCGACGGGCCGACTTTCGGCGTCATCGTCCCGCCCCGGCGTCCGAGGCTCCCGTTGGCGGCCTCTCGGGCACTCGTGAAGACGCAGCAGGGCGAAATGCGATGGACGTCAGATCGGGCTCGGCGTCAGCGGGATGTCGCCGTACAATCCGCGTTCCAATTCCTGCCCCCGCTTCCCCACTCCTCACGACTGCTCTCGAAACACCGTGCCGACCACCAACACCGTGCCGACCACCAGCCAGCTCCGCGTCTACAACACGCTGACCAAGACGAAGGAAGTCTTCCAGCCCCTCGATGCCCCGAAAGTTGGGATTTACCTGTGTGGCCCCACCGTCTACGCCGAATCTCACATCGGCCACATGGTTGGCCCGGTGATTTTCGACACCGTCAAACGCTACCTCCGCTACAGCGGTTTCGAACCGACGTGGGTCGTGAACATCACGGATGTCGACGACAAGCTGATCAACAAGAGCCGGGAACGTGGCATCCCGGTTTCACAGATCGCGACCGAAATGACGGCCGATTACTTGGCGAACCTTCGCGAATTGGGCGTCAACCAGATTGATTACATGCCGCGCGCGACGGACCATATGCCGCACATCATTTCCTTCATCGAGCGACTCGTCGAGCAAGGTTTTGCCTACGCGGTCGACGGCGACGTGTTCTTTGAGGTTACGAAAGATCCGAAGTACGGCCAGCTTTCCAATCGCAGTCTGGACGACCAACAAGGCGAAGGCGGCGGCGCCGCGGCAAAAAAACGTTCCTCCGGCGACTTCGCGCTCTGGAAAAGCGCCAAACCCGGCGAAATTTCATGGGACAGCCCCTGGGGCTCCGGTCGACCCGGATGGCACATCGAGTGCTCCGCAATGAGCCACGAAATCTTGGGCGAGACGTTCGATATCCACGGCGGTGGTCTGGACCTGATGTTCCCCCACCATGAGAACGAGCTTGCCCAGAGCGGCTGCTGCCACGGCGCTCCGATGGTCAAGTACTGGATGCACAACGGGTTGATGCGGGCCGGCCAGAAAGGCAAGGTCGGCGGCAAAAGTGATCGCGAAGCCGCCGCGGACTCGGACGCCGATGACGCCGAAGGCAAGATCAGCCGCTCCAAGGGCGACGGCGGATTGGGCGCACTCATTCGTCGGCACACCGGCACGCGGATCCGATTTTTTCTGCTCCGCACGCACTACCGAAGCACCATTCTTTACAGCGAAGAAGGGCTCGAGGAAGCCGGCGCAGCCCTCGACGGTTTCTTTCGTCTCTTCGATCGATTCGAAGAAATCACCGGACGATCGTTCTACGATGACAAGAACCTGGCAACCTTCGGGAAAGAAAAAGTCGAAGCCGACGGCATCAATCTTTCTCCCGCACGGACTCGAACCGAAGGCGACTTTGATCCCGGCGACGATGCATTGCTTCGGCAAGTCGCCGAGCTGCGAGAGAAGTTCCTCGTCGCGATGGACGACGACTTTAACACCGGCGCCGCGATGGGGGCTTTGTTCGATTGGCTGCGCTTGCTGAATCGTTTTATGGACGAAAATCAACTTGCGGCGGGTGCTGCAACCGACTCGCCCGAAGTGGTTTCGCTGACCGCCGCCGTGCGATCGCTCAAGGAACTGACCAACATCCTCGGGTTGTTTGTCAAGCAGCCCGTGGGCGGTGGCGACGATGACGCGTCGGCGGAACTGCTGGACCAAACCGTTCGGCTGTTGATCGATCTTCGCAAGGAAGCTCGTGAGCGCAAGGACTACGCGACCGGTGATGCCATTCGGGATCGACTTGCGGAAATCGGAATCGCATTGCTCGACAAGAAAGAGGGCACGAGTTGGGAATCCAAAGCGTAGACGCGTCCGGCAAGCCCGATGAACCCCACCGCATCATCCTCGGCATCGATCCGGGATTGAACGTGACCGGCTACGGGGTCATTCGTGCGACCGGCGGACATTGCGAGTTGGTCGAGGCGGGAATCGTCCGCAGCCGCGCGAAGTCGTCCATCGAACGTCGCATCGCCGAAATCCACGAAGGCGTATTGGAGGTCGTTCAGCAACACCGGCCCGAGTACCTCGCGCTCGAGCAACTGTTCTCCCATTACTCGCGTCCCAAAACAGCCATTCTGATGGGACACGCACGCGGCGTGATCTGCCTCGCTGCCGCCCAGTGCGGAATCGATGTTCGAAGTCTCGAACCCACAAAAGTCAAGAAGGTCATGACCGGCAACGGCCACGCACCGAAGCACCAGATGCAGCAGGCCGTCAAGTTGCAACTGGGACTCCACGAGACGCCCGAACCCGCCGATGTGGCGGACGCACTCGCCATCGCCATTTGCAGCTACTTCCTCGGCCAGAATCCTCTCGCCGCGTAACCCGGAGAAAACCCGAACGTGTTCATTTCGATCGAAGGCAAGCTCACCCAGGTCTCGGAAACCGCCGTCGCGATCCGTTTCGACCCCTTCGAATATGAGGTCTTGGTCGGTGATTACACCCGGCGACAACTGCAAACGAAACTCGGCCAGTCGATTCGCTTGCACACGCTCGACTACATCGAAGGCAACGCGCAGGGCGGTGGGCGTTTGACGCCCCGGCTGGTCGGTTTCTCAACCGAGCCCGAACGACAATTTTTTGACCTGTTCTGCAGCGTCGACGGTGTCGGTGTCAAAAAAGCCCTCCGCGCGATGGTTCGCCCCGTGAAAGAGCTCGCGGTCTTGATCGAGCAGCAAGACGCAAAAGGCCTTTCGGCGCTCCCCGGAATCGGCCCGGCGACGAGCGAGCGGATCATTGCCAAACTGCGGCGCAAGATGCCGCGATTCGCACTCATGGTCGATGCCACCGGGCCATCCGGAGACGACAGCGGTGAAACCAACGCCGTCGTCAGCGAGACCTTTGATGCGCTCATCACGCTGGGGCACAGCGAAGCCGATGCGCGTCGATTGATCGACGAAGCCTTGGCCACAAAATCAAAGTTCAAGGACACCGAAGCCATGCTAACAGCGATCTACAAGCGTGCGAGCTAAGGCATCGACAGCCGGCTGTAGGATCCGCTTCCGAGTCAGTTCCACTCAGGTGGCTCGCTTGCGTAGAAAACGATCTCCGCCCGGAACGAGCTTCCAATCGCTCCATCCGAGATGCCGGTAGAAACCGACGGCTCGAAGAGATTCGTCGTGGTCCGTGGTGAGCCAGATTTCATCCCAGCCTTCTGAGAACAGCCAGCCTTCCACCAGCCCAAGCAACTGCTTGCCAATGCCTTGCCCCTCAAACTCCTTGAGGACGGCGATCACCCACATTTCTCCCGTTTCGCGATTTCCCATCGCAAATCCGACCACTCTCGCATCCACCTCGCAGAGCCAGCCACGGTGCGTCTCGTTCAGCATCGCCGAGACCGAATCGTGTGTGATCCCATATTCGGTTAGCTCTTGCTCTCCGTCGTCGTTATGCCATGTTGCAATCCGCACGTCGAACAGCGACGGAATATCATTGACGGTGATTTCACGAAAGCTTGATGATTGAACCATCAGTGCACCTCTTTGCTGCGCCCCATTTTTGGTAAAGTCGCCCGCCATTCGAGACCCATTTCAACCGAATCAGGATCAACCCGCGATGAATCTCCTCGCCCACATCACTCCAGCAGAGTCACCCGCCGGATTAGTGTTGTTCTTCTCCGGTGTCGCTGTCGGTTTTACGCTCGCATTCAGCTTGGGTTATTTGGCTTGGAAACCCAAACGCTCGCGATAGGCAGATTCACCGAATCGCTTTCAATCGTCACTGCCGACGTTGCCGCCGAATCTTGTGAAAACCGTTTTCACATGACTGACAAGTACCTTGTGCAGTGCCGGATCACCGGGTGAGAGCGGCTTGTCGGGCTCCAACTCTCCCGCTCGAGCCGCCAACACGATGCCCGCGAGTACGTGTTCGACATCGACTGGGAAACTCATCTGTTCCTCCAGGCGAATCGCGAGATCAAACAACACCTCCGTCATCGACGGATCGACGGACGCCTGCCCGGATGAATGAACGGTAATGCCGGGCACAATTTGCTGGTTGCCGAGGGGGTTCATTGGGATCTCATCGGAAGACCGGGTTTCCTGTCCAAGCGTTTCTCGCCAGCGTCAGGAGTTCCTGCCAATGCCTGACGCTGCTCCTGACGATTTCCTTTCCGTGGCCGTTTATACTCCTTTTTCGCCCCAGGCAATGAACCGTCACGCTCAGGAAAACAACGAAACATGCAAAACCGTCTTTTACCAATCGCCCTGGTGATCCTCTTGAACACACCAACACTCGCCGATGGCCCCAGCCAATCCCAACAGCGACTGAGTGCAACCGTCAACGTGGAGATGAACTACTTGTTGGCCCTGCCCAAGGATTACGAAACAAAGGACTCGTGGCCGCTGGTGTTGTTCCTTCATGGAGCTGGTGAGCGGGGCAATGACATTGGCTTGGTGAAGAAGCACGGTCCGCCGAAGCTGATCGATCAGGGCAAAGAGTTCCCGTTCGTCGTTGTGTCACCCCAGTGCCCCAAAGACGTTTGGTGGGAACCGTTTGAGCTCACCGAATTACTCGATCATGTCATCAAGACCCACAAGATCGACGAGGATCGTATCTACGTGACCGGTCTCAGCATGGGCGGATTCGGAACATGGCGACTGGCGGCGCACACGCCGGAACGCTTTGCCGCTATCGCGCCGATCTGTGGCGGTGGTGATCTTTTTTCGACACGTCGGTTCGCTACTCTCCCCACCTGGGCCTTTCATGGAGCAAAGGACAATGTCGTCCCTCTCGAACGTTCTCAAGAAATGGTGGACGCAATGAAGCAGAGAGGGGGTGAGCCAAAGCTGACCGTCTACCCCGATGCGGGACACGACTCTTGGACAGCGACATACGACAACCCTGCATTCTACGAATGGTTGCTCACGCAAAAACGGAACGTCAAGGACTAAACCGGACGGGAGCAGATCCGGCGCGACGAAGACGAAACGATCCGTCGAGCCGTTCAGGGGGAGAGAATGGAATGAATGCGAGCATCCCAAAGGTTCTTCGCCGAGTGCTCGAGGATTACACCCTTCCCATCGGCGGAGATCATGGGGTGGCGCACTGGGCACGAGTGCTGGAGATCGGGGTGCGACTTGCGGGAGAGACCGGCGCAAATGTCGATGTCGTGTCGCTGTTCGCGGTCCTTCATGACTCACGACGTGTCAATGAAGTCACTGATCCACAACATGGTTTACGCGCGGCGGAATATGCGGCCAAGCTTTGTGGAAACGAATTTGATCTCGAAGACCACGAATTCCGGTTGCTTTACCGAGCCTGCGAAGGCCACACGCACGAAAGGAATCATCCCGACGTGACAATCCAGACTTGCTGGGACTCGGACCGTCTCGACCTAGGCCGAGTTGGAATCACGCCCGACCCCAGTCGGCTTTGCACAGCAGTCGCCAAGCGACCCGAGACCATCAAATGGGCCGACGGACGAGCACGCTTTGGAGTGATTCCAGCATTTGTCTCGGACGAGTGGCGCATCAACTTGGAGCGAGAGTGGGACAAGTAACATCCACCACCGATTCGGGCGAAAGCTACGGTTCAGCGGGGCCGCGCGAGCGACAAGCCTGCCCCTGGCTTGGCACCTCGAACGCGAGGTCCGTTGCAACCGCTTGGTTATTGGCTGTCCATCGTCGAGGGCGTCTGCTTTGGTGCGTCGGCGTTTCCCCCGATTATTTTGTTATGCCGTAGTAGCCGACCCCATGCGTTGGCACGTCCTTACGCAGTCGAAAGTCTCCGCGAGATGGATCGTGAAACCATGCCTTGTAATCCGAGTATTTAATCTCGACGTTGCTCTCCTGCACGACAGCTTGGTCCGATGTTCCGGCCTTCATTCGAATGTTGTTGGCAATGCGACATCCTTTGCCGTAGTTCTTTACCACGATCCATGGAGGCCCTGGAAACTGAGTGTCGAAGTCCACCACGGTGTTTCTCTCGATTCGCACATTTTCAGCGTTGTAAACCGATATGCCGTGAAAGTGATCGGCGACGATGAGGTTGTTCTCAATGACAAAGTCTTTGAACCTCCCGTTGAACATTCCGATCCCCTGAACTCCGCTACGTCCGCGTCTTAGATGCAACTGTTTCGGATCTGTATGAGAGTAAAACTGATTGCCTCGTATCGTCACGCCAGTGATCGTGCCTTTACCCGGTTTTCCATCGTTCCCGGTGGACCAGGACTGAAGCATGTCGCAGTGGTTGTCGTTGATGACATGAGCGTTTCGGACGACGTTATTTTCGAACAATCCAAAGTCGCCGAGCGCTCGAATACCATCCATGCAGAAGTTCTCGATGGTATTTCCGATGACACGCACATGGGTCGCTGGTGGATAAACGTTGATGCCGTCGGCAACACTCTTGAGACGGTTGCGAAGCAACTGCACGCTTTTCCCGCTGCGAACTCGAATTCCATCACCGGCGTTTCGAGTCCATTCAGCGACCGTCCACTGAGTGGAGTTTCCGAAATCGATTTCGCAATCCTGTACGATCGTCCGATCGGCAAGGATATTCACGGCAACCGTGCCACGCGCCGGCTTTATTAGCAGATGCGAGAATTTCCACGTGCCACCCTGTCCGACGTGAATTCCGCGGATCGTGGCCATTTGGCTGGGGTTCACGGAGCGAACTTCGATTGCCACGTCTGTCTTTCGAAGCGGTCCGCAATCCATGTCGCCGATTCGGATACGGCCTCCCGAAATTGACAGCCTTCCGAACGTTCTTGGCTGCAAGGTGACAACGTCGCCGTCCCGGGCATTCAATAGCGCCGCACCAAGCTCACGGTCCGTTGAGACAACGTCCTCAGCATTGCATGAGGCCGTTCCCCAAAACACGACGAAGTAACACAAAACGTTTCGCATCGATTGGTCCAGCAAATTTACGATTCGGCATAACGACACGCATCAGCGGGCCGGCGTGATATGCGTTGATTTCAAAACCGATCCGACCGCCGGCTCGTTGTGCAGTACGCCCGACATGGGCGTGATCTTGTGGGGTGAAGAAAGTCCCCTGTACTTTGTTCCGGCTACTTTCGAGGAGTCAGTCTACCAAACGAAATTCCAACGAAAGTCAGTACGAGGTGAGGGTAACCGCGAGGAGGCGACAAACCGTGGGAAGGAAGCCTGAGCGAGCTTTATCCAACAAATACCTCGCCGCCGAGGGCTTGTTTCATCTTGAAGAGTATTGGCAATCGCTTGCATCCTTCCGGCGAAACGCCTAGTGCGGACCCGCATGCTAGGTGTTGTGGGGAGGGTTTCGGGAGACCGGCGTTCTTACCCGATTCCTGGCTTGTTCCATGATACCAAACCAGCATTGGACAAATTAAAGGGGTCAGGCCTCTTTGATTTGGTTCTGGGTTGCTGTAGACTGTCTCATGCTACGAATTCCAAAACCACCCCCTTCCCCCTTTTCTAATCCAACGCATTGTTCATCGCGAATATGCGGCGGCAATTTGTTCGGTATCGGTAAATTGACCTAGAGCCAATTGTAGTCTGGATGCGGCTTGCCGTGCTGATAGTAGTACCGCACCAAAGTAGCGGCATCATCGATTGACCACGTCCAATTCTGCGGTGCCTCGAAGCCCTGGTCAGATCGCCAGACTTCGACGGTGTCACTGGGGCCCTCGGGGTCGAAGGCCTGGTGCCAGTTCATCTGGGCATCGGCAATTTGCACATGGAATACGCCGTTGCCACCGGTCACCGACAGCATATTCGCGCCCGGAAGATCCTTGTGCTGCAACAGGTCGAGCAGCGGTTTCTCGTAGCTGTCCATTGAACGCAGTTCACGCTCAACGATTTCCCACTTTGGGTCAACAAACGTTTCCAACCGTGTTCGAGTCACCGTTCCAGGAGGCGAGTAATGCGTCAGCAGTAATGCAGCGATCAAATTAAAGGGGTCAGGCCTCTTTGATTTGGTTCTGGAG
>JBCBOO010000267.1:0-9105 GCA_039821235.1 Planctomycetota bacterium
CAGATTAACGGTGAGCCCGTGCGCGGCCGGATTGCGCGGCTTGGTCCGGCCAGCGTGTCACCGATCCTGCAACGGCATGATTATCCTGCAGAGCTGGCGCGCATTCTTGGCGAGGCCACGGTGCTGGCGGCGCTGGTCGGCGCAATTGCAACGGATCGATTTACCGTTTCGAAGTTGCTCCGCCACTTGGCCTACTCGTTGCTGGGGTTTGGTGCCATCGTGATGACCGTTCACCTAGTCGATCCAAACCTTTCCGGTCTCGATCGAACGATCCTTCATGACGGCGGTGATGGGATTGTGCATCCCACTGCGTCCGGTGCCGCATCCGCCCTCGGAATCGTCGTTGCAGTGCTCGGATTGGTCGTCATGCGATTTCCGTGGGCCGGTCGCCTACTCCTTTGCAACTTGATTGTAAATGGACCGCTCGTGCTATTGTCGCATAGCCGCACGGCGACTTTGATGGCGGTGTTGGTCTGTTTGTTTGCGGTCGGATGGTTCGCATCAACACGGGCTCGCGGTGCATTCTTGGTCGCCGGTGCACTGGTGACCGTTGTTTATTTGGTGTTCGACCCAGGGTTTTCGTACTTCGGCGAAGTGATCAATGGAGCCCTGGAATACCTGTCGCGCGGACAGAACCTGGAACAGATCCAAAATGTCTCTGGACGCCGGGAGATGTGGTCGGCGATTTGGGCGGAGTACCAGTATGCTCCGATTGGAGGCCATGGATACTTCATTACCAGTCGAACCGGCGAATTGCTGGTTTGGAACATCCTCGCGAACCACCCGGCTCATAATGTCGCCTTGCAAGTCTTGTCCTCGACGGGACTCATCGGGTTGATCCTGTTTCTGGGAGGGCTCGTTCAGATCGCGTCTCGAAGTCTTCGGTTGCTCAGTGCTGACCTGTTTGGGCAACGGATGGGGGCGTTGGCGGCGCTGATGACGCTCTGGTATTTGGGCTGGAGCCTTGGATGTGCTTCTTTCATGGGGCCGCTCCGCTCGGAGTCAGTCGTTTTCTTCACCCTGGTGGGACTTTGTCTCGGTGAACGGAATCGAATTCAGAAAGACGAAACCAGGATTCAACCGAGGTGACAGGGATCGCGATCGAACACGTGACCGGATGTGTCACCCGAGGTTCGATACTGCTTTTGACCGACCCAAAAACCCGCAAAATCAGGTCTGAGCCATGAAAGAAACCATCCGCCGCGCAATGTTGGACGCCGACACCTTTGTGATCGAAATGACTTACGTCGATGCAAAAGGAAATCGAACGAAACGGGTGGTCAGCCCGATTCGTTTCGTCGGCGGTGACCGATTACTTGCCCTCTGCTTGTGTCGCGAAGAACCAAGACAATTTTACTTGTCACGCTGTGAAGACGTGCGGCTTATCCCGGCTGCGGAAGTCATCATGCCCATGCCGATGGGAAATCCAGCCGCCAATCCTGCGTTTTCGGGGGCTTCCACACTTACGGAGACGGCCGCGATGGGATGTCTCGTCTAAGAGGATTTCAAAGGGGCGGATGGGACTCGAGGGGTTTCTCTGATTCAATACTAAAGCCGAATCCCTTCCAGCCTCCAGCCGATCGAATCTTTGCACCTCCTGTTGCCGATGCTGGCCAGCATTCTGTTTGTCTGTGGATTGCTGCTGCTCAAGCGTGCGACGGTCGCGGGCGCGAATCCTTGGACGGTCTCCCTCGTTGCCAACTGGTGGGCTGCGTTTGTTTTTTCCGGATTCTGGTTCCTGTCCGACGCGGCGATCCCTTGGTCACTCATCTGGCAACCGGCGCTAGTCGGTGTTTTCTACATCACCGGACAAATCGGGACATTCCTGGCAATCACGCACGGCGATGTTTCGATCGCCACGCCACTATTTGGCGTGAAAGTCTTCTTGGTCGCGTTGTTGGCGACACTCATCGGCGGCCAATCCCTTCCCGTTGAAATCTGGATCGCGGCGGTTCTGGCGACCGTGGGGATCGGTCTGGTGCAGTGGACTGGAAAAGCGGGGCACTCGCGGATCGCCTACACAATCGTGAGCGCGATTGGGGCGAGCTGTTCCTTCTCGGTGTTCGATGTCCTCGTTCAGCGTTTCTGCTCGTCCGAGTCCGCAACGTGGTCCGGCAATCGCTTCCTGCCGGTCATGTTTTGGTTCGTCGCCGTTTATTCGCTCATTTTTTTGGCCGGGTTTCAGCGTGAGATGTTTCGCAAAGCCTCGATACGGCGATCCCTGTTGATCGGTGGCCTATTGATCGCGCTGCAAGCGGTCTGCATCGTGTTCACACTCTCGCACTTCGGAGACGCCCCGCGAGTCAACGTTGTCTACGCGACACGTGGTATTTGGGGCGTTTTGCTGGCCTGGGCGGTGGCCAAAGTGTGGGGCGGAAACGAGGCTCATGTTTCGCGCGGCGTCATGTGGCTGCGACTGGCCGGAGCCTCGTTGATCACGACCGGAGTCGTCGTCGCGATCCTCGCGGGCTGAGTTCACCCGCCGCCTATATTTTCAGGTTCCAGTTTCGAATCTGCTCCGTCGTTTCGTGGTTGGTCATGTCAAACTGCAGGCTTGTCAGCGTCACCTTGCCGTCTCGCAGTTCCGTGATATCCGTCAGCTCTTTGGGCGGTTCCTCGGGTTCCTCCCACAGTGCCCAGTAGTAATCTCGGCCACCTGGATCACGCCGTTTCTCATACCGATTGCCGTACTGGGCCAGTCCCATCGGCACAACACTCAGTTCGGTGGGGCCTTCGGTGGCGGCTGTTGGGATGTTGATGTTGAAGAGTTTTCCGTTCGCATCGGGTTGTTTGACAATTCCCGCGACGATGTTCTTGGCGATGACGGCAGCGGATTGAAAGTCCGCATTCGGGCTGTATTCCAAGGAAACGGCAATACTGGTCGTTCCAAAGAAGGCTCCCTCAATCGCGGCTGCCACGGTCCCGCTGTAGAGGACATTGATTCCGGCATTCAGACCGTTGTTGATGCCACTGACCACGAGATCGACGGGATCGTCACGAAGAAGTTCCGCGATCGCCAACTTGACGCAATCGGCGGGGCTGCCTTCCACCGCCCAGGCCCACTGGCGTCCGTCGCGGTGGATCGGTTTCCCGACCAGTGGCGTCAAAAACGTAATGGAGTGGCTGACTCCGGATTGTTCCGTCGCCGGTGCGATGACAATCACCTCGCCGAGGTGCCTGAGTTGCTGCTCGAGGGCCGCAAGGCCGGGAGCGTAAACGCCATCGTCGTTGGTGAGCAAGATTCGCATGGTGGAGGTCGATTGGAACAGCGCGTGACGGGAAATTCGGACGATGAAACCGTGCTTGTGGCGAGAGCCTTGCCAGGTGTCGAAGGGCCCTCGCGGCGAGAATCTCTCCAACAGATCGAAACGGCGGGTCGAAAGTGCGACAGTTACCGTTCGCGTGTTTCTTAGCCCCTTGGGGAGATTCCTTGCATTTTCTACACTCCCGGTTTGAGGTTGGCGACAGTGGAGGCTCCGAGTCGCGACCGGACGGCATACTCCAAAATCGCAGCGTTCTTGCATGAGTGAATCGAAAGTGCCTTCTGATTTGATGACCGCTACTTCCGCTTCCGACTCCAACTCGCATGCATTGACCGACCAGCGGATCGTGGTGTTGGACTTTGGATCGCAGTATGCCCAGCTGATTGCGCGTCGCGTCCGCGAGCAGAACGTTTACTGTCAAATCTTGCGACACGATCTTTCCGCCGATCGAGTCGCCGAGTTGGCACCCAAGGGCATCATCCTTTCCGGAGGCCCGTCGAGTGTTTACGAAGACGGCGCGCCGCGATGCGATCCCGAAATTTTCCGTCTGGGAATCCCAGTCCTCGGAATCTGCTACGGAATGCAACTCGCCTGTGAAGCGTTAGGCGGTGAGGTTTCCAGCGTTTCCAGCCGTGAGTACGGACACGCGAAATGCGAAGTGATCCAGTCAACCGGCTTGTTCGGGTCACTGCCAGACGAAATCGATGTTTGGATGAGTCACGGTGATCAGGTTTCCGCGATCAGCGAGAGTTTTGAGACACTCGCGAAAACCAACACATGCCCTTACGCGGCGATCCGGCACCGCGAACTGCCGATCTACGGGATGCAGTTCCATCCGGAAGTCACGCATACGCCACTGGGCGGAACCGTCCTCGGAAACTTCGTGCACCACATTTGCGGCTGTGATCCGAGTTGGCAACTGAGCGATTTCGCGGACGCCGCGATCGCTGAAATTCGCGCCCGCGTGGGAAACAAGCGTGTCATCTGCGGACTCAGTGGCGGCGTCGATTCGTCCGTGGTCGCGGCGCTTCTCTACAAAGCAATCGGAAACCAGTTGACGTGCATTCTGATTGACAACGGGCTGCTTCGGAAAAACGAGCAGACGCTCGTTATCGACGAGTTCTCCAACCATTTCAAAACCGACCTTCACGTCGTCAACGCCGAAGACCGTTTTTTGGCTTCGCTTGCGGGAATTAGCGAGCCACAGGAGAAACGCCGACGCATCGGTCACGATTTTATCGAGTGTTTCAAACAGGAAGCCGAGAGCATCGAAGACGCTCACTTTCTTGCCCAGGGAACGCTTTACCCGGATGTGATCGAAAGTGGTGCGGACCCGGACGGCCCCGCCGCGACCATCAAGCTTCATCACAACGTCGGCGGATTACCGGAAGAGCTCGGTTTTGAGTTGATTGAACCGCTCCGAGACCTCTTTAAAGACGAAGTAAGACGCCTGGGATTGGAATTGGGGCTTCCCGAAAAGCTCGTTTGGCGACATCCTTTCCCCGGTCCTGGTCTGGCCGTCCGATGTTTGGGCGAAGTGACGCGTGACAAGCTCGTCGTGCTGCGTGCCGCCGATGCAATCGTGATCGAAGAGATCGAAGCCGCCGGGTTGTACCGCGATACCAGCCAAACGTTCGCTGTCCTCCTGCCGGTGCAAAGCGTCGGTGTGATGGGCGACGCTCGGACGTATGACAACGCCATCGCGGTTCGCAGCGTCAACACGGACGACTTCATGACGGCGGACTGGAGTCGGTTGCCGTACGACTTGCTGGCGAGAATCAGCACGCGGATTATCAACGAAGTACAAGGTGTGAACCGGGTCTGCTACGACATCAGCAGCAAGCCCCCGGCAACCATCGAATGGGAATAGGGAATGTCACGACAGTACATCTTCCAAGTCGAAGGCTTGACGAAAAAACACGGCACACGGACCGTGCTGGACGACGTTCATCTCGCGTTCTACCCCGGCGCGAAAATTGGTGTCCTCGGCCCCAACGGTGCCGGCAAGAGTACGCTAATGCGAATCATGGCCGGGATGGACACCGAGTTCGACGGCTCTGCGAAATTGAGCAAGGGATTTACGGCGGGCTATCTGGAACAAGAACCGCCACTTGATCCGACAAAGAACGTTTTTGAAAACGTGCAGACCGCCGTTGCCGAACGTCGGGCCGTGCTCGATCGCTTCAACGAAATCAGCATGCTTCTCGGTGACGTCACCGATGATGATGAGATGCAAAAGCTGTGTGATGAAATGGCGACACTTCAAGACACCATCGACGCGTACAACTTGTGGGAACTTGATCGTCAAGTCGAAATGTCGATGGCGGTGATGAACCTGCCTCCCGGCGACGCGGATGTCACGAAACTCTCCGGGGGTGAACGCCGACGTGTCGCGCTGTGCCAGTTATTGATCCGTCAACCCGACCTACTGCTGCTCGACGAACCGACCAACCACTTGGATGCCGAATCGGTTTCGTGGCTGGAACAGCATCTGGCGAAGTATCCCGGAACCGTGGTGGCCGTCACTCACGATCGCTACTTTTTGGACAACGTCGCACAGTGGATCTTGGAAATCGACCGAGGCCGTGGCATTCCCTTCGAAGGCAACTACACCGCCTGGTTGGAAGCGAGGCAGAAACGACTGCAGATCGAACAACGCAAGGCTAAGGCGCGTGAACGCACGTTGACTCGAGAGCTCGAGTGGATTCGGATGAGCCCCAAAGCCCGTCAGGCAAAAAGCAAAGCTCGAATCAAAGCTTATGAGGATTTGGCATCGCAGTCGTTTGAAGATCGGCCCGACGAGTTGGAGATCCAGATCCCATCGAACCGGCCTCTTGGTGACCTGGTCATCGAAGGCAAGAACATTGCCAAAGCGTTTGGCGAGAAGGTCTTGATCGAAGACCTTTCCTTCCGCCTACCCGCCGGTGGCATTGTCGGTGTGATCGGACCCAACGGTGCCGGAAAAACGACACTGTTTAAAATGCTCACGGGACAGGAAAATCCCGACCAGGGCGTTTTCCGTGTCGGAGACACCGTTGACTTAGGTTACGTCGATCAAAGTCGCGACTCGCTGAAAGACGATGACACCGTCTTTGAAGAGATCAGCGGCGGTCACGAGACCATCGACCTGGGAGGACGCAACGTCAATGCACGTGCGTATGTCTCCCGATTTAACTTTCGAGGTCCCGATCAGGAAAAGAAGGTCGGGAACCTGTCCGGCGGAGAACGAAACCGCGTTCATCTCGCCAAGTTGCTTCGTCGCGGATGCAATGTCTTACTCTTGGACGAACCGACCAACGACCTCGATGTCGATACGCTGCGAGCGCTCGAAGAAGCCATCCTCAGCTTTGCAGGCTGCGTCGTCGTCACGTCGCACGACCGCTGGTTCCTCGACCGACTGGCCTCGCACATTCTGGCTTTCGAAGGCGACGGCAAAGTCACCTGGTGTGAAGGAAACTTTGAAGTCTACGAACGAGGTCTCCGCGAGCGACTCGGCGAAGACCCGGACGAAATCAAACGCGCCCGATACAAAAGTATCCATGCCGGTTGATGCGGTCGCGCCGCGATCAACCATGAACTCCTTCGTGATTCGTGATGCACTTATGATCAACTCATGACGGACTTGTGATCAACCGATGATGGACCGGTACTCGCCAAACCAAATGCATCATCGAATTTGAATTGACACGGTTCAACACCACCATTCATTGGACGCCCGCAGGGCATTTTCATTTCCTCCTCTGACACCCAATCAGGCATGACCATTCTCCGCGTCGGAACCAACGAAAAATACGCCAGCAACTGGGACGACATTTTCGGCGGTTCCAAAAAGAAAACCGCCAAGAAGAAAGCGACGAAGAAAAAAGCTGCCAAGAAAAAGGCAACCAAGAAAAAAGCTGCCAAGGTGAGCGCCGCGAAAGCCACGAAAAAGGCGACCAAAAAGAAGACCGCAAAAAAGAAAAAGGCCAAGAAGTAGTCGCCTCCGTTTCGCTCCCTCCTGCCCCACCGCGTCATGTCCAATACCCCGCCCCCTGATTCGATCAACGATTCGTTGAAGCGACTGGTGGGGTATCTCAACTTCTCCAGCGGCAGTAGCGATCCCGCAATTGCACAGTTGTGGAATGATGTTTACGACGCCGCTAGCGATAGCAACCCGCTCACCGGGACGCCCGCGTGGATCGTGCTGACGGCTTGGATTGAGGAGACGATCGACTACCTGACCAAGAACGAAGCTGCGTTCGCAGAGGTCTCGCAGGCTCGGCATGTTTCGCGACTCCTCCTCAGCGACTTGCTTCCGGCCTACATGGACTACCATCGGGACTTGCTGTTCCACCAAGTCCCGGAAGTTCTCTTTAATGGCTTCTTCCTTGATCGTGCTGCCGACGCATTGCTGCAGCTGTATTCGCAGCAGAGTGAATCCAACGGCGCGGTCCCTCAAGAGTCGCTCGGTGGACTGGTCGATCAAGCCATTGCGGAACTGAATGACTTCGTCGGATACCGCCCCGTCGCCGTTCTTGAGAATCGGAAGTGCCAGCCCTACGAACATGAATTCGTTCGGCCAATTCCACTCTACGTGCGAGACGCCGGCGTTTCGGCGGGGCCTTACCTGGAGCTTGTCGCGAAAACACTCGCGGTCCTGAGAGATACCGACGAACACATTCTGCGGGCGGCTTCTTTCAATCTGGACCAACTCCAGGAACTGTCGCTCGATCCGCGTGCTTACGATTTTGATCACCCCGTAAATCGCCGACCGAACTATCACTTCGGCGGGTGGGATGATCTTCGAATCAATGGTGACGGTTACTACGATCGATTTGTTCTGCGACAAGTCACGCTTGATGCGTTGCTTTCCCGAGTCCGCGACCGCGAATTGGTCGATGAACGTGGAATGTCGGCTGAAGAACTGCTCACCGAAGCGGCGACCGTGCTCGCCGGAACGATCTTGATGGCAAGCGGGATCAGCGGATGGGGACCAAGTGCATATTCCAGCGATGTCACGCTCAGCACGTTGATGAAACCCATCGCGCAGTATCGCGACGCGTTTTACTCGGATCGTCTCGCGAAACTGACGGGACAGCATCGGGCGAGACTCGAAGAGGAACAGAAGCTGCGTCGGCAGCCGTTTGGTGCCGCACGGCAACGTCTCAACGCGGCGCTCGCGGAACGGCGTGCCGTGCAAGTCCAACATGTTCAACTTGCCAGACTCTATGCGAGAATGGGCTACCCGGACGCGTCCAGCCGACAGATCGATGTCGTCCCGGCCACTTCGGCGCGGATGATTTGCCGGATTGATTGTGAAATCACACTCGGACTGCGATCACTGCGCGCGGGCGACTTGGGACAGGCCGTGGAGGTCGCTCCCCACGTTTTCGATTTGATACAGCGAGCGATTCGCTGCGGCGCACTCGCAGATCCCTGGGATCTCATTGGGTTCGCCGGCCAATTCAGCCTGCACCCGAGTCCCGATTGCAGCGTTCATGATTCACGTGCCGACGACTTGCTGTATCTCATGGATCAGCTGTTCAGCTACATGGCGCGAGTTTGGAGCGAAGCCGCTGCGCAGAATGACGGGGCAGTCTTCTTGAAAATCAGCCGCCTTTACCGCCAGGTTGCGGAATGGTGGCGGGAATTCGGCGCTCACACCGTCAAGGACTTCGAGACAACCGATCCGCTCGAGTCGTATGACTCCGCGAAAATGGTCGCCGGGGCGCTACGAATTTGGCATGAAGGTGGAGCCGCAGCGGGCGACGTCAAGTTTTGGGCACCGCACGCGGATTTCTTTGATTCCCCTCGCGCCTATTCACTCGTCATTGCCGCACTACTGGAGCGAAACGACTTCCTT
>JBCBOO010000268.1:0-9093 GCA_039821235.1 Planctomycetota bacterium
GCGGCTTGGCCGGCGCAGGTGGAATCCTTGCAGGCGGAAGTCTCTTTCCAAAGCTAGTCGCGGCCGCTGGCGATCAAGCCAAGGCGCAAGGCAGGCACTGCGTCATCCTATGGATGTCCGGTGGCCCGAGTCAGATCGATACGTTTGATCTGAAACCCAATCATGTTAACGGCGGCCCGTTTTCAGAAATCGCAACCAGCGCTCCAGGACTGCGTTTCAGCGAACACCTTCCCAAACTTGCCAAACAGGCGGATCAGCTTGCCGTCCTGCGGGGGATGTCGACCAAGGAAGGCGACCACCAGCGCGGAACGACTTTGATGCGAACCGGGCACGTTCAAGGCGGTCCAGTCGCGTATCCCGCCATCGGATGTTCGCTTTCCAAATCGCTTGCGAATCCTGATTGCAAATTACCCGGGTACGTCACCATCACTCCGGGTGCACTTTCAGCCGGCTCGCTCAAACCCGGTTTCCTGGGCCCACGCTACGCCGCCACGACGGTTCGTGCTTCGGCCACGAATTCGGCGACCGGGATACTCGAACGGATCACCGGCAACGGATTTGCCGACTTGCGTGTCGATCACCTTCAATCAGATGTCCCGGTGAATTCGGCTCGATATCAAACGCGATTGGAGTTATGGGAATCGATGCAACGCTCGTTCTTGCGGGAGCGTTCCGCCCAAAACGTGATCACCCAAGACACCGTTTATCGTGCTGCGATTGAGATGCTTGGCAGCGAAGCGAAAGACGCATTCGATCTTTCGCGTGAACCCGATGAGGTTCGCGAAGCGTATGGCCAAGGCACCTTCGGCCAGGGCTGCCTGATGGCGCGAAGATTGATCGAACGCGGCGTCCCCATCGTGGAAGTGACGTTGGGCGACGGGCTGGGCTGGGACACGCACGCGGAGAACTTCGACCGAGTGAAAGAACTGAGTGCGCAACTTGATGCCGGATGGTCAACGTTGATGACCGAATTGTCCGAACGTGGCTTGCTGGAAACGACCACGTTGCTGTGGGCTGGTGAGTTCGGGCGGACACCTCAAATCAACACCAACAACGGACGAGATCATTTCCCGCAGGCATTCACAACGGTTCTCGGCGGAGCCGGAATTGCGGGGGGACAGGCCTACGGCGCCACCGGCGATGATGGCATGGAAGTCGTCGACGGAAAACTCAACCAACAAGACCTTCTGGCAACGCTGTGTTCCGCATTGGGCGTCGATCCGATGACGGAGAATATTGCCGAAGGCGGGAGACCGATCGCGATTGCCGAAGGAGACGTGATCGACAAGGTGCTCACATGAGGCTTGGCCGCTTCCAGCTTTTCTTGTTCGTGGTCACGTTATCCTGCGCAGCTGCTTGCTTCGGGTGCCGGCGCGGTGCGACGTCATCGACTGCATCGGTTGAAACGAAACCGAAGGAACATACTGCCGGCGAGCTCGCGGCGGAAGCGACCGACGAATCAGATTCAGCGGAGATGGAAAACCCCAGCGATCTGGGTTCGCAGGATGAACCAGGGACAGAACACGATTCCCCGAAATCAAAGGAAATGTCGTCCACCGCGCCTGCGGAGATTGCTCCATCGACCGTGAACCCGGAAGACAACTCTGGCGAATTGGCGGCCGGCGATGAACCGGATGATGCAGCCCCCGACCCGGTTGATTTTCGAATCTGGGTACCAACGACAAGCGGGCCACTGCTGGTCGGTCTGAATCTTCGGATCGGAGGCCAGCCACTGCGCGAACGATTCGAGTCGACGATTGCGCAATCACTCCAAACGGTCCGCAAGGAACTGAATTTGGATGACCAAAAGACTCCGGTGACGTGGAAAGCGGCGGTGCAACATGCATCGCAGCGGCCAAACATCTTCGGACAGTCAGCCGCGCAATTGACCGGGATGCAAACCGGTTTGATCAAACAGCATGACCGCAATGCGAACAAAATGGTTGAGGAAGACGAGTGGCGGTCGTTCCTTTTTCGCGACGTCGGATTCGCCGAATCAATCCGTTTGTTCGGCACCGACGTGTTTCGTTACGCCAACCGATCCGATTCACGTCTGTTCAATGCGCTCGACCGTGATGGCGATCGCGGCATCGATGAGCAGGAAGCCGCCTTGGCGACGGAATCACTCTTGCGAACGCTTGACCGAAACGTGGACGCGTGCCTGGAGTTGTCCGAGTGCCTGACCGATACCGGTTCAGATCGCGGCAATGACCCATGGCGTCTTCGTCGGCCCAACCGTCAAGGCAATGTCGTGATGGACTTGGCCGGCTACGTAAACTGGTCGAATCTCGCTTACACGGTTGGTGGAATGCAAAAACGCCCGTCACCTTTCGAGTCGTTTCATCCCGTTCGACAAATCGACGAAGACTCCGATCAATGGATCAGCGAAGACGAGGTGGCCAAGTTGTTAGAGGTTGACCCGACATTGGTCTTGCATGTTGAACTCGATGACTCGGATCCATCCGCAGCCCAGGTTCGACTGGATTTCACCGAAGCGGTTGGTGCGGAAGTCGAACGCGTCAATTCGAGTACGCTTCAACTTCCATCGCTTTCGATCTCGGCAACCATTGACGATCAATCGCTAAACTCGGATTCCATCTGGCGAGTTCAGATTCGCGGCCGTGGCGCCGAACACCCCGACGCGTTATTTGCGTGGCTCGACGCCGACGGAGACACCCGGTTGTCCACGCGAGAGATCGATGCAGCGGCGCCGCGCGTAAGCCGGCTCGTCAGAAAGCGTGGCGGCCCCCTCCAAGCCACCGATTTCCCGGATGCGATTCTCATCCGGTTGCTGCGTGGTGATCCGGCACAGGATGAGGGTCGATTTGCCTTGATCGGTCCTCCCCCAATTCCCGTCGAGCCCGATGACGCTCGTCCCGCATGGGCGATCGCGCTCGATACGAATCGAGACGGTGATATCTCTCAGAATGAGTTCCTGGGCCCCATCGCCACCTTTCGTCGTCTGGACCAAAACGCGGACGGCTTCCTCGACGACACCGAAGTCTCCGCCGTAACATCCGGCAAAGAGTAGCGGATTTTAATCGTTTGGAAGTTCATAGAGGCGGCTTGCCATCATGGGGTGAACCTGGTCGCCGATCGCGATCGGTCTCAACGGAAGGTGCCCCAGAATGGCATCCAAATCGACCAAGCGACGATTCGGCAAGTCCGTCGCAAAGCGAAAGAACGCGTGCATCACAGCGTGGTAAGCCAATGACTGAACTCGTCGCCAGCCCGCCGGCGGATGGATGAAATCCACGAAGTAGAACTGGCCGCCAACACGAACCGATTGCGACCACTGGGGCAATAATCGAACGAGTTCTTGCGCGGTGAAGCAATCCAGAAAGAACGCGGTGATCAACAAATCAAAGTCACCGCCGACGATCGGTTCGGTGCGAAGGTCTTGTCGCTTGAACTCCACTTGGTCTAGTTTTCCAAGTCGCTGAACCGCACGCCCTTGTGCCTCCAGCATTTTCTCGCTGCGGTCGATACTCACCACCGAAGCGTCTGGGTGATGCCGCAGAAATTCAGCCAGCAAGCGTCCGTCGCCATCGCCAAGAAGCAAGACGCGACGGCATGCCGCGATGTCGGGAATCAAGGCTGAACGAGCACGCTGGAGTTGGTTGCGAAAGAGGCTCCATTCGAGGGCTCGGTAGCAAGACGCGAGCGTGTCGTATCCGTCTCGCCTGGCCCAACGTTCCGATGCGTGTTTTGTTGAATTCACCACCCAGTCGCGCCCACAATCAGACAGAAAGCGGGTGCCGCCACAAGAATCAGATCCGCCAGCAGCCCGGCTGGGGAGTTGACATCCCGTCGAACGAAAGACACGAGCATCAACATCGCGAGATCGGACACAACCAGACTGGCCGTTAGCAATGGGGGGAGACGATCAACATAAAACAGCCCCCCAGCGACAGCCAAGTGAATGACGAGAAGCTGGACGAGTCGTTTGCGGGGATGAGCCACGAGCGAAGGGAACGCGGAGAAGCCTTGGGCCGTATCCAGATGGGTTTCCCAAAACGCGATCGCAAAGCAGTTGGCCGTAAATAAGATCGCCGCCAACACGTTTGCGATCAACAACTTCGGCAAGACAGCACCGGTGTCGCCAAGCTCTGCGATCTCCGACCAGGCAACCAAACTGACTCCGAAACTAAACACGATGCCCGCGCGAACTTCCTTGGGAATCGCTTTCGCGATTCGGGAAGAGCAAAGCGGCTGCGTCCATTGAACGCTTGCAACGTAAGTGATGGCGGCGGCAACCGCGATGAACCCAACCCGAAGTTGACTTTCGCTTGCACAACGAACGATCAGAGCAACGTTCAACACCAAAGCGGCCAGCCACAGGACACTTAGCCAGATTTGATGATCGGCATGGAACTGGTGCCGATGTGTGTGCGGTTTTGTTGGGTCCAACTGAAGCGCATCGAAGAGGCGATCGGCGGTATAAACCAACCAAATCGAAAGCCCGATCACACCGAGTTCGTAGGGCTGTGGCCAACGATCGATGAACTCACGCGTGAAGACGACGACCCAACAGCAGCCGACGGCGACAGCATCCAAGGAGATGAGGTTAAACCACATCCACCAAGGCGTGTTTGCTAGCGTTGCGGTCGGACGTTTATCCATGGAAGAGCTGAAATGACCGGGGAGTGAATTCTTTTTGGGTTGTCGTCGGTGTTTGACGGTTGGTCGGGTCGCCAGAAGTGCCCACGGACGTGGCCTGAAAGTTATTGAATCGACTGAAGAGCGAGCTTGAGACTGGCCGAAACCATCTTTGTTTCCGCCTCATAGCGCTTGCAGAGTCTCTTCAAAGCTGTATGGATTGCGTCCTGGGACACGGATCGCGGCGTTACTGGCCGGTGCGGAAACGGTGTTCGATTCAATTATTCCGAGCTGAATTTTCGGTTCGGAAGAATTGACACCCGGCCACGTCGCCCAAACCTCCCGTTTTACCCACGTCGTTCGATGATGGGGAAGCGGAAATCCTGTCCTGTTTTCGGAGCAGCGCTGAAATGCAGATTTACGGCCCCTTTCGGGTTTCTACCACACAATCAACCGCCAACGTTCAATCTGCCTCACAGGTGGACCGGAGCGGAATGGCGGGTGAGACATCGCGAACTTCTGCAACCCAGCAGACTCCCGTCGATCAGTTGGACCTGAGCCAAGCGGCCAGCGAAGCGTCACGGCTCGAGTCTTCGGCGGTCGCCGGCGAGGGAATTCGGTTTGAACGCGTCGCGGAACTGCGTCGCCAAATTGCGGCCGGCGACTACGATTCGCCCGAGCGGATGGACGCGGCCCTCGATCGCTTCCTGGATCAACTGGGCTGATAAAGCCCCTGACGGCGTACCGGTCGCCGTGGCGATTCCGCCGGAATCCAATTGTGTAGCCGACGACAGAGGGTCGACGTAGGTGTAAAATACGTTGCGAGCGTGCACACCTGCGTGCCGGCCGCGGCAACGCTACGTGTTGCCGGCCTGATGCGGGCCGATCGCTGCACCGCCGAGAAACCTCGGCCAACAAGTTTTCCTCTCATCTCGACCGGTCTGGTTTGTCAAACACAACTCCCGCAGAAGTGAGCGATTCGGTCGCAACCAAGGTGTCTCCGTTGGAAGTCTCGCTGTCGCCTCAGGAGCGATTCAGTGAGTACCTTCAGGCCCGTGGGCTTCGACAGACGGCTCAGCGGAAGTACTTGATCGAGCAGGTTTTCGCCCAACACGACCACTTCGACGCGGAAGAGTTGATCGATCGATTGCCTCGCCGTGGTGAAAAGAACTATGTCAGCACCTCCACCGTCTACCGCACACTGCGGGAGTGTGTCGACGCAGGCCTGCTGTTCAGTTTTCAGCTCGACGGCCGTACCGTTTACGACCACGACTACGGCTATCCCCAGCACGACCATTTGTACTGCACGCGGTGCCGCTCGTTGGTCGAATTTCAGAGTGACGAGCTCGTCGCGATCCGGGACAAGATGGCGGCGATGCACGGATTTCGCGTCGAAAGTCACCGCATGATCATCAACGGAATCTGCCGAGACTGTTCCCGAAAACGTCGGACCAAGCGCAAGCAAGACTTGGTTTAACGCGCGTCGAGGATTTGCTTCAGGATGGCCGCGAAAACGACTTCGTTTTCATCAAAGTCGCGGCTCTCGGCTTGGATTTGAATCACCAGCATCGTGTCGTCACCGGGAACATCCATCGCTGGTACAACGACGACCCGGCTGACGATCAGCAAGTCGAGGTAATAGAACCGAAAGTCGGTTGCTGCCATTTCCTCCGGCAGGACATCCAAGTGCACGCGTTCCTGCTCGAGCTCGTCGTACTCCTCGGAAATGGCGTCCACAATTCGGCCGATTAGTTCCTCTTCCGAGACTGAACGCGTCTGTTCGATTGATACAAAACCGCCGCTGGGCAGGTCGAAAGTCACGCCCTGATCCCCTTCACCCTCTTCACGCTGAACGGTCTTCCAGTTTTCGGGGTAGAGGAATTGGATGCCAAAGGCGTCAAATTGGGCGGGCATGATGGAGCCACAAGAGCGGGAACAAGCAGGAGCGCGATTGCGTCAAACTCCATTTCGCTGGTAAGGAACAGTTCTGTCAATGCGTCAACGAGTCGAATTTTGACCAATCACGTGATCCTCCGATCGAGCTTCCTTCCACTGGCTCTCGCCATCGGCCTTGTTGCCGGGTCGCTGGCGGGTTGCCGAACGATTCAGCGAATGGGTCACAACCACGAGGCACTCGATGCTCGCAAAAAGTCTCGGCTGGGGATGCAGGCGCTACATCAGAAACGCTGGCAGGATGCCGAACAGCTCTTCAGCGAAGCGTTGACGCTGTCCGATGGCGACGACCGGGCTCATCGAGGAATCGCGGAAACGCTCTGGAATCGCGGCGAAACGGAATTGGCGATCAAACACATGGAGTTGGCGGTCAAGCGAAGCGGATCCGACCCGCGGCTGATCGGACGGCTCGGCGAAATGTATCTCGAAATCGGTCGGCTGGAGGAAGCGGAGTCGCGATGCAACGTGGCACTGGCTTCCGCGCGTGATCTGCCGGAGGTTTGGACCCTTCGAGGTGATTGCCTGACGGCCCGCGGCAATCGCACCGACGCCTTGGCCGCGTACCATCGCGCCCTGGCGCTTCAGCCCGGACTCGTGGAAACCAAACTTCGGGTGGCCGAGATCTACCTCGAAAACGACCAGTATGATCGCCTCCTGGCAACGCTCGACCAGATCGATCCCGTGGGTGATGAAAACCAAACTCCCGTTCGCGTCCACATGCTGCGGGGGATCGCGATGCGAAACCTGCAACGCCCGGAATTGGCCACGAAGCACTTCGCGAAAGCGGTCGAACGCGACCCGTCGCGCGCCGAACCCCATTTGCAAATCGCGGCCATCGAATTGGAACAGGGTCGAAGCTCACTCGCCAGTCGTTCGATCGCACGGGCGATGGAACTCGACCCGGCACTTGTAAAAATGAGCGGCTGGGCGGCCTACCTGCAGGTCGGTGATTCGGAAATTGCCGAACATCCAGTTTCACGGCGTTAGTCCGCTGAGTCGGGTCTTGCGGGCAACTTGCTTGAACACGCGGCGGCAAGCTAAACGCAAACGTTCGAGCGGGAAGTCCGTCGGCAACAATCGCGACCAATTCGGCGCCCGTCCGACGCGAAGGAGGTGTTTTGACCTAGGTTTCAACTGTCAGGTCCTGGCTCTGGGACCACCTGTGTCTACTGAACGTGAGTCAACTATGCCGTCATTCAATGCCGCTGCGACGCCGTCAAACGAATTCAACAGCAGTTCTTTCACCACCGCTGCGCCACAGGCAACCCCTTCAAACGAAGGCTTTGTCGACCGACGTCGTGAGGGATCCGGCAGCGGAAATGGCGAGCGAAGGCAGTTCGGCAGTTCACACGATGGGCTCTCGGAAGCCGGACGCGAACTTGCACTCGCGATCGACCAGTACAAGCTCCAGCATCATCGACGCTATATCACGTGCGATGAAATGCTGCTCGTCATCTCGCACTTGGGCTATCAAAAGAAGGGCTAGTGCTTCGTCACCTTCTAAGTTGGGGTTGGCTTTTTCGAGCCGTGAGGTCTCGGCTCGGAGAGCCAGGGCAACGATCCAATAGGCTAGGTCAGCTTGACTTTAGCAGTGGCTGCAACAACTGCCTTCGGGTGACGACGGAGAGAGGATTTTCTTCCTCGTCGCAGAGTAAGGCGACTTCGCTGGCTTCGTCGTAAAGCTTCAAGAGTGTTGGAAGGTGACGTTCGGTCTGTTTCACCTTGATGATCGGCCGGATTTCGACGTCATTGCCTTCGCCGGCCAGCTCCGCGTAGCGCAAGTAGCCTTCGATGACGTTCCCATTTCGCACCAAGACGATCGGATGGTTCTGACGTCTTGCCATCGACGCGGCGGTCTCGCTTTGAATTGGCAAATCGACCGTCGCGAGTCGATCGAGCGGAATCGCAAAGGAAACGGCAAGTCGGTTTCCGACTTCGAAGATCTGCTCCGCAAGTGACCGTTGTCCGGCGTGCAAGATGCCTGCCTCTTCACCGGCGCGAAGGACTTGTGCGAGTTCCCCGCGGGCCATGGCCAACCGTAACTTGAAGGGCGTTTGTCCCGTCACGGACTGCAGTGCCGCGGCGAGCGCCGCAAGGATCAGCGAGATTGGCAAAAAGAGAATCGTGGCGACGATCAAGAACGGACGCACGACGAGCAACAGCCGGTAGGGTGCCTGGAAGAACCAGTGTTTCGGTAGCAGCTCGCCGAAAACAAACACGAACGGCGTCATCAACACCGGACCGAGTAACTCGGCGACGGCCGATGCATCAAAGAACTCTCCGATCGCGAGAACGATCGCAAAGCTGGTGATGAAGTTGGCGAGGTTGTTCCCGACAAGCGCCGTCGCGACGAAGATCGCGGGACGATTCAAAAGCCAAACCATCGCCCGCGCCGATGCGCTGCCACCCAGGCCGTCCAGCACGAGCCTCGTTCGAGAGACGCGGTAGAGCCCCGTTTCGCTGCCACCAAAGAGACGACCACGGAACTGAAAATCGAGATCTGGCGTACGGTGCCGTTCAGAGAACGCGATTCGGAGGTCG
>JBCBOO010000269.1:0-9084 GCA_039821235.1 Planctomycetota bacterium
GAGCCTCGTTCGAGAGACGCGGTAGAGCCCCGTTTCGCTGCCACTAAAGAAGGCACTCAGCACCAAGCCTGCGAAAAACAACGCGAACGCCATCCAGATCATTCGTCGACCTCCGAATCGCGTTCTCTGAACGGCACCGTACGCCAGATCTCGATTTTCAGTTCCGTGGTCGTCTCTTTGGTGACTCGCATCCGATAGGGCCCCAGTTCGGCTTCATCGCCGAGCCGGGGCAGACGCTCGTTGTTACGCTGGATGAAGCCGGCGACCGTCGCAATGGATTCATCGGTCAGTTCCACGTCCAGCTGTTTCGCCAGTTGCCGAAGAGACATGGCACCGGAGACCTGATAGCTGTCGTCGCCGAGTTGCTTGACGGCGATCGAGTCGGCAGCTTCGTTGAGTAAATCATGGCGAGGTGCGAGAAGCCGCCTAAAAATCCGGTCCACCGATAGGGCACCGATTCCGTCTCCGTACTCATCGACGACGATGGCAACGGCCACGTCGTGCTCGTTGAGTTCGTCAAAGACCTTGGCGACCTTTGCGCTCCACGGAACATAAAGAACCGGCTCGATCAGCTCATCCACATTGTCAATTTGACTCGGACGCAACGTCCGCACGCCGAGCGAACCGATCATCTTGTCTTCCGACTGATCCGTCACGATCGCGTAACCGCCGGGAATATCACCCGACAGGAGTTGCTCGCGATCGAGCGGAGACTTCATCAATTTGAGCTTGCTACGTGGGCGCATCAATTCACTGGCCCGCATCTCGGCAATCTCGACCAAACTTCGCAGCGTTTCGCGTTCCCGCTGTACGAGCGCCGCATCATCGGTTCCCAGTTCAACGGCACGTTCGATATCGGCTAAGTCGATTTCGTTCTCCGCTTCAAAGCTGGGCCAAAGCAGGCGACTTGCCAACAGATTGGATGTCTTGACCAACGGCAGCAGTGGCTGCACCAACCGAATGGCCAACGAGAGGGGAGGAGCAACCAACGCCGAAGTCCGCAACGGCGAAAGCACCGCAATACTCTTGGGCAACATCTCGCTGAAGAAGATGATCGCCAGCAAACTCACCGCCGTAAAAATCAGCGCCACAGTGGCACCCGCATCCGGCGATGACTCGAGCTTCCCAGCCACGATCGACGCGATCGCGAAATAGCTCATGTTGATCAGCAGATTCCAAAAGAGAATTGCCGAGAGAAGTCGCTCGGAATCGCCGAGCAATCGATCCGCGACCCGTCCTCCGACACCGCTGCGTGACAACCGTCGCCGATCACGCGAGGACAGTGTGAACAAGGCTGCTTCGCTACCGCTGAACAACGCGCTGAAACCGATCAGCGCCAACATGGGAACGAGCCAGCCGAGGTGTTCGACGAGTGCGGACAATCAGCTGTTGCCTCCGGCTCCACGATCTTTCTCAAGCGAAACATCGAACTCGCTGAGCGCGGGAACCATCAACGCTGCAATGGTAAATCCGTATCCGACTGCCATCGCGAAAAACACAAACAGGTGATCCGTCTGCAGCAAAAACTGCGTGATCGCATAGAACGTGATCAGCGGCAGTGTAAACGAGGCGAGGAAGATGGCCGATGAAGGGTTCCGCCACCCGAGCGAGGCAAACAATGCCGCACCGCCCCCTAAAATCATGACCAGAAAGGGCGCTAACTGCAGTTGGAATGCACCGCGAAAACTGACCATGATGGTCATGCAAATCGCGATTCCCACGCACAGGAAAAAGACCGTCCCCAGGCTGGCGAGCGTTGCCGTTCGACCGGCCACGTAGTTGAGTCCCGAGTGGATGCCCAGCATGCACGCGAACAGGTAAAGCACCAGTCCGCCGAGAATCGCATAGACTGCATTTTCCCAAGTCATCACGCCAGACGCTGCCAGAAAGATCAGCAGGCCAAGTGGCAACAGTATCAGTTCTTTCCCAACATAAAAGACGCCCAACAACTTTCCAAAGACAAACTCGGAAGGGCTCAAGTCCGTCACGAGTAGCAAGTCGAGTGCGAGGCCATCACGCTCACCAGTCACCGAGTTGACCGCCAGAGCATTGACCAAAACCAGACTCACCACTCCGATTGCGGCCACCGGGAGCGTTGCGGCGGGAAGCGCGCGACCGATCCGCGCGGCAGGCTCAAACGCACTCCCGTCACGCATCTGCCCGTAGATCACCGCGGCTCCGAGAAGAAACAGCAGCGCGAAGGCAACGCGGATGACAACGACCTTTCGGCCATATGCCCACGTCCGGACTTCACGCCACAGGATCGGGTTCTTCCAAACCGTGCGGGGCGCACGTACTTTCCAGCTGGCCGGCGACTCATTGCTTTCCAAATCCTCGCTGGTCTCCGGTTGCGGCGCACGCAAACGCACTTCACGCGAGGGGTTCCAAACACGAACCTTTACGATCCCCGTCGCCAACACGATCAGTGAGGCCAGCACCGCGACCACGGTAAAGCAAGTCACGCCCGCGGATGTGGCCGGAGAGAGGCTGGCAAGTGGAGACGCGGCGGCCGCGAGAGCTCGAATGGGACTGATCGCCAAACGAACGACTTCAGGAAGCGTCACCGCCGCGTTGACAATCTCGACCAGTCCGAGTGACATCAACAGAATCAAGACGGTCAACGCGATGGCTTGGAAGGTCTTCTCACGCCATAGTCCGACCACGGTTCCCACGGATCCCGCCAAAACCACCGTCGCGGCGGTCACGACGAAAACCAACAAAACCTGTGTCGGCGAAACACCGCCAAGCAACGGCAAGATCAAGAACAACGGCAACGCGGAAAGCAACATCGAGAGCGGACCAAGCAACGTCGCCATCAGTTTTCCGACGACCACTTCGAATCCGCTCAGACGCGTCATCAGCAACAAGAGCAACGTTCGCCGGTCTTTTTCTTGGGCAACGCTCGCGGCAGAACCGACCGCCGCGACGCTTGAAAGAATCAACAGCTGCAGCGGCGCGAGCAATAAAAACATCCAGCCGCCGAATCGCGCCGAATCGGATGCAGTTGCCAAGGAACGCGAGCCATCCAAGACCAGGTACCCCGTGCAGAGCAGCCCAAAGAGCGCCGCCACATATAGTCCACGGGCGAGATACGTCTTCGGCCGCTTGGGAACGACGCTTGCTTCGCGGTTGAAAACGGGACCGAGCATGGGAATCAAATTGGAGCGAAAAAAGGGAGACCGGCAGCTCGCCCAGGTTACGTGTGCCCGATTCGGGATTCAATGAGTGCAGGCGGCCAGAGCCTCTACAAGCACCGTCAAAACCGGCATTTTCTAGCTGACCGTCGACAGCCCCCCCTTTGTGAGAGGATGCGAGTCACCAAAAAGTGGATGAACTTTTAGTCCCTACGCAGATCCTTGGCCTATGTTTGGAGTGGCTGTGCCTTTTCACACGAAATTGACGCAAACAATCCAGGTTCATGAGTAAACCAAACGAATTGCCCGACGATCCATCGCTTGCGAGCGACGAGGAAGGCACGACGGCGGTGGAATACGCCGTCATGCTGGCTCTCATCATCGCCGTCTGCATTGGGTCGGTCGCAACGTTGACTCAAGAAACAAAAGCGAGTTTCGACAAGTCTGGCAACGCGATCGCAGGTGCCATGGGTAACTGACCTTCCAATCGATAATCACTCTTCCAACAGCCGTCCCGGCGATTCGTCGGGACGGCTGTTTTTTTAGCTTGCACCTGACATAGCGTCTCGTCGAGGTCAAAACGACCATTGCCAGCCGCGGCGGCATTCTGTATTGACGACGCTAACAGATCGAGATTCTCCGCACGCACGGACGCCTTTGGTGATGCACGCGAATTTGACCCTCCCGCTTCCACGTCAGCGATCGATGGCCTCAATCGGTGTGATCGCCCTGCTTGCACTCGCCGGCTGCAAAGCCTCCCCGAATGCAAATTCGATGGTTCGGGTGACCGAAGACCCGACGGCGATGGGTGGGACCATCGATGGACCGCCTCAACGACTGGCCACCTCGCAGCGTATGGCCGGGCCGGCAGCCGCGGACTCGCTCGCCGCCAGCGGCGACAAAAAACTGCCTGTCACATCGCGACGAAGCGGACTGGCGTTCGACGATGTCGGAACCCTGGCGTCTGCCAAGCCTCCCGTGAACCAGGCACCGCCCGTCGTGATCCAAACCACGGCCGAAGAGGAAGTTCCCGACGAAATCGCGGCCGCCCTCGCCGCGCTGAAAACCCCACCGAATCGCTCCAACAACTCGTCCAGTGCTCCGGTCGTCACCGATGACACTCTCGACTCGGTGCCGGCCGAAAACCCCAAAACAAAGGTTCGCGAAACACTCGGCGGACTGGTTTCCGCTTCGTTGACCGATCTCGCCGAGTCACCACGGGAAGACAGCGCCCCCGCCAGCCCGGTCGAACCCTCCCGGGACCGAATGTCGAGCGATTCAGAGACTGTCAGTCCGGTTCGCGATCGCTCGGAACCCGAACCCTCGGTTCGCAAGACCGCCATCCCGCAAACGACTCAACCCCGTGAAATCGAGTCGGTACTGGAAAACTCACTGGGTGATCTTCCCAAGCTGCCCAACCGCCCGTCGCAACAAGGCGCCCCCGCGCCCGCTCGAATCGGGACCGCCAAAGTCGACAGCACGGAGAACGCTCCTCCACAACAACAGGTCTCACATGCCGGTGACATCTCAGCCGACGTCGCCTCCGAACCCGACGCAACATCGTTGGCCGCATTCAGCAACGGCGAACTGTTCGAAGAATTGCTTCTGCGAATCGCGGCTCCAAAACCGAATGAGCAGCCGGCCGACCAGTTGCGCCGAGAAATTCTCGTGCGTCACTTGATGGTTCTTGCCGGTGACCCCGAAAACGCCGTTCGGGCCATGGACGCACTTGGTGAACATGAACGGGCATTCCTCACCAAACAGCTCGGAGCGCTTTGGACCCTGATTGATCCAGATCAAACCAGCTCTGCACCGAATCGAATCGCGTCAACCCTGCCACTACTGCAAGACGCGACCGCTCACTTGTCCGCGGCAACGGAATCGCTGTCATTGCGCAACTTGGTATTTTGCACTGAAATCGAATCGTACGGAAAGTACAAGCCGTTCGAAGGCAATCGATTCGTCGCCGGTCAGCCGGTGATCGTCTATTGCGAAGTCGAAAATTTCGTTGCCGGGGAATCCGACAACGGGTTCTACCGCACGACCTTGCAAGGCATGTACGACCTCTACGACGCAAAAGGCAACAAAGTCCTCAGCCAGTTGCTACCGGTGGAAGATCAGCAGGTTCGCCACCGAATTCGCGATCACTTCGTTGCCTATCAAATGCCACTGCCTGATGCATTGGTCGCCGGAAGTTATCGACTGGAACTGACCCTGGAAGACCGCGTGGGTAACAAGTTCGGGCAAGCCAGCGTTCCGTTTGAAATCATCGCCAAACGGTAACGCTCTGTCCTGGTTGAATCGCAATTGCTTTGTGTCGAGTCGATTAAAGAGCTATTGGAAGAACGGGTTCAACTGAGTCCCATCCGGTGCACGCTTCGGCTTTCGTGGCGCCCGTTTCGGTGCGGGAGCCTTCTGCCGCTCAGGGACAGGTGGCGTGACCGTTTGGACTTCGGTCGCGGTTTCGTTTACATCGGACTCCGATTCACCGCTTGTCCCCGTTGCTGGTTCATCCGCGAAAGTGATCGAGTCCCAGTTCACCTCTTGAATCTCGCCGCCAAGTCCGGTGTCGAGGTCGGATTCCTGGTTTTCCGCTTGCATGAATCCGTCCGGCAATCCTTCACCGAGTGTGCCGATCATTCCGAGAGGAACCAGCAACATCAGCGCGAGCATAAAAATGCCAACCGTCGAGATGATACAAAAGACGATGTAGACGCCGAACGCCCTGAGATATCCGCAGTTACCAGCCTGCGAAATGCACGCCAGTGTCGCAAAGATCGAAAGCGGTAGAGACAAAAGCCCGCCTATCGGCCCCAGTGTCGATCCGAGCACCGAACCGATCAGAGCATTCAGCACGGTCATCGCGAACAGATATCCGAGCGCGGAAAGGAATGAGATCTTGTGCCGAGCAATCAGCGAGATGCTCAGTTTCAGGCAACCTGCCATCACCAAGAAAAACAAAAGCATTGCGACGGCGACGGTTGCAATCACCGCGCCGCCAAGTGCGTAAAACTGTTCGATCGACGGTTCTTGAAGATCCATGTTGATTCAGCGAGCGTTGTTTCAGTGAGCAGTGAGCAAATTCAAGTTGAGCTGATGGAACGCTAGCTCACTCTCAAGGCATCACCGGAGCGGCAAAGCGTTGCAACTTTGGACCCACAGAGAATTCCACCGAGAGTCCTCAAAAGCCGTAGAATCAGCACTCCCCCGAACGGAATTGCCGCTGCCTTCCGCTTACCCACCGGCCACCGGAGTCAATCACCATGAGACCTTGCTTCGCTTGTCTAGTCCTTCTGCTCTGCTTGCTCGGGCAATCCAACTTGCTCGGGCAGGCCAACTTGCTCGGGCAGGCCAAGCAGACTTCGCGCGTTGAAATCGAAAAGGAAATCGAATTCGCCAACGTCGACGGCATTTCGCTTCGCCTCGACCTGCACCTTCCCGAAGAGGTGAAGGGTGCTGCCGTGATCGTCTATATCCACGGTGGAGGTTGGCAAAACGGCAGCAAATCGAGCTGTCCGATTCGCTGGCTCACCGAAGGCGGGTTTGTTGTCGCAAGCATCTCTTATCGGCTCACCCATCAGGCGATTTTTCCGGCGCAGATTCACGACTGCAAAGCGGCCGTCAGGTGGCTCCGTGCGAACGCCGATCGATATGGTTACCAGACCGAGCGAATCGGCGTTGCGGGGTCGAGCGCCGGCGGGATGCTCGCCGCACTGATGGCGACCAGCGGTGACGTCGAAGTCCTTGAAGGGGACGTCGGCGGAACTCTCGAGTTCTCCTCGCGAGTCCAAGCCGCGGTGGACTACTACGGCGCGACGGACTTTGTCCTCCGCAGCGTCACCCAACCCTCGCGTGCAAACAAACCCGGTTCCGTCGTGTTCAAGCTACTCGGCGGTCCGGCCGACGAAAAAATCGATGCGGCAAAGTTGGCGTCCGCCGTGACTCACATCAGTCCCGACGATCCACCCTTGATGGTGCTCCACGGACGGAAAGATCAAACGGTGCTACCCGATCAAACCGAGCGGATCATCGAGCGTTACAACCAGGCAGGCCTTTCCATCACAGCCGTCTTCGAAAAAGAAGCCGGACACGGCGGGAATGTTTTTTATCAAGGGATGAATCGCGAGTTCGTCACCGCCTTCTTCAAACGCCATTTGAACTAGCAGGTCGCCGAAGCGATTCGTTCGCTCAACAGGCTCGCCAGTTCACTGATCGGCACGCGAGTCTGTTCCAGGGAGTCCCGGTCGCGAACCGTCACCGTCTGGTCCGTTAAGGTTTCGCCGTCGACCGTAATGCAATAGGGCGTTCCGGCTTCGTCCTGGCGCCGATACCGACGCCCGACCGCACCCTTGTCGTCGTAGAACACGTTCATGTGACGTTTGAGTTCGCCGTAGATTTCATGAGCGACTTCCGGCATCCCATCTTTCTTGACCAGCGGGAACACGGCCGCTTTGATCGGAGCCAGACGCGGATGCAACTTCATGACCGTACGAGTTTGCATGACGCCTTTTTCGTCGGGCGCTTCGTCTTCGGTGAACGCTTCACACAAGAAAGCTAAGACCGCACGGTCGGCGCCCGCGGAGGGTTCGATGACGTGGGGCACAAACTTCTCGTTGGTAACCTCATCTCGGTAGCTCAAGTCTTTTCCGCTACCGCGGTACTTCGGTTTGCCGTGCTCATTCAACTCCACTGCCATCGGCTCACCCTCGGGCGAGTTGGGATTGAGCTTGCCTTCCATGTGGCTGCGAAGATCAAAGTCGCCTCGGTGGGCAATCCCTTCGAGCTCGCCGAACTCACCTTCCGGTAAGAACGGAAACGCATACTCGATGTCCGCCGTTCCGACGCTGTAATGCGCCAGCTCAGACGACTCGTGTTCCCGCATGATCAGAGACTCGCCGGACAAACCCAACGACGTGTACCAGGCAAGGCGACGATCGCGCCAGTAGCGGTACCAATCCTGGGACTGATCGGGTGGGCAAAAGAACTCGATTTCCATTTGCTCGAACTCACGCGAACGAAACGTGAAGTTCCGCGGTGTAATTTCATTTCGGAAACTCTTGCCGACCTGACCGATGCCGAAGGGAACCTTCACGCGTGAGGAGTCCAGCACGTTCTTGAAGTTGACAAAGATGCCCTGCGCGGTTTCCGGACGAAGAAACGTGACGTCGTCTTCTCCGCCAAGGGCACCCAGCGTCGTTTTGAACATCAAGTTGAATTCACGAGGCTCGGTGAGCGTTCCCAGCTTCTTGGCATCCGGTGCAAGCACCGACTCGGTACTCTCGAGTTGGTCCAGCGTGTACGACTGATCTTCGACGGTCAGTTCCTCAGCGTTCTTGGCGCGAAGCTTGAAAAACTTCATCGCGCGACGCGTCACTTCGCTGAGCTCGGTTTCCACATCGGCCAGCGTGGACACGAAAATCCGCTGCTCACCCCGCACACACCAACGACCACGCACTTGATCAAAGCGGTAGCGTTTTCGCGACTCGCGGCAATCGACCATGAAATCGTGGAACAAGTCGTAATGACCGCTGCACTTCCAGACTTGGGGATGCATCAAAATGGTGCAGTCCAGTCCGACCATTTCAAAGGTGCCGGGCGCACCGGCGGGCGTCACCAGTTCATTGTGGCCGGCGATCATGTCCTGCCACCACGCTTCCTTGAGGTTCCGTTTCAGCTCCACCCCCAGCGGACCGTAGTCCCAACATCCCTGCACACCGCCATAGATTTCGCTGGATTGAAAAAGGAAGCCACGTCGCTTGCAGAGCGACACGATTTTTTCCATCGACTTCATGGGAACAATCAGTAGAGACGTGTGAAAGGGACGGTGCAGGTCCCAACCAGAATGTTGGGACCGAAGAATGTATTGCCTGGAACCCTCGGTGTGGAGGGACGGCGTTTCGACCAGGTCTTCAAATCACAACCCGAAGCGTTAGCGAGGGATCGTTACCAT
>JBCBOO010000026.1:0-36984 GCA_039821235.1 Planctomycetota bacterium
GATGACGCCGAGGCCGAGCAGAGCATTGATCTGCTGCTTGGAACACAGGGTTGGCGGCGATTCGTAAGCGGTTCGCCACTTTCATCTTTGGCCGCGATCGTCAACCGAACCGTCTCGCCGGGAGCGTAGGAAGCGACCTCGCCGTCAGGCGTCGATGTTTCTACGGAGACATCAAGACCTCGGTCGGAGCGCCGAAACACCAATCGTTCGACCAACGGCACGGCCTGTTCCGATTCGGCATCCAGAACGGTCAAGCGAATGACACCCGCCGTGTGCCGTTCGACGGGCAGAAAGATCTCCGTGTCGCCTTCGTTGACATCAACACTCTTGACGCCGACCAATTTCCCTCGGCAAACGGCTCGTACCAAACACTGACGTTTCGATTTGCTACGGATCATAAACGTGATCGCTTCGCCGTCCTCATACACCCCGTCGCCGGTTTCCATGACCGGAAGGTCCTGGGAAGGAGCGGGCAGCCAAATGGCTTCTGAAATCCCATCCGGCTTGGTGACGCGTATCGAGTACCTCTGGCCGGCTTCCGGCACGAACTCGAAACGGCCCCTACCGTCTCGGACCGTTTCAACGGACGCGACTTTTCGCCCGGCCTGTGAGATCACGTCGCCTTCGATTTCGATGGGCTCACCCGAAAGATCGCGAGCGACAAAGTACACGCGGTTCTTCAATTCGGTCACCAAGTAACCTCCTTCGGGGTAGCAGTCGATTTGCAGCTTCCCCGTGTGAATGGGAATCGCCCGGGCGACCGTTTCGGTGACGGATCCATCATCAATTGCAATCGTCAGCCACCCGTCGCCAGACTCGAACACGTCGGGCAGTTCGAAGCGCAGTTCCGCTTCACCCTGTTCGTTCAACTCGCCGGAACGCGTGAAAAGGACTTGTCCCTCCACGGTTGCCGAAGCTCGGAATACGGCTCCCTGGGGCACCGTGTCGTCGGCGCGGCGCACACCGAGGGCGGCAACGACGGTTTCACCGTGACTGTAGGAGCGTCGATCAAACTGCAACTTGGTTTTCAGTTTGACCGCGCGGTATCGACGCACTTCGATCTCCTGAGACTGCTCGGGAAAGAACCCGTCCAAGCTGGTGGCGACTAACCGGTAAGTGCCGCCGACGGCTTGTTCGGGCAACGCAAAGACACCGTTGCCGACGCCTCGCTCGGTCAATCCATCCAACCGGCAGCCATCGACGATGGAACCGCTCGGGTCGAACAGCTCAAACCGAATCGGAGCTTCACGTGAAGGCGCGAACGTGCTTCGCTGTAACGTCACCGAGCGAAAGAAGACCGTCTCACCGGGTCGATAGACGGGCCGATCGGTCGAGAGATAAGTCAGACAACGTGTCGGTTCCAAGGGCACCCGCATTCGGATGGTGCGTTCGCCGTAACCATCCGGCGAGGCATCGATGCGTAGCGTGGCGTCTTCCGGAATCGCAATGGAGCCCGGAATGGAGATCCGCGCCGGTTCACTGTCTTTGAGCTCCGTCTTTCCCAGAAACAAGACCATGCCGCGGTGCAGCACTTGAAACGAAATGCTGGCGGGAACGATTGGCATCGCTGGATCGAAACCACCATTCGCGGTCACCACATCGGCGGCCTCCGAAGAGTTCAAGGGAGTCAGGACCACCAGGAATTCGCGTGCCGAAGTCTCGGTTTGCATAGAGACCGGTTGCACGGCCATCTTAAAATCCGCAAGGGGCGTTGAGGGAGCTTTGTCCCAGTGCCGCGCCCCCGCGAACAGAAAGGCAACACTCGCAGCGGTCGCAAGGGTGATGCACCACCATCGCCCAAACGAGCTCACGTGCTTGGATGCGCGTTCCACGGAGTTGTCTGTCTTCACCGGAGCCGAAGTCGCTTGGGCCGTTGATGGAGCGGCTTTCAACGAAGGACGACTCATCGGAGGCGCAACCACTTTGGCGGCCTCCGCGAAACGACCGGCAACTTGTAGCGTTTCCCGCCAAAGCTGAGCGGTGTCGGCATCCGATTCAATCCTCGCTCGCAAGTCGGCTGCTTCCTCTTCGTCCAGCAGCCCGTAGTGCAACTCGAGTAACTCTTGTCGCAGCTCATCGTTCTCGAGCGTTTCGGGGGTTTGATCGTGATTCATGAGAGGTCCCCCACGGTTTGGCGAAGCGTGCGAATGGCGGAACGCATGCGTGTTTTGACCGTCCCAAGCGGAATGGACATCGTTTCCGCGATTTGAGGGTAAGAAAGCTCGCCGTTCTGACGCAGCAGAAAGACGGCTTGTTGTTCCGGCGGCAGCTCGGCCACGGCACGCCGTAATTCTTGTAGTTCTTCTCGCTCGACCAGCCCGCCCGCGGGGCCGTCACCGGTGTCTATGCGTTTGCCGTTTAGCATCGGCATCTCCTCCATCGCGGAGTTTTCGTGCAGGGGTGTGCGCCGACGATTCCACGCCGTTTTCCGGACGTCTCGGCCGGTGTTCAGCGCGATGCGAAACACCCAGGCCTTGAGGTTTTGGATTTCGTCGAGCGCGTGTCGGCGATGCCAACACTTCAAAAAAGCTTCCTGCAACGCATCCCGAGCGTCTTCGAGATTTCCGACGACATAGTAAAGTGTGCCCAGCAGCTCGTCCTGAAACTCGTCAAAGCATCCCTCCAAACGACGCATTTGTGCATCGTCGGGTACGGGATTCGTTGATTTCAGTTCGTCAGCCATTCCACGCTTTCTAGGCGGCAGGATGCGTTGTCTGGAGAAAAGACGACGTCCCGGGGAAATCAGATTTTGAAAAAATAGGAAACCGAACGTTCTTTCGGGAAGATCTCTGAATCAATCAATGGACTCGCCTGCCCGGGGTGAAGGGGTTTCCTGGGAAGCACGGGGATCGATCTTGTCGTGGCATTCGCCTTTGGGCTATACCGCCCCACAGGGGCGAGGGAAAAAACCCCCGCCGCTACTCAAATGACCCATCCCACCGAGACTGCCATGGCCACTCCCGCGAGCTGTGATTTGTCGACGGAAATTTCGACTCACCAACTGAAGGACTTCGTTGGTGGTTGGATCGTCGGACATTTCGATCCCACGTTGATCAAACATGACGATCTCGAAGTGGCGATCAAGCACTACGAAGCGGGCGTTCGAGAGAAGCGTCACCATCACAAGATCGCAACCGAGTACACCGTGATCGCTTCCGGCCACGTGCTTATGAACGGGCGTGAATATCGTTCGGGAGAAATCATTCAGATTAATCCTGGACATTCGACCGATTTCCAGGCCCTCGAGCCGACGATAACGGTCGTAATCAAGACGCCGAGCGTGGCCGACGACAAGTATGCGGACGAAGAGTAAGGAGACAGCCGAATGCTTCACATCGTGATTCCAATGGCGGGACATGGTTCCCGTTTCCAGAAGGCGGGCTATCGCGATCCCAAGCCGCTGATCCCCGTTCACGGCATCCCGATGATTCGAACCGTCATCGACAACCTGCGTCCAAGCTGCGAACACCGGTTCCATTTTCTTTGCCAGCAATCTCATATCGAAGACTATCCGCTCGCATCTCTGCTCAAAGACGCAGCACCCGGCTGCGAGATCCGAACACTCGCGAACGTGACCGCGGGAGCTGCCTGCACGGTGCTGCTGGCGAGTGACTGGATCGACAACGAGACGCCACTGATGATCGCCAACTGCGATCAGTGGATCGATTTCTCGATCGATGAGTATCTGCAAGCAGGCATGAAGGACGGAACGGATGCGTTCCTGATGACCATGCGAGACGACTCACCCAAATGGTCTTATGTTCAACGAAACGACGAAGGACAAATCCAGGGTGTCATCGAAAAGGTCGTCGTTTCGGATGAGGCCACCGTGGGAATCTACAACTTCGCGCGGGGATGTGACTTCGTCAACGCGGCCAAACAAATGATCCGTGACAACGATCGTTCGAAGAACGAATTCTATGTCGCGCCTGTCTACTCACGTTTGATTCGTGATGGACAAAAGATGGACACCGTCTCCATCGGCGATGCGGGCGACGTGATGCACGGGCTCGGGACACCCGAGGATCTGGATGCTTTCCTCGAACGTGGTTTTCGGGATCGAATCGTTGCAGCGGCCGACGGTCTTCCTGAACACGCCGTCGCGGAACGTGCGGCCGCCTGACGATCGGCCTAAGTCGCAGACAATTAGCTCAACGACACCAACCAAACGAACGACAACATGTGGAAATGGGAATGGATTTGCTGGTTCATCAGCTTGATCTCCCGCACTCCGCAGGTTCGCGTCCGTCGATTCCGGCGCCTCGTTGAACGCCTTTCGCGCGAAGCGGATCAGGACGGTGACTGGTGGACCGTCTTTCGCGAGTATCCCAAACGGGCAACGGAAAGCGACAATGTTCTGCCAGGCCGCTCACGTGGCTCAAGTGTCGCCATTGTGATGCAGGGCCCCATCATCGATCGGGATGATTTGTCCCTGGAAACCATTCGGTTGTATCGGCGCACGATGCCAAATGCCGAGATCATTGTATCGACTTGGAACGACGTCTCCGACAACGCGCGGTCAAGGGTACTCGAAACAGGTGCGTTGATCGTCACCAGTGAGCCACCTGAGGAACGAGGCCCGCACAACCTCAACATGCAAATCGCATGCACCAGGCGAGGAATGGAAGAGGCGCACGCGTTGGGATTCGATTACGTGATGAAGACGCGTTTGGACACGCGAATTCACACCCACCATGCGGATCAATTCTGCATCGACCTCCTCGAACAGTTTCCCGTCGGGTCTTCCATCGGGCAGTCGAAACGGATCGTGGTGATGGATTTCGCGACTCGGCTGTACATCCCCTATCATCCAAGTGACATGATGATGTTCGGGGCAACGGAAGATCTCTTGTTCTATTGGTCGCTGCCACTTTGCGGGCCCGAACAAACCTTCCGGGTGTGTGACGAGTTTGACCGCATGTTGGAACAGTCCATTCCGGAAATCGTCGTCGGGCGCTCATACTTTCAGCGCCGCGGATTGGAGCTGACCGGACAGTTGGACCAGTGGTGGCAACTATTGGCGGACCAATTCGTGGTGATTGATCGTGACATGATCGATTTCTTTTGGCCCAAGTACAACTACAACGTGGACCAGCGTTTGGGCATGAAGTGGGACACGAGCAACATGGCGCTCTGTCACTTTAATCAGTGGATGCAAATCCAAAGTCGACGCCTGAAGCCCCAGGTCACGATTGACCAACTCAAGACACAGCAGGTCTACGAACCGCTGCCGGTCGCTGCTTAATCCGACGTCTGATTGCGTGCTGCGAAGCTTGCCGCAACTTCAATCGCGATCTGAATTTCGATGCCTTTCTGGCAGCTTTCCGCTTGTGATCACGTCAGCGGACTTCGTACGATCCCGCCGGACTACCGGAGCAGTGAACGTGCGCGCCGGCAGCAATCATGGCTAAATGACCGGAGCACTACCTTCTTTTGATCGGCACGGAGACTACCGCCGATTCACTTCGTTTTGAAAACCGCCACGCATTCAAGAGGGACCGGCGGTTTTCGATCGCGGCTGCGCCGTACGTGCTTCGAGGGTTGATGTTCCTGCTGCTCGCTTGCAGTACCGCCAAAGCCATCGCACGGCAGACTGGCCCCAGCGAACGCACAGCGGCGGGCGAAAACCGTGAGATCTCCGTCAAGGCCTCGATGGTTTATCGATGGCCGATCGGCAACGCTCAAGCTTCGTTATTGGAAGGTGACTGCGTGTTGACTCGGCGGGGTCGAACGATTCACGCCGACAAAATTTTGATCGTTTCCGACGGCCCCCAAGGAAAGGTCCGCAACCGGATCGTGATCGAAGGGATGTATCGGGAGAATGGCCGGCAAGAGCCCCAGCCAAGGCCCGCCGTCTGGACGACGATCGACAGTCCCGAGATTGAAGGGCGATTCCGTGGTCGGCCGGCCGAGTCACCGTTCCTGATGCAGTTCCTGCCGCCTGATTCAATCAAGCAAGTTGGCGGTGAAGCCGTCGCGCAAGTTCAATTTACCGAACCGGTTCCGGATCCGAACGTCACACTGGCCACACCGCAGACGTTTCCGAACGAGATGGGACTGGTTCCGCCAAGCCAATCCTTCCAGGGCAACGAAAGCTCATCACGCGGCAACGTGTTCTTCTTTGGGGGTGGCACCAAGGGGTTGGAGATCACCGCTCGCGGAGCCGCCAACCCTCCATCGGTCGGCGTGATGCCGCGTCCGGAAACGGGTGAGTCAATCTTGGTCGCACGCGGCGGCGTGACGCTTCGCATCCAGGATGTTTCGGCGCAGCTTTCCGGAGGGCAACTTTTAAACTTCGGTACCGTGACGATCTCGGCCGACCGCGTCGTCGGCTGGCTTCCAAGTCTATCGAACGTCTTTCAAGGTCAGGCAGACTTGTCCTCGGCCGAGGGCGAACTCTACCTGGAAGGCGACATCGTTTTCCGGCAAGGCGAAAACGTCATCTACGCCGAATCGATGTACTACAACGTCTCCCGCGAAACGGGCATGGTGCTGGATGCGGAGGCCATTACGACGATTCCTGAATACCAAGGCGTCGTGCGACTCAAAGCGGAGGTTCTGCAGCAAGTTTCGCGAGGAAATTACTTGGCATTTGATGCCGCAGTTACCAGCAGCCGATTGGGCGTGCCACGCTACTGGCTTCAAAGTGAACGCTTAGATTTCTACGAACAAACTCGAACCGGGATCGACCAGGCGACGGGACGCGTCGTCGCGGATACCGATCCGTTCGTACGCACGACGAACAGCTTCATCTTCCTGGGAGGCCTGCCTGTTTTCTACTGGCCTCGATTCACAACCAGCCTTGAACGTCCGGTGTTCTACCTGCGTGGTGCGAAGGTGCGCAATGACAACACGTTTGGAACGCAGGTCCTTTTGGACTGGGATGTCTTTCAACTGCTAGGAATCTCCAACGTCCCCGAAGGCGTCGATTGGGAACTCTCGACCAACTATCTCAGCGACCGAGGCCCCGCGTTTGGTACCAACCTTGACTACGACCTGCCCGGCTTTTTCGGCTATCCCGGCCGCACACGTGGGATCTTGGACGTTTGGGGCATCGATGACACGGGAGTGGACCGCCTCGGACAGGGCCGGTTAGCCGTTGAACCGGAAGAGCGCTACCGCGGTCGCGCACTCTGGCGACATCGCCAGCAACTGCCCGGTGATTTTGAGTTCATTGGACAACTCGGTTGGATCAGCGATCGAAATTTTTTGGAACAGTACTTCGAAAACGAATGGGACCAATCGCCGGATCATGTCACGGAACTGAGGCTTCGCAAGTACTACTACAACCAGCTCTTTGATCTGGCCGCCCAGCCACAGCTGAACGATTTCTTCATGGAGACGGAACGACTTCCGTCGCTCGATCACTATCTCCTCGGGGCGAACCTCGGGCGGTTGACGTGGAGCATGCGGAACCATGTCTCGTACAGTCGACTCAACGCGGCGGACGACCCAGAAGATCCGGTTCAAGCCGCCAATCATTTCCCACTTCCTGGTGAAATGGATGCCGAAGGGATCCTCGCCTCCACGCGGCAGCAACTGTCACTGGACCTCGACCTGGGCCCCTTTAGCCTTCGACCAATCGCGTCTTTCGAAGCGGCTCATTATGGCGAAGCTGCCGACGGACAATCGCTGACGCGTTTACTTGGCCAAGGCGGGTTGCAGATCAACTTGCCAATGGTACGTGTCGATCCGACCATTGAAAGCGCGCTCTTGAATGTTCGGGGACTCGCGCACAAGATGAACTGGGAAGCCGAGTACTGGTACGCGGACAGCAACGCCGACTTGGACGAACTGCCGTTTTATGATCCGCTCGATGACAACGCGCAAGAGCAATTCCGAAGGCGTTTCATCGGAGACACTTTCGGCGGAGCGCTCCCCAGCCGATTCGACCCTCGAACCTATGCATTCCGGCACGGGATCCAGCGAAACGTCACCAGCCCCAGCTCGGTCATCGCCGATGATTTGCAGCAGATGCGTTTCGGACTCAGTCAACGCTTTCAAACGAAACGCGGGTTGCGCGGACGAGAACGCATCGTCGACCTGGTTCAGTTTGACGTTTCAACCTATCTGTTTCCGGATGCGGATCGAGACAACTTTGGTGAGACCGTCGGGCCGACCACGTACGATTTTCGCTATCACCTGGGTGACCGGTTTTCAATTCTCAGTGACGGCTACATCGACTTCTTCGACGATGGACTACGTTCGATCAGTGCCGGTTTGCGAGCCAGTCGCCCCGGCGTCAGTGATTTCTACATGGGGCTTTTATCACTCGAAGGCCCCGTCAGCAGTACCGTGTTACGCACATCGGTCGACTACCGCCTGAATGAAAAATGGATCTTTTCGGGCGGCACGACCTATGACTTTGGGAGTGCAGGAAACGTGGGACAGTCCTTTGGCATCACCGGAATCGGTGAGTCGCTGCTGGTTCGGCTGAACGTCAACATTGACCCGGGCCGCGACAACGTTGGCTTTGGATTTGTCATCGAACCGAGGCTCTTTGCGAGACGATTAGGGCAAATCGGAGGCGGTATGATCCCACCTCCCGGCCTGGAAGGTCTTGAGTGAAATGGGTTGCCGCGCTATCGCTTTTTTGGCGGGGCAACTATTCTTTGGCGAACATCTGCCGAACCCCACTCACCCTATCAAAAGCGACTCATGCAGGTACGCAAAGCAGTCATTACGGCTGCCGCACCCGATCAAACGAGGATCCCGACACAGCAACTCGTCGATCAGTGCGGTGTTGAACAGTCCGCCCTTCGTTTAATCCTGCAAGAAGTGCAGTCCTGCGGCGTGGAGGAAACGTGCATTGTGGTGCGTCCCGGTGACGAAATGCTCTTTCGCCAAGCCGCCGGTGATCTGGCGGGGTCGTTGCATTTCGCCGAACAACCCGAACCGGCGGGGTACGCCGATGCCATTTTGCGGGCGAAGTCCTTTGTCGGTGACGACGCGTTTCTACACCTGGTTGGGGATCACGTTTACCTGAGCGAAACCGACGTGACCTGTGCGAAACAGTTGGTCGACGTCGCCGGTGAGTTCGAGTGTTCGGTTTCCGCCGTCCAGTCCACTCGCGAGAACAAACTGCCCTACTTCGGAATCGTCTCCGGCGCTCGTGTGCCTCGATTCAATGGCGTTTTCGAAGTGCAACGTGTGATCGAAAAACCGACGCCGACACTGGCCGAACAGGAACTCGTCACACCGGGGCTGCGATCGGGGCATTATCTCGGTTTCTTCGGAATGCACGTCTTGACGGCCGATGTTCTCGATTCACTCGCGCAAGTCCTTCGCGATGGCAAAACCGCTCGACCGACGCTTTCGGATGCGTTGGACCAGATGCGAACCCAACACAAGTACTTGGCATTCGAAGTTCAAGGACGACGACACAACCTGGGCGTGCAATACGGACTGTTGATTGCACAGTTGGCCATCGGGCTGGCGGGTGATGACCGGGATCGAATCCTCACCGAGTTGGTGGACTTGCTGGCGCAACGTCCCACGGGAGGAAACGGAGCCTGATGGCAATCGATTTACTGGACATCATTCGTTCGTCCGATGACGCGGTTCGTCATCAGTCACTGGAATCGATCGCAAGTGGGTTGGACGCTGCTGCGCTGCTCGGACATGCAAGCCAACTGGATGCGTACCGACGGGACGAATCCAATCTGTACGCACGCGTCCGCGCCCTGTTCTTCCTTTCCGCGATTTATCGCGTTCACGTTCCAACGGCCCTCGAGACACAAAGTCGATCGGACCCGTCGTCCGAGGTCGGGGGACTGATCCCCCACGAAGGCTACGATCACTTGCTCGCCCGTCGCTTCACCGAGGCGATCGATGTGTTCCTGCAGCACCAAACGAAGCACGGTGTGAGTGATGCGATTTCCAGTGCGCTCGCGCAAGCCTATCACCAACTCGGATTCCAGACACTCGCCGACCAAGTGCGGCGCAGCGTTCGAACCGTGCGAGGGAATCAGTGGATGTTTCGGCTGGGACACCCCGATGATCATCCGCTTCGTTTTCGATCCGAGTTACTCACCCCTGACACGTCCACCGGCGTCCGTCCGCTGCTTTGCGAATCGACCGCGGTACGCATGGATTTGTCGCATAGTGCTTGGAGTGACATCTTTTTTCTGGGCATGGACTTTCCCGCCGGCGCACGTGTCTTGAATATCTCCGTCGACCTCGGTGTGCGTGGTCGTGACGATTGCCCCATGCCACCGATCGAGACTTACTTGCGCGTGATCGATGAGCCGGTGTTTCGGCTTGCAAGCGTCGACCTTGGTGCGACCGCCGAGATTCACACGATCGGCGAGATGTTCGACTTCGCCCGAGACTACCTCGGACTCTTGAAGGCAGCCGTCATCGCGGCCGGTATCGTCCCTCCCGGTTTGGAAGGATGCGGGCGCCCCATCAAGGAACTGTTGGACCGAATCGTTGCCCCGGGAAAGGGATTGGAGTTGGTCAGCAAGATCAACGACATCCCCAAAGGCTCGCGTCTGGCAGTGTCGACGAACCTACTGGGGTCGTTGATTTCGATCCTGATGCGAGCGACGGGGCAAGTTCAGACACTCGTCGGCGGACTCTCGGAGACCGAGCGTCGTTTGGTCGGCGCGCGAGCCATTCTGGGTGAGTGGATCGGGGGTAGTGGTGGAGGATGGCAGGACTCCGGAGGCGTTTGGCCGGGAATCAAGCTGATCTGCGGTGCCGAAGCCAACGAAGGCGATCCGGAATTCAACGTCAGCCGTGGCAGGCTGATGCCAGAGCACGAAGTGTTAAGCGAAAACCGCGTGAGTGAAGCCTCGCGTGAAAAGCTACGACAGTCTCTCGTGCTGGTTCACGGCGGAATGGCACAAAACGTGGGCCCGATTCTGGAGATGGTGACCGAACGCTATCTACTCCGGAGCGACAAGGAATGGAAAGGGCGTCAAGAAGCGATCAAGATTCTTGATGAAGTTGTTTCTGCGCTTGAGGCAGGTGACATTCACGCCCTCGGACGCGCGACCACAAAGAACTTTGAAGGTCCGCTCCAGACGATCATTCCCTGGGCCACGAATCGATTCACCGACCGAGTGATCGAAGCCTGCCGCGAAAAGTTTGGCGATCAGTTCTGGGGGTTCGTCATGCTGGGTGGAATGTCCGGTGGCGGGATGGGATTCTTGTTCGACCCCCGAATCAAGACCACCGCAAGCGATTGGCTACAGACCGAGATGGTGCAAATCAAATCGGAACTGCAAACCTCGTTGCCCTTTGCGATGGATCCGGTCGTCTACGATTTCAGCATCAACGACCGCGGGAGTTGGTCGACCATGAAGTCGGGAGAGGAAGCGATGATGCCCGATCGTTACTATCAGCTGGCGTTGCCAAAGCTGTTGCAGACACCGCTTCGTGATCTTTCAGCGGATCGCCGCGCGGATCTCCAGGCGATCTCGCGACGTGCCTCCCAAGCCGGACAGTCCTACGAAGACAAGGGAGTCCCGATACGACTCTTGCAAAGTGTCCTGCCCGATCAGCGACATGAATCCGAAGGTGGTCAATCGCTCCGAGACTTGCTGAAACAGATCGGTTTCGATTCCGAGCAACATGAGCAGATCCGCAGCGACATGTTGAACGGCCGGATCGGACTGTCCCAAAATCGCTTGTCCCCCAGCACGACCATCACGGACGTTGCACCCAATCATGTGCACGATCTTCGTCAAGGTTGCTCGGCGGAAGAAGTTGCTCTTGGAGAACAATCGATTCGTGAGGGACACGTCGGCGTGGTGACGCTGGCCGCCGGTGTGGGAAGTCGATGGACCGAAGGCGCGGGGGTTTGCAAGGCATTGCATCCGTTCAACCGGTTCGCCGGTCGGCATCGTAGCTTCCTGGAAGTTCACTTGGCCAAGAATCGTCGCATTCGCCGCGCCTATGACTGTGTCATTCCTCATGTCTTTACGACCAGCTATCTGACGGACCAAGCGCTGCGCGACTCCCTCGATCGCCACGATCGATTCGGATTCGATTCAAGCGTTTACGTTTCCACGGGCAAGAGCGTCGGGCTTCGCATGGTGCCGACGTTGCGCGATCTCCAGTTTCTGTGGCAGGAAACGTCCGAGCAGGTGCTGGATCAACAACAACAAAAGGTTCGCGAGAGTGTTCGAGCGGCGCTGATGAACTGGGCTCGCTCCACCGGCGAAGCAACGGACTACACCGATAATGTTCCCAATCAATGCCTCCATCCTGTTGGACATTGGTATGAAGTTCCCAACCTCCTGCGGAACGGACAGCTCGCGAAGATGTTGGGCGATCAACCTTCCTTGCGATATTTGATGCTGCACAATATCGATACGCTTTGCGCCAGCATCGATCCCGGGATGCTCGGTCGACATATCCGTGGCGGCGCCGCCCTGACGTTCGAAGTCATCACACGCCGCCTGGAAGACCGCGGCGGGGGACTCGCCTTGGTGGATGGGCGTCCACGTTTGGTGGAGGGGCTTGCTATGCCGGACGAGGAGATCGAGTTCGATCTGACCTACTACAACTCGATGACAACCTGGATCGAAATCGATGCCCTGCTGTCGACATTCGGTTTAACGCGTGCGCAATTGTCGGATCAAACCTTGGTCGACTCGGCCGTCCGGCGACTCGCGCGACGATTACCGACCTACATCACGTTGAAGGACGTCAAGAAGCGTTGGGGACACGCCCAGGAAGACGTTTTTCCCGTCGCACAATTTGAGAAGCTTTGGGGCGACATGACCTCGTTACCTGGCCTGGAAAGTCAATTCCTTGTCGTTCCCATTCGGCGGGGTCAGCAATTGAAAAGTCAGGCGCAACTCGATCCCTGGAAACGAGACGGGTCCGCCGACTACATTGACGGCTTGTGTGACTGGACGCAGTGAGGACTGCTTCCTCGACTCGCTTCTCACCTCAGCGGTAACTCAATGTCCATCTGTCGACTCGTCGCCGACTCCGACGGCAACGTGGAGTACGCGTACTATCAAAGCGGTCGCATTTGCCCGCTTGCCTCGGTGACGAACGATCCACCGACGGATGCGACGGTTTTTTCCTACGACTTTTCCTCGATACCCGACGCAAGTTCGATGGACGCGTCGAAATGGCAGGACGCGCCACCGGCAATGCTGCCGCCGGTTCCGATGCCGGAGAAACTGTTCTGCATCGGTTTGAATTATCGTGACCACGCGATCGAGACCGGGGCTTCGATTCCGACACAGCCAGTCGTCTTTAGCAAATTCAATACGGCTATCATTGGCCACGGCGAAACCATCGAGTTGCCTCCGATCTCGCAACGCGTCGATTATGAAGCCGAGATGGTCGTTGTCGTTGGCAAAGAGGCGAAGAATGTCTCGGTCGACCGAGCGATGGAATTCGTCTTTGGATACACGTGCGGACATGACGTTTCCGCTCGCGACTGGCAGAAGGGTCGACCGGGCGGACAGTGGTTGTTGGGAAAAACGTTTGACACGTTTGCCCCCATCGGTCCTTGTGTTTCGTTGGCCAGCGAGATCGCGGACCCCGGCAATTTACGTGTGCAAATGACGTTAAATGGAACCGTCGTTCAGGACAGCACAACGGCACAGTTGATCTTTGACATTCCAACGCTGATTGCTCACCTGTCAAAGTTTGTCACACTCAAGCCGGGTGATCTGATCTTTACGGGAACGCCTCCCGGCGTCGGAGATGCGAAGGATCCGCCCATTTATCTTCAATCGGGTGACCAATGTGAGGTTACCGTCGAAGGTATCGGCATGTTGTCAAATCATTGCCGATCCGCCGAACATTAGTTCCCACACGAAAAAGGAAATTACACATGGCAGCAGAACATCGTACGCTTCGCTTCGAATCGATGGTGGAGGCAATGGCGGAAGTCGAGCGTCTCGCCGCCGCGGAAGTGAAAACGACAGGTCAGTTTTCACTCGGGCAAATACTGGAGCATCTTGCGAGAACACTGGAGATTGTTCTCGGCAAACGTGAATTGCCAAAAGTTGCCTTGCCGATGCGATTTTTTGCTCGATTGATGCGGTCATCGGTCTTACGCAAAGCAAGCACCGGCTTCAAACTCCCGGATGCCGCGCAGTCCGTTCTTTGGCCGACCGAGCCCGTCAGCACCGAAGAGGGTCTCGCGAGAATCCGCGCGGCATACGAAGCGTTTCAAGCCTGCGGCACGTTTCCCAAACATCCCTTCTTCGGAGACATGACGAAGGAACAGAACCATGCGCTACAGTGCCGACACTTCGAAGGGCACCTCGGGTTCGTACATCCGATCAACTAATGACCGCGGGATCATGACGGATTGATCTAACTGTCTTTCCTGGGCTCGATGTTGAGGTGCATTCCGATGACGTCGTGAACCTGGGTCACCGCCGCCGTGAGTTGCCCTCGCGCCTCCGAAATGGACTGGACATCAGTGGTTTGGGTAGCTTGCCGGACTCTCTCGGCGAGATCGGAAACGCGGGTCGCGGCGATGCTTCGCGAGGCACCGCTCAGCGTGTGGGTGAGGCGGCGGATTTCGCCGCCATCGCCTTGCTCGATCGCTTGATCGATTCCGGCAAGCAGCGTTTCACTCTCTTGAAGATACATCGCAAGCAATTCGTTCATGAGTGCCGTGTTGTTTCCCGTCAGCTCTTGAAGCGCGTCGAGCGAATAGCGCTCGGCGTGTTCATTCGCGGGCGGAGCTTGCGAAACAGAGTCCTGCGGTCGTTTCTCTGGCATGTCGCGATGAATCGAAGCCAAGATCTCCTGCAACGCCGTGATACGAATCGGCTTGGCAAGGTACCCGTCCATTCCGGCTTCCAAACACTTCTCACGATCCCCCTTCATAGCGTGGGCCGTCATGGCGATGATCGGCAGGTGCGCGGACTCCGTGGCGCGAATCTCCCTCGTGGCTGCCAAGCCGTCCTTGATAGGCATTTGAATATCCATCAAAACAAGATCGAATCGCTCGGGATCCGCGTGTTCGACGGCCTGTTCGCCGTTGTCGACCACGGTTGTCAAACAACCGAAACGCTCCAACACGCCGACGGCGAGTTTTTGGTTGATCGAGTTGTCTTCGGCCAGCAAAACTCGCAAACCGCGAAGTCGTTCGTCGGTCGGAGACGGTTCATGAGCTCCCGCCTCCTCGACGGAATTGACGCCCAGGGTTCGCACGATCGCGTCAAAGAGCTCCGACTGCTTGATGGGTTTGAGAAGCCGTTCGCTGATCGCTAAAAGCTGTGCCGATTCCAAATCATCGCGTCGCCCGCTGGTGAGCACGATGATCGGTATGCCGGCAGTCGATTCCTGACTGCGCAACTGTTTGATCAATTCGTATCCGCTGACTTCCGGCATGTGAACATCGGTGATGACCATCTTGAATGGCTCGTCGCCACTCTGTGCGTCTTTCAGTAGCCCAATGGCCTCCGGTGCGGAAGCGGCTTGGACGGGAATCATGCCCCAGTTATTCAGCATCTCCTGCAAGATCGTGCGATTGGTCGCGTTGTCATCGACGACCAAGACTTTGGTACCACCGACGTAGACAATGCCGCGGTTGGCGTGATTTTCGCTCTCAGCATCCGCAAGCGACATCACGACGTCAAAACGGAAGGTACTACCAACACCCTCTGCACTCTCAACCGAAAGTGTTCCCCCCATCAATTGAACCAAACGTGATGAAATCGCAAGCCCGAGCCCCGTCCCGCCGAACTTGCGCGTCACGGAAGTATCGACTTGCTCAAACTCTCGAAAGATGGCTTCGCATCGCTCCGGTGGAATCCCGATCCCCGTGTCGCGAACAGACACGCACAACTCCAATTCATCATCGGTCTGCCGCTGCAGTTCGACTTGGACAAACACCTCCCCGTCATCAGTAAACTTGATCGCGTTTCCGACCAGATTGATCAACACTTGTCGGAGACGTCCGACGTCACCCAAGACGAAGCGAGGCACGACAGGAGCAACGCGAAACGCCAACTCCAATCCCTTGGAATGCGCCTTGAGACCGAGCGTCTTCATCGTGTCACCGATGCACTCGCGAAGGTCGAAGGTTTGTGTGTCGAGTTCGAACTTGCCCGCTTCGATCTTGGAGAAATCCAAGATATCGTTGATCACCGAGAGCAAGTTTTCACCCGACTCCTGAACCATCGAGAGAAAGCCGCGTTGGTTACTATCCAACTGGGTGTCGAGCACCAGATCCGTCATGCCGATGATGGCGTTCATCGGGGTTCGAATCTCGTGGCTCATGTTGGCCAAGAAATCGCTCTTGGCACGGTTGGCGCGGTCCGCAGCCTCCTTCGCGGCAAGGACGTCTTGTTCGAATTTTTTCTGCGCCGTGATATCGCGCCCGACACCGACAAGCCCGATTACATCACCTTCTGGGTTGCGAAGCGGCACCTTGGTGGTGAGTAACCAGATCGTCTCCCCGTTGGCATCCGGGCGAGACTCCTCTCGATCCAGCAGAGGCTCACCAGTGCGGATCACTTGTTGGTCGTCCGCCACACAGGTGCAGGCAATTTCCGGCGGCGAAAAATCGTAATCGGTCTTCCCAGAGATTTCCTCCTGGTTCTTCATCCCCAAAAGACGGAGCACCGCATGATTGGCCAGAACAAATCGGCCGGCGGTGTCCTTCACATAGATCAGGTCCGGGACGTTGTTGATGATGGTCTTCAACAAATCGCGTTCATGCGACAACTCATTTTCGGCTTTGATTTGTTTTGACACATCTCGCGAGATACCGTAGGTGCCAACGATCTGACCGTCGGCGTCTCTCAGGGGCCCTTTCGTGGTGCTGCACCACGTGTCTTCGCGATCGGGGTAACTTTCTCGTTCAATCTTCGACTGAATCATCTCTCCCGTTTCGATGATACTCCTCTCATCCGCCAGAGACGCTTTTGCGTGCGTGGACTGAAAGAAATCCGCGTCCGACTTACCAATCGCTTCTCTCGGATCGGCCAATCCCAACTTGTTCGCACAACTTCGGCTCAGCCGAATAAAGCGGCTGTCAATGTCTTTGAAATAGACACTGTCAGGCACCGTTTCCAAGAGAATCGAAAGCAAAAACCGCTCAAACTCAATTTGATGCTCGGTGTCCTTTTGATCGGTGATGTCCCAAAACAGAACTTGGACGCCCACGGCTTCCCCGGCGGCGTTCAGCTGGGGTGTTTTCCAAACCTCGACATGTTTGCTGGTTCCCGACGGACTTTGGTGTCTCTCCACGCTGTGCCGAAGTCCTCCGCCGGACATCACCTCTCGATCATCTGCCAGGTATTTTTTTGCCAAGTCAGCCGGAAACAAATCAAAGTCCGTTTGCCCGACGATCTCTTCCGCCGAAACTCCCATGGCCTGGCAAGCCAACTCGTTCGCGAACTCAAACCGGCCGCGAGCATCTTTCCGAATCACACACAGTGGAAGACTCTCCACCAGCGAACGATAAATCGCCTCCGATTCCTCGAGTTGCCGTTTGAGCTGTTTGATTTCTTGGCTCGGATCTTCCATCGAGTCGGCTCGGGGGATCACGCGGAGAGGAGTTGCCCACGGAATCATCTTAGCCCGGCCCACGCCGACGGGTTGCAAAACGACGCAGGTTGCGGATCCCGAATGACAAAGTGTTCCGATCGAGTTACAACTTGGGCTGTACTGAAGCAAGTGGTTCCTCTCGCTCCGAGTCCCAGGATGTCTGACGACGAAAACCAAGTTCTGTTCGAGCGTCTCGGTGGCCCTGACGCCCTGGCGACCATTGTCGGTGACATGTATCACCGTGTCCTGAGTGATCCCGAACTCGGGCACTTTTTCGAAGGTGTGACAATGGATCGCCTGCAAAAAATGCAGTACCACTTTTTGGCCTCTGCATTTGACGGCCCGGTCGATTACACCGGAGCCGAGTTGACGGCGATTCACGCCGGTCGAGGAATCACCGGTAAACACTTTGCCACGTTCTGTGGCCACTTTGCGGACGTTCTGGAAGAACGCAAGGTTCCCGCCCGCGATATTGACGACGCCCTGGGGCGGTTGGCGATGTTCAAAGACAAGATCACTGGCGACGCCAACGTGGATGGTTGAGCGAATGATCTGGGACTGAGCCTAGCTCCAATCCGCTTCGGTCATGATCCTGGCTTTTCGCTTCCAACCTGCTTGCGTCGTTTCCAGGTTGTCTCGCTCCAAGACTTGACATTCGTAACTCCAAAGCGGCTGCTTGAGAATCCGCCGACGGAACCGCTGGAGAAAACTCGCTTGCCTGGGTGATGCGTTTGGATGAAGCACGATTCCCTGACGCTCGCGCAGGGACTTCGTACATTCCGCCTCGTAGGCTTCCGTCTGCGAGGATCGTTGCCCCGCAACACAACGGAACATCCCCAAAGGAACGGGAACCGAATCGAGGGGGGCGTGTTCGGCCATCCGCAGCCAGAGATCGAAATCACCCGCCAGCGAGAACGATGTCTCGATCTTGCGGTCCACTTGTTCCCAAAGCTCACGCGTGAAGAAAGTTGACTCCTGTTGAATGTAGGGCAGAGCTTCGCGTGATGCGGGGTGGTGGGCTCCGGCCAAGATTGCCGCGGCGGCGAAACCGGGGCGGCAGTGAACGGATGCGATTTGTCCAGTCGAGTCCATCGCGATTGGGCGGCGAGAGGTCAACCAACGACAATCCGGCACCGACTCAAAAACGCTCGCGATTGTTCGAAGTGCCCAAGGGCAAAGCACATCGTCGCCATTGAGCCATCCCATCACATGGCCGCTCGCGTGATCAAAACCACGGTTCACCGCATCATAAGGACCATCGTCAGCACCACTCCGAAACCAGTGCAACCGTTCGCGAAAGGACTCAATGATCTCCAGGCTTCCATCGTCGCTCCCGCCATCAACGACAATGTACTGCAGATCGAATAGCGAACCGACGCCTTCTTGTTCGAGAACGCTGCGCATGCATTCGCGCAGAGTCTGGACCTGGTTCAGGGTCGGCGTTACGATCGAAATCAGCGGCTTAGCAGTCATCAAGTTTCATTCCATTCCTTCGTCTGAGCACAATCATCGCACGTGGCCCAAGTCACTCTCGGACTGCCGACCCTCGACTCCGAAGCGTTCCTGGAAACGCGGATTCGATCGATCATGGAGCAGACGTTCGATGACTTTCAAGTGCTGGTGGTCGACGGTGGTTCCCAGGACTCGACCCTCGAGCAAATCCAACGATGGAGCGCCAACGATGCTCGCGTTGTTTTACATCCAGCGCCCGTCGCGGGGTTGTACCAAGCGTTCAACCAAGTCCTTACATCGGCCGAGACTCCCTACGTCTGCATCTTACCGGCCGATGATTCGATGTCGAACTGCTTTTTGCAGCGAATGATTTTCGCACTCGAAGAATACCCCGGCGCATCAGCGGCCGTCAGCCGCCTGCGGGTATTCGATGAGAATGATCATCCCCTGCCTTCACCCTGGGATCATGCGATCACACCATTCGAGCAAGCGCAGTCTCCTGCAACCACGTCGCTTCATCCCTGGCCCTTCGATGCGTTGGCGGGCCTGATGCGTCAAAATCCGTACGTTTCGCAAACCCAGCTCGTGTATCGAACTCGGGCGATCGACCGACTTCGATTTGAAACCGACTTGGGATCTACGGCAGACATTTTGTTCAACCTTCAACTGGCCTTCGCACATGATGTGGTTCATGTCGCGGAGACTTGGGGAGGCTGGCGACTGCATCCCGCGCAAGCTTCACAACAGGACTCTCAGCGATCGCTCAAAAAGCAGCGACTCGAAGTGATGCTGGACCGAGCCGTGGAATCACATTTGTCGAAGATCAACGATCAACGCTACCGGCGCCGGCTGGAACAAATTGCGGATGTGATGGCGGGGTGGAATCACCTGCAAAAATCGGTCGAGGGGCAAAGCCATGCCCGCCGCTGGGCGACCGTGTTCGCGCGGGGCATGCTTTCCCCCAGAGCCTCGTGGTTGTATGCCCAATCGCGTCTTGGGCGCACGGAAGCGGTGCGTGACTGGCTGACCGACCAAGCCCGACGGTTGACGCGGTTCCGTTTGGACTGCTCGCTGCGGCAAAACGATCGCCACGAAGATCGCACGACGACGGCATAATGCTTGATTGGACGACGAGGTCGAAGGACGCCAGCGGAACGGCGGGGCTTGGGGTGCCACGGACTCTCATGGTAGGATTCCCAATTCAGTAGGAATGCCCTCAACCCATCCAGCCGGCAAAAGACATGTCAGTCGACCAATATGCAACTTGCCCTTGCGGAAACGGCAAGAAAATCAAATTTTGCAAGTGCAAGGATTCGGTCCACGAGATGGAGCAAGTGCTCAAGATGGTCGAGGGTGGGCAAGTCGTTCCCGCACTCGACCGACTCCGCACCATTCTGGAAGAGCACCCCGATGCGGCATGGGCTTTCGCGATTCGGGGACGACTGCTGATCTCGCTTCAAGAATTCGATTCGCTCGCCGAAAATGCGGATCGGTTCATTCGCTTGCAACCTTCCAATCCGCTTTCGCTGGCCCAGCGTGCCGCCGCACTGGTCTTTCGAGGGGAAGTACAGGAAGCGACGGATTCTCTGCTGGAGGCATTGAATGAAAGTGGCTTGGAAGTCGATGCGTTCCTGATGGACATCGCCATGCTCGTCGCGTCGGGTTTGGTCCAGCAAGGAGTCGTCCTGTCTGCTCGCACGTACGCGATGCTCACGATGGGGACGCAAGGATACGAGGAAAGCTATCGCGCGAATCAGTTCCTGGGTGAACTCGACCGATCTCCCAGGGTGAATCATTTGCTGAAGCAAATCCCACGCCTCATCGAGCGTCCCGCGGATGCCGATTGGGGCGAGCGTTACGACGAAGCATCGGCACTGCTTCGCAGCAACAAAGTCTTGTCTGCTCAAGACAAACTCGAATCGCTGCGGCGTACCGCCCCCATGCAACCGGCGGTTCTTTCCGGCTTGTTGCACTGTGCGATCTGGCGAGGTGACATTGAACGACAAGCCGACATGGCAAAGCAGCTATCCGAGATCGAGTCGCTCGATTCGCTCGTGCGTCAGCGATACCGTGCTCTTGCGGCCGTGCTGAGTCCGGAAAAATCGATCGGCGTCGAAGGCATTACCTTGCACTGCGAAGTGGATGAGATCGAGCAGGCCGAGATGGCTTTGATGGCCAGCGAGCGTGCGACCCAAATCGGCAGCGATCGGATTCAAGAATTACGTTTGCCCGGAATAGAGATTCCACCACGCAGTGCATTTTTCCTTCTCAATGAGCCGAAGGACTCCGATCAAACGGTTCACTCCATCGCCCTGGTCTGTCTCTTTGGGAAACAAACCGATCGAAATGCCGAGCTGATTGCGCTCGACATCACGGCCGATCGAATGGATACCGTCAAAAGCCTTCTCGCCGCCATCGCCCCCGGCGGAAAAGTGACGGAAGATGAACCACAATTGGTGCCCATGACCATGGCGATCACGGATCAGCTCTACCGCGCCGAACAGCCGAAATCGATTTCCATCATGGTTCGTGAAAACCGAGACTTTGAAGCCAACCACACCGGCAAAAGGATGTGCGAGCTGGCAATTCCATTGCTCGGAGGCAAGTCACTGAGCGAAGCCGGAAAGGACGAGACGTTGGAATTCGAGCGTGAAGTGATCGTCCGAATGCTGGAGTGCGAGGAACGCGTGGTCGGCTATGCGGAAAGCATGGAGACGATTTACAAGGCCGCAAACGTTGAGCCCTTGCCTCCCCTGCGACTGAAGGCCGTTCAAGAAGCATTTGAGCCGGCTGATCTCTCGCGGATTGATCCCAGCGAGTTGGATGCCAAGGGAATCATCTCACTCGCAACGCTTGCACGCGGCATTGGTTGCACCCGTGCTTGCGAACGTCTCGCCAATTTCGCGCTTGAGAAAACCGAAAATGCGGGTGATGATCCGCAGGCCGCCGAATTGCGATCGCATGCCTTTGTGTTTTTGATCGGATGCACGCCGCTGCCGGAAGATTCCCTGAAAATCTGCGCCCAAGCTCTCGAGCACGCGAAAGCGAACTCGCTCGACTTCTCGGGCATTCTCATAGCCCAACTTGAGCTGCACTTGGCGCAGGCCGACCAACAAGGATTTACCGAGACCATCCGCGAAATCGAAACCAACTACGGGTCCGACCCGAACGTGATGGCTCGAGTGCAATCGCTGCTCGTGAGTTTGGGAGTGCTGCGTCCGGATGGTTCCATGCGAAGACCCTCCGGAGCTCCCGCTGCAGCACCCGATGAATTCACTCCCGCCGCTCCACCGGAACAACGTGGCGAAGGTCTTTGGACGCCTGACAATCCCTCACCCTCCGCTCCCGCAGAGGACTCCGGGAACAAGTTGTGGGTTCCGGGGATGGACTGACCCTTGCCAGGTTCCTTCTTCGCGAATCGAATTCTCCCTCAGGCGATTTCTCAGTCAAGCGATTTCGTCAAGCGTTTTACGCGGGGTCGGAAGAGACCGTCGTCCGCTCCCAAGTCCGATGAGCCAACCGTGAGGCAAATGCGTGTCGCAGCTCAGCGTGGATAAGCCCTGGATGCGCCGTGCCCTCGAACTGGCAGCTCGAGGCGAGGGATTTGTCGAGCCCAACCCGATGGTCGGCTGCGTGATCGTGAAAGAAGGTCGCAAGATCGGGGAAGGCTTCCACCAACGAGTCGGTGGCCCCCACGCCGAGATTGAGGCGCTACGCTCGATCGAAGACGCGTCTCAAGCCCGCGGAGCAACGGCATATGTCACTCTCGAACCGTGTTGCCACCACGGCAAGACGCCTCCCTGCGCCGAATCCCTGATTCAATGAGGAATGGGTCGCGTCGTCGCTGCGATGCGAGATCCGTTTCCCAGGGTCGACGGCGGAGGTTTCGAACTCTTGCGGTCAAACGGCATTCCGTGCGATGTCGATTTGCTAGAAGCGGAAGCTCGTGATCTGTTGGCGCCCTATCTCAAGCGACTGCGAACCGGAACACCTTGGATCATCGCAAAATGGGCGATGACGGCAGACGGCAAAACGGCGACCGCCGGCGCGGAAAGCCAGTGGATTTCCGGTGCGGTTTCCCGGCGTCACGTCCACCTGCTCCGCGCTCGAATGGACGCGGTGATCGCTGGTGCGGGAACCGTGATCGCCGATGACCCCATGCTAAATGCGAGGTTAGCACCGGAAGACTCCAAGCGACTCGGCCGAACAGCGACGCGGGTCATCATCTGTCGTCAAACACTTCCGCCTCTCGCAAGCAAGGTCTTTCAAACAGCCGACCAGACCCCAACACTTCTCTTTGCCGGGCCAACCATCGCGTTTTCGTCACTGGATGAAATCAGCGACAGTGGAACACTGATCCACCGGCTGGAGAGCAGTGAAAGTACCGAGATGATCGAAGAAGTCATGCTGAATTTGGGAAAACGTGGCATGACCAATGTGATGATCGAAGGTGGCCCCGGCCTGATGGCAAGTTTCCTGGCAAACGCTTCACAGCCATCGAGATGCCTTGTTGACGAATGGCATATCTACGTGGGGCCGAAAGTGTTTGGAGGCGGAACCGCACCTGGTCCAATCGCCGGCGGTGGGATCGAAAAACTGGCGGATGCCCCACAACTTCGACTGCAAATGGTGGATCGATTCGAAGACGACGTCAGACTCATTTATCGTCGTCGTGCTGATCAAGAGTCGTGATCGTTCGTTCCTACAAGCGCGTCAGTTTCTCAAGCGGAACGTAGTAGCGAACGTATCGGTGACCATCGCTGAACCGCTGCCCTTTTTTGCTGGGAACCAAAACGGTCGCCCGTCGCGTGATTCGATTGACGCGGCCTTCCATTCGGTGACCGTCGTGGTGAAAGAGGACTTGGTCGCCGACGCGAATCTGAAATTTGACCGCCGCACGCTCCTGCTGCGTGATCAAGTTGTGTTGATAGTCGGTGTGACCAAAGTATCGATTTGCGATGGACTGGTATCGGGGTTGATTGCAGTTCCCGTCGTTCCAGATCAACATTTCGATCAGATGCACAAACTCGTGCTCTGCGATCCGTTGCATCGCATCCAGCCGATCGTGACAGAGACAACCAGCGACCTCGATGGGACGTGAAACATCTTCGAAAGTTTGGAAGAGCAACGTGCTGGAAAGAACCAACTCAAATCGCCGGCGTCCCTGGTAGTCGCCTTCGGGGTACTGAGTCACCAACTTCCCGCCGACACTCGTCATCCGGGATGACAAACTAAACGAGATCTCTTCCTTCGATGCCTGAGCAATGATCTTCCCTGCGAAGAAGTGATCATCGTAGAGCCGGATGAGGCGGGCAACGTCATCGCTGGCCAGCTTGCGAAAGTTGGGACCCTCGATACAGCGACTCGCGGCCAGCATTTGTTCGCGAATCAATCGACGACGCCGCTCGCGTTGCTGTTCCTCGAAACGCGTGATCGCGACTTCACTGGCCAATTTCTGCATTTCGGGGCGGGGCGGTGCCGAACTTCCCGCTGCGGGTCCCGATCGAGTCTTTCTTCGAGCCACCTTTTCACTCACTCTTTGATGGTCACTTGATAACCGCCTTCATTGTCACCCATTTCAGATGCCGCATCATTGATCCGAAAAAGCAACCAACAGTGTTGATTTATTTTGAGAGTCTCGTTGGCTTCGAGTGAAGCAATCGGGAGCGGTTCCAGCCACTCGGTTTCTCGAGTCGCATTGGGCAGGATGCAGTACAACAACTGTCCCAGCGGCCGCCCGTTTACATAGCGGATGGTTACACCCGGCGGCTGGCTGAGCCACGGCTGCGGATCGGGATTCATCGAACACTCACCGCTCGCTTTTAATCGCACCGTCTGACCGGGAGCGAAACGAACACCACACGACTGCCATCCGAGCGACGAGTCAACTTGGTAGGTGAAACCCTGGCCGTTCCAAAGAGGGTCTCGCTTGGAGAGTTTGCAGCGTTCACGCTCCCAATCGAAACCATAGTCAATCGTATTGGCGAGAAGTCTCCAACGTGCCTGGACGACCGGCCACGCGTCTGCCAATCGGGATTGAAACCGCTGCATGAAGCGGTCTCGCGTCAGGGTCAGATCTTCCGTCGCTGCGATGGTCGCCGGACGATACGACTCGTACTCCGTCAGCAACATGAATGCGATCCAAGCCCACGCGTAGGACTCGACGTCGCCTTTCCAATCAGCCTTGAGATCGAACAGACGCTGTAATGTAGGGACTTTGGATTGCTCCCTGGCTTTTCGTACCAGCGGAAAACGGCCCCAATACGGAACCACTTCGTTGGATGCCGGCACACCTCCCACTTCCAAGCCCGTGGCGGACATTCGGTGAACCCCCAGCGTCTCCGCAAGCCCTTCCGCATACCAGGGCGGTCCCAATACACCATATAGCTCCAGGATCAACGCATGAACGCCTTCGTGCAGCAGCAAGTGCCTCGTGTAGTAACTGCCTTTCTGGTTCATCACCCAGATATTTCCATGAATCGCATAGCCGAATCGCATTCGAACTTCGATTGGCAGATCACGAGACTCGATAAAACGATTTCGATCACGCATGACAAACGCGTCGATTTTCCAGTCACTCAGCCTCGTGACAGGAACTCCAAGAAACTTACACCACTGCGGCACGGCGGAGTCGAACGCGGTGACCCAGTCCGTCAGCTGGTCACGATCACTGATATCTGACTTGAGAGTGATGTACTGACCGCTAACGATTTGAAAATCCGCCGCATCCGCGTCACATGCAGTGGTGCTTCCAATCACAGACGCAACAATCAAGAATGAAAGCGAAGCCGAAATTCGCCCCGCGCTTGCCGGCAACCGGCTCGCAGCGGTTGCAACCGCATTCCATCGTCTGAAACTGATCCATGCCTTATTTTTCATTCTCGCATTTTACCGACACACGGCACGTGGGTCGAACGCCGGCAACCAAAAGCGTTTCGGTCGCTGCATTGGCCCTTCTCGCCCTTCTTCTCGTCGTTACCTGTGGCTGTGTTCCGAAAGCCGAATCGGACGTGGTGGTCTATTCAGCCCTGGACGAAGAATTTGCGGCTCCAATGTTGGCGGCGTTCGAACGCGAAGTTGACCACGAAACGGGGGTCGTCGGAAAGTTCGATGTCGAGTCTACGAAAACTGTGGGCCTGGTCAATCAGATCATTGCCGAGCAATCATCTCCCGTCTGTGATGTCTTCTGGAATAATGAGATCATGCACACGGTGCGACTCCAGAAACTGGGATTGCTCAAACCCCGGCGATGGGCGGTTCAAAGTGGTTGGCCGAAAGACATGATCGCGAGCGATGGTTCCTGGTGCGGCTTTGCGGCTCGGGCTCGCGTGTTACTGATTAATAAATCTCTAATCGCGAGTGAAGCAGACTATCCCAACAGCGTCTCCGACCTAGTGGATCCCAGGTGGAAAGAAAACTGTGCCATGGCACGACCGCTGTTCGGTACGACCGCGACCCATTTCGCCGTTCTTAGCGCTCGCGACGGTGAGACCCAAACGCTCGAGATGCTTCGTAAGATTCGCGACAATGCGATCGTGCTGTCGGGAAATAAGCAAGTCGCACAGGCGGTTGCCGCAGGGCAGATCGCCTGGGGGCTCACGGACACCGATGATGCCATCATCGAACGCGATCGATCCAATCAACTGGCAATTGTGTTTCCTGATCAACGGTCCGATCAACCAGGGACGCTTCGGATTCCGAATGCTCTGGCAGTGCTTAAAGACGCACCACACCCAGTCGCCGCAGAAACGTTCGCCGACTTTATCGTTTCGGCGAAGACGGAAGAGCGTTTGGCGATGGGGCTGAGCAGTCAGCTACCCATTAGTCGCGAAAGTGAATATCGCCCCCGGGTGTTACCCCGTGAGGCGATTCGCTGGATGAAAGTCGATTTTGAGAAGGCAGGCCAGGATTGGCCGGCTTGGTCAAAAAAGGTACTCGAAGTCTTTCAATAACAAGGACGACTACTTGGCGAGTCGCTCGAGTGCAGCGAGTGCGGCACGAGCTTCGTCGATGCCAACCGCCTCAATCAATTCCTTTGCTTTCACCAAAGAATCGACCGAAACAGTGTCACTCGACGCGGCGGTCTTCTTAGCAGCGGCCGGCTTTCGTGTGGTGGTGCTTCCGGCGGGTCGACCGCGTCGCTTGGTTCCGCCGGCAGGCTTCTTCTTGGACTGAAACTTGATCATGCTGACGTAATTTGGCTTGACGTCATATCCTTTTGCCGTGAGCGCCTCGGCGACATCTTTTGGCTTTGCCTTAGGATTCGCTTTCATGTAATCGCGAATTGCTTGAGACTTGCTCACACCATCACTCGACTTTTTCTTGGCCATCTCATGTTTCCTGGAATCGCCCGATACCAATCCTGGTCGTCACGATCCGCTTCGTAGGGGAAGAAAAGACTGGCAATCACTGCCATCTTGTGGGGAATCAAACGAATGCCACGCTGACATTGCCCGCTCTGCCGGGTGGCTTGTCGAGGCACGCATTGGCGATAGAAAAAAGTCCTATCAGTTGGAAAGACGTGCCGACGAAGCCCAGAGCATAAGATAGGAATACTAAGTGTCAATTCCCCTAATGCATATTACATGCGTTGAACAACATTGATACCTAGTAGGTGCAATGCCTGCTTGATGACTCTTCCCGTGACTAAAACCAACGCCAAACGAGTCGTCTGAATCTTTTTGGACTCCGCATTGAGCACGTGGCATTGCGTATTGAATCTCGAAAAGACTTCCGCGACAGTGTACACGTAGTCGACCAAATGGTTGGGCGCATAGTCCATGTAGACGCTGTTTAATGCCTCTTCGAACCGCAGCAACTCCACCGCAAGTGATCGTTCCGCGGCATGAGTGATTTCAATTCCGTGCTCTTTCGCACGCTCGGTCACCTCTGATTCTGTGACGCCAACCCGCCTCAAAATACTTGCCGTCCGCGCGTAGCTGTATTGTGCATAAGTGGATGTGTTTCCCGTCAGTGCGACCATCTTTTCAAGATTGAACTTATAGTCGCTCGTCCGATCGTGCGCCAGATCCGCATACTTGATCGCACCGATTCCGACCGTTTCGGAAATATGTTCCTGCTCCGGCTCATCCATCGGGGGGTCGAATTGCTCCAGACGAGCCGGATCGCAGACGACCTGTCGCGCCGCATTGACGGCATCATCAAGCAGGCTCTCCAATCCGATTAACGATCCGCTACGCGTTTTCATCGGTCGGCCGTCAGTGCCAAGGACGGTGCCAAATTTGACGTGCACCAGTTTGGCATTCGTCAGGCCGACCTGATCGGCAACCGCGAACAACTTGTCAAAATGCTCTGCTTGCCGGGCATCCACCACATACAGAATCTCATCGGGTGCAAATTCGGACTCGCGATATTGCAGGGTCGCGAGATCGGTGGTGGCATATAAGAACGCACCGTCACTCTTCTGAATAATCATCGGCGCGTCGAACCCATCTAAAAAGATGCAGGTCGCACCGTCACTTTCGGTCGCCAATTGTTTCTCTCGCAGGCCAGAAACGACGTCGGCGAGCATGGGGTGGTAAAAGGACTCCCCCAACGTGTGGTCGAATTCCACTTCCAGCCGAGAATAGATCCGATTGATTTCATCTTTGCAGTGGGGCAGAAACTTCTCCCACAGATCGCGATTGGTCGGATCGTCTTGGTGCAGTTTGGATGTTTCGAGGAGAACAGCCGTATTGATGTCGGGATGGGCATCGGCTCGTTCCTTCATCGCGGTGTCGGAATCGGTGGCCGCAATGGTTGCCTGGGCCGATGTGACCGCCTGTTTCGCGGCGTTCAATTTCTTTTGAATGGCGCCAGCCGATTTCCGCGCTTTCTTACCCTCTTTGCCTTCGAGTCCCTCGGCAGCTTGCGTGGCAGTTTGATACTGAGACTCAAGTGTTTCTACGTTCTGCTCCAGCGTCGGAAGTGTCTCAACCGCTTTCTGATACCCCATGATTTGGTGAACGACTCGGTAGAGTTTTGCCAGTTCCGGCACCGGGTCGCTCATGACGACGTCGGGATCACCAAAGTGTTTGTAGCCGTAAATGATGATCCCGAATTGCGTGCCCCAATCACCGAGGTGGTTGTCGGTCACGACATCGTGTCCCAGGAATGCGAGCGTCTTTGCCAGGCAGTTCCCAATGACGGTGGTTCGAATATGCCCCACATGCATCGGCTTTGCGACGTTAGGGCTGGAGTAATCGATCAAGATTTTGCGTGGGGGTTCAGCTGATTCCACCAGGCAGCGAGGGTCGCCGAGCATGTCTTTTAGGGATTCGTTGAGCGTATCCGCACGCAGCCGCAAGTTGATAAAACCCGGCCCGGCAATTTCAGGCGTCTCAAACCAGGGACGGATGTCGACGTGCTGAACGATCTCGCTCGCGACCTCACGTGGATTGACTCCGGCGACCTTTGCGATAGGCATCGCACAGTTGGCTTGGTAGTCCCCAAACTCGGGGTTTCCCGATGGCCTTATCATTGCTGCAAACTGGGTTTGTTGGTCAGCCGTCAGCTTGGAGGCAAAGGAACAAAGCCCGAGAGCGTTTCGGAATCGCTCGACCAATAACGAAGGAAGGTGCATAGAACGAACTCGGGGCCGAGCAAGGCCGCCCACAGAGAGGAAAAAGAAGTGGTGAATCGGTTCGGCGCCGGGGCGAAGTAGCGTTATCGGCTACTGCGGGGCTTCGATACCCAATTCGGACAAGGCAATCGGCTTTCCGTCTGCCCAAAGTGATTCCAGATCATAGAACTCGCGGGTTTCTTCATCGAAGAGGTGAACCACGACGCTGCCGTAATCCAGCACGATCCAGCGGCTTTCATCGTATCCCTCGATGCCGTATCGCTTCTCGCCGAGGCCTTTCTCGAGCGCATCATCGATCTGCTCGCTGATCGCGTGCAGCTGACGTCGGCTTTGACCGGTTACCAAGACGAACAGATCGAACTCAGCAGACTGGCCACAGACATCCAACACGGCCACATTTCGGCCGTTGTTGTCGAGCGCAACTTGGATTGCGGTTTTCGCGAGCGCCCGACTCTCTTCCGTCCCATGAGGACGAATCGAGCGGGAGGGCGCGACCATGGGGTTGGACGAGTCGGTGGGGGATGGTTCTGTCATGCCTAAAGTCTATCAGTTTTAATAAATCTGTCACGCCGCAACGATCAACCTCGTCTGAGAGAGGAGACTACAATGCGGCTTCCCTCCAAACCCTCCCGCCACTCGAAAGGTTTCGCGCCGACGATGAGCTCCAAAATCCCTTCCCATGACGAAAGTGTCCCGCCGAACAACCGACGCCGATTCCTGAAAACGGGTTCGGCCGTTGCTGGAGCCGCAGCGGTTCATTCTGCCATTCCCACACGTCCGCTGCGAGGAGCCGAGCCACAGGAGTCACCGGGCGAGAAGATTCGCATCGGTATCGTTGGTCTCGGTGGTCGTGGCTCCGGAGCGATCAACAACAACCTGACGATCAATGACAACGTCGAGCTCGTCGCGACCGCCGACATCGATCCGAACAAGTACCGTGGCTTGGAACGCATGAAACGCACCCACGGTGACAAGGTAAACGTCAATCCCGACAAAAACTATGTGGGTTTGGACGCCTATAAGAAAATCTTGGACGATCCCGAGGTGGATCTGGTCCTCCTTACGACGCCGCCCGGATTTCGGCCGCGACACCTGTTGGAAGCCGTCGAAGCCGGCAAGCACGTGTTCGCTGAAAAACCAAGCTGTGTCGATCCCGCTGGCTACCGAATTTGTCTGCAAGCCCACGAGAAAGCGATCCAAAACGGCACGGCGATCGTCACCGGAACGCAGTACCGCCGCCAGACCAACTACGTCGAAGCGATCAACCGGATTCATGAAGGAGCCATCGGCGACGTCGTCGGCATGACCGCCCGCTACTGCAGTACCGGAATCTGGTACAAGGCCCGCAAGCCCGAGATGACGGAAATGGAATACCAGCTTTACAACTGGATGCACTTCATCTGGCTCTCCGGTGACCAAGTTGCCGAACAAGCGGTGCACAACATCGATGTGATGAACTGGGTCATGCAGGCCAATCCCGAATCCGCCTACGGCAGCGGCGGACGGTTCACCCGGCCCGAAGATAGCGAAATGTGGGACAGCCTATCGGTGGACTATCAATACCCAGGTGATCGCTTCGTCTCATTTAAGTGCCGTCAGATTCCCGGGTCCAGCGGAGACGTTTCCAATCGAATTTACGGGACCAAGGGAACCGCTACCATCTTGGGCAGCAACGGTGGTGCTTCAATCTACGATGCAGATGGAAACGAACTCTGGTCGATGAAAGGCAACATCGGCGCCGCCTATGAACAGGAACACAAAGACCTGGTGGACTCCATCCGCGCCGGCAAGCCCATCGTCGAATTGAAACAGACGGCGGACAGTTCTCTCACGGCCGTGCTGGGCCGCGTCGCCGGATACACCGGCAAGAAAGTGGAGTTTGACTTTTTGGCGAACGACTCAAAGCTTGATCTGTTTCCCGAAGACCTGAATCCCTCGGCGACACCGCCGCAGTCGTCGTTTGCGGTTCCTGGAAAGCAGGAACTGATCTGAGATGGTTGTCTACAAGATCTTGCCGAGGACCGTCTGGACCAATGCGATCGAGCAGGGTGAGTTCGCCGGACATGGCATTGATCTTGAAGACGGCTTCATTCACTTGTCATCCGCGCAGCAGGTCCGCGAGACCGCGCGGCTCCACTTCGCGGGACAAACAGACCTATTGCTCATCGAAGTTGACGCAGAGCAACTCGGTGAGTCGTTGACCTGGGAGTCGTCGCGCGCCGGAGATCTGTTTCCGCATGTCTACGGAGTCATTCCGATGGCGGCTGTGACCGACACCTACCCTCTTGCCGAGTCAGCCGAAGGCTTTCTGTTCCCCGAGGACTTACCAGATGCTTGAACGTTTGCCCGAGTTCTACTGCCTGGCAAGCTCACCGAGCTTCGGCAGTAGCTCGGTGTAAAGATTCTCGAGTGGCTGATGTCCACACGAGTCGGCTCGTAAGACAAAGTCGCGATCGATGACGTGAAAGCCCGGAATCATGTCGTAGGTTTCGCGGCTGAGCATGGAGGCATCACCACGGAGGACAATCCGATTCTCCGCCCGGTTCATCTCAAAGTGGGCCGCCCATCCGGCGACTTCACGTTGCGTCGGTGCCGAATTGGACTCGCCATAGAGCAGCACTTGGACAAAGACGATGTCTTCGGTTCCAAGTTCGACGCCGGCAAAGCGCTTGGCGTAGACATCGATCGACTCCAAGCCGGGCTGCGTTTGAAAGCCTCCAAACGGACCCTTCTCCATTCCGCCGGCGAAGGCTTGGCAGCCGACGCAGGGAATCGCAGCGTATTCCACCAAGATGATCTTGCCGGCAAATTCGGAAAGACGCGTCGGGTTCCCGTCTTGATCGTGCAGGACGAGGTCAGGAAACACCTCGTCTCGTTTCGGCGGCCAATCTCCCAGCACCACGGGCTCGGCGGAGCGCAGGCCGAGTGAACTGGTCAATGTGACCGGCATGGAGTTGATTGCATGGTCGATCAGTGGCCGCGGTGAACGCCCGCACGCTTGCATCACGACGAGACCGACGGGGAGGAGCAGCAAGGCTCCAATCAAAATCGTTGCAACCGATTTCATCAAACGAGCCATGGAAGGAGCCTGCGGAGAAATGGCAAACGGGGTGGGTTAGAGGAAAGACTAGGTCATCCGTGATACGCCGCCGGGCGAAACGACCCGTCTAATCGTCAAGACTGGATTGACACCGCCAGGTCGACTTTCGGGCGACGGGATCATCCGAGCGATCAGCAAAAGGCGAAACAACAGAAGATGCGTTAGCGATGGATCGCTGCATCGTTTCCCCCTACTGAGATGTCGCATGGACGTGACCCATTTCAATAGCTTTCTTCGCGGTGGCGCCGCGACGGCGGCCCGGCAACTGCATCGCGCGTTGCGGGAGGAAGGCATCAACAGTTCCTTCCAGTATCAGCCTGGTCAACGTTCCGATCAGTCTCAAAGTGAATTGGCCGAACAGGGCTTTCGTGAGACCCATTGGAAAAAAGACGAATTGCTCGAAGGTATCGCCGCCAAGGTTCGTTTTCGTCTTCATCGACAAAAATTCAAACGTGAAACGGCGGCGCGCCCCGAAGGTGCCGAAGTCTTCACCTCGCCTCACGGAAAACCCTCCACGCGACTGCCAGCGGGACGCGATCCTTCGCGACGCATTGTCCATCTTCATTGGATTGCGAAGTTCATTGATTACCCCTCCTTCTTTGGCTCCCTGCCTGCCGGCCAGCCAGTCGTCTGGACACTGCACGACATGAATGCACTGACCGGTGGATGCCACTTTTCCTCCGGTTGCGAACGGTTCCGAAACGGTTGTGGAAGCTGTCCTCAATTGGTCTCTGATCTCGCCGAGTCCGCTCGGCTGGAAGATGTCAGTCACCGTTCGTTTCGAACGAAGCAGCGGGCTCTCGAGGACATCAATTTGCACGTGGTTGCACCAAGCCGCTGGTTGCTCGAACAGGCCCGTCACAGTCCGATTCTGGAAAACGCCAAGTCGTTTCGGCGGATTCCTTACGGCATGCCCGTCGACCGGTTGTTTCCCGTCGACCGCGAGGAAGCCAGACGGCATTTGGGGATTGAAGCGGACCAGTTCGTCATCGCGTTTGGAGCGATGAACTTGGCAAGCCTTCGCAAAGGTGCTGCGGAATTGCACGCTGCACTCAAACAGCTCAAGTCGCGTCGTGGAATTTCTTGTTTGATGTTTGGTGCCGGAACGGTGGATCCCAATGCGTTTCCATTGCCCGTTCATCACGCAGGATTTCTATCCGACGATCACCAACGTCGTCTCGCGTACAGTGCTGCCGACGTGTTTGTGCTGCCGTCGCTGGAAGACAATCTTCCGCTGACGGGAATGGAGTCCATGGCGTGCGGTACCCCGGTGATCGGGTTCGCATCGGGAGGAATTCCTGATTATGTCACGCGCGGTGAAACCGGATGGCTCGCCTCACGAGGTTCGGAGAGCGAATTGGCGAGCTGTTTAGAGGAAGCCATCAACAACACGAAACAAGTTCGCGAGTTTGGCAAGAACGCAAGGCGAGCCATCTCGCAGTCTTTTCGTAGCGACCTGGAAGCGAAGGCCTATCAGAGCCTCTATGAACAGCTCATCGGTGATAGCGCTTCCGCAGACCTCCCCATCAAGCGAGCGGCCTAACGATGAGTCTTCGACGCCCCACTTTCTGCATCGTGACGCCTTCCTTTAACCAGGCGGCGTTCTTGGAACAGACCATTCAAAGCGTTTTGAACCAAGACGGTCTGGGAAGTGAATTTGAACTCCAATACGCGATCGCCGATGGTGGCAGCACGGATGGTTCTGTCGAGATCATTCGGCGGTACGAGGACAAGCTGGCTTTTTGGTGCAGCGAACCAGACCGCGGTCAATCACATGCGATCAACAAGGGGTTTGCGCATCTTCGTGGTGATGTCTACGCCTACCTCAACAGCGATGACTATTACTTACCCGGTGCCTTCCGCAACATCGCTCGATCAGTCGCCTTGAATCCGCAAGCTGATTTGCACCATGGGGTTTGCCAGCGCGTTGGCGTCCGGGGAGAGGTGATCGGACTGCAGCAATCCGACATCACCAGCTACGCCGAAATATTGGATCTATGGAACCACTGGCTTCGGCCGAGACCGAACCGGAACTTCATCCAGCCAGAGGTCTTTTGGACGCGTAAATGGGCAGATCAAATCGGGCGGTTCAATGAGCGGCTCTTCTACACGATGGATTACGAGTACTGGCTCCGGGGTCTCCAAGCTGGACTCGAGGTGGCGGCGATCGACAACCCGCTCGCGTCATTTCGGCTGCACGACGCACAAAAAACGACCGCCAAGAACGCCAGCATCCTCGAGCTTGTCGGACACGTCGAACGACACCTCGACTTTGACGATCCACGAATCAGTCAGTCGCAGCGGCGAAGGATGAGACGGCACCTGGAATTGACGCGACGCACGATCGAGACCTCCGACCAGCGCCCCGAGCAAAGAGTCGTCTCGCTTTTGTCGCTCGCGAAGGACGAACCCGCGCTGCTGGCATCACGTCACTACTGGAAGACACTTCGGCGCAGCGGCAAACGAGTCTTCTGGAAACGCTCGGCAGCATAATCGTCGCAACCGCCACAAGCGGCGTCGATTCCGCTTCACTCCGGTCGAAGCTTTCTTGCGTTGCTTGACCGGCGGACTAGTGTCAAGATTCCGAAATCTGACCGTTCCGCCGATTACAGCAGCTGTGATGAATTCGCGCCCCAAGAGCCCGAAAAGTCCTTTCCAGAAGCACCCCTCTCGCAGTACGAGCCGCAAGGCGAGTTGGTCCGCCACGATGATGGAGCGGCGACTGATGCTGGCCGCCGATGCGGGTATCGCGATGGCTTCGCCGGCCATCGCCGATTCGGCACACACACACGTCGTTGAAACGGCCTCCATCGGCTCCGAGGCCTCTCGCGGGCAGCACGCGCTGGGGTCTCATCATCTTGTGATTGTCGATTCGGACTTCGCCGACGAGTCCGCGCTTCTGAGCACAATCGACTCGGGAGCCGACTTCGTTGTGCTGGATGCGCAGCGCGACCCTCTGACGCAAGTGACCGAAATTCTTGCTCAGCGCCGCGAGCTGGCAAGTATTCATCTGTTGAGCCACGCCTCCGAAGGTGTGTTAAAGCTCGCCGGCCAACGCGTCGATGCAGAAACACTTTCCGAGCAATCCGATGTCATCCGCAGTTGGAGACGATCGTTCACCGACGGGGCAGATCTGTTGCTCTACGGATGTGATCTCGCGGCAAGCGAGGACGGCAGATTTTTCGTCCAGGAACTCGGCCGTTTGACGGGATTGGATGTCGCCGCGTCGACCAACAAGACCGGCAGCTCTCTCCATCTCGATCACAGCCCCGCGGTGCAAACGTCCGACTGGGAATTGGAATACAGCCGGGGCGTCATTGAGCCAAATACGGTGTTGAATCATCGAGCGCTCGAGCAATTGGATGTCATGCTCTCGATCGAGATTTACGCTGCCGGCGACATCGGTGATGAGATCATGAATCTCCAAATCGGAGAGGATGTCGTCGGGACATGGTCGATGGCGGGAACGGACGCTTTATCCGGCAGCTTTGGTCGTTTTGACGTCGGGATCGATAACGTGTCTGTCGATGACATTCGGATCAATTTCGAAAACGACTTATGGGATCCATCGACCGGCTTTGATCGCAACCTTCGAGTCGACCGGATCGTCGTCGATGGCGTGACGTATCAAACCGAAAATCCCGCAGTCTTTTCCAATGCGTCTTGGTCCGCCTCGGATGGAATTGTCCCGGGCTTTCGTCAAAGTGAATACCTGAATGCCTCAGGATTCTTCCAGTACTCTTCGTCTGGTGGAGACGCGCCAGGAGGATCGCGAATCGAAATCGAAGCACTCGGTGAAACCGGTCAGGAATCGATGGAGCTTCTGATTGATGGAACGGTCGTCCAGCGGTTTGACAATCTCTCGAGCAACTTCAACACCTACGTTTACCAAGCCAACGAAACCGTCACTGCGGATCGCATCCAAATACGCTTTGCGAACGACCTGTTTGATGCATCCACCGGCTTGGATCGGAACCTGACCGTCGACCGCATTCGCATCGATGGCCAAGCGTTCGAGACGGAGGCACCGACGACTTATTCGACGGGATTCTTCGATAGCAGCCGCGGAACGCAGCTCGCCGGATTCTTCCAGAATGAAACGCTCTTCGTGGGAGGTCGATTCGAATACCTTTCTTCCACGAACCCGTCGAATCCACCTGGCAACGGGGAGGAAGGCAGCTTTGTTCTCACCACCGATTTTGTACGTGCCTTTGAAAATGAGGCCTCCGTCTTCCTGCAAATCGACCGCGTAGGTGGTTCAGAAGGCAATGCGACTGTCCAGTACTCGACGGCTTCCGAATCCGCCACCGCCGGAAGTGATTTCGTTGAAACTGCCGGCACACTTTTCTTTGCCAGTGGTGAAACC
>JBCBOO010000270.1:0-9080 GCA_039821235.1 Planctomycetota bacterium
GCCGTCTTGAACAGTGCGATTCGCCCGCCTGCGATGTTCGCCTCCTGAACCGCAGGAACGTCTTCACTGGCGTTTGCCAACAGTTCCGCTTTTTCATCTTCCGGAATTTGCTCGGCATTTGTGATTGGATCCTTGGTGGACAGTTCGCCGCTTTCTTCCACTTCGATTGACTTCGCCGCGTTGGCCTTTGCACCCGCGATGGGGCGATAGGTCAGTCCCCATGACGATGTCTCTTCCGCATCGGCGTAACGCTCGAAGGTTGCCGGAGCACTCTCCTTCAGGCTGGCGCTGAACGCTTCGCCCTGTTGCGCACCAATCCGGCCGCCCGCCACGAGCCCCACGGTCAACATCCCAGCGGCGCCCAATGCACCCATCGCGACGGCACCGGATCTTGGATAACGCTCACCGGCGACCGCCAGCATCGTTGGCCACAAGAACGCCTTCCCAAACGAATAAAACGTTGCCGCGGCGAACACCAAAATCAGGCTGGTCATCGGCTGACTAAGCCACAAAAGGCCCAGGCAAGCGATCACGCTGGAAGCAAGCAGTAGACCGATCGGATTGATACGGTGAACGATCGGTCCGGCAAAGAAACGCAAGATGAACATCAGTGCTGAGGTATAAACGAGCACGATGATTGCCTGCGGGACGAGGCTTTCCATCAAGGACGCCATCCATGAGTCAACGCCCAACTCCATGTATCCGACCATCGCGTGGATGACCAAAAGAACCAGGAAAGGGATGGAAGCAAAACAGGCGAATGAGCCTGAGAGCCCCGAATCGTCCGCGGCAGAAGCCGTCGGGGGCATCTTCTCCGGAAGCGCCATCACACCGTAAGCAACGACGAAAACCACGAACACGCTCATCGAGATTTCCCAAGAGATGGGAGTGATCCACGGTTGGTTGCCCATGAACGCGCCGGCGAACAAACCGCCAAGGATCATCCCGGCAGGCCAGCCAGCATGCAGAATGTTCAGATAGTGTGTCTTGTTGTCGGGGTATAGATCCGCAACCAACGGGTTGATCACCGCTTCATAAAGTCCCTGACAAACAGAGAAGAGAACGGTACTGATCCAAAGCAGCCAAACGACTTTTTCAGTCGCTGCCACTGGCTCCGCTACGCCACCAAAAACAGAGTCAGCGGCGAAAAACATGACGGCACTGGCCAGGTGCAACACGAATGCAACGCAGAGCAGGGTCTTGTAACCGAACTGCTCGACCAAAATCCCGCCAAAGAAGATCATGGCTCCAAAGCCCAAGAAGCCGGCGCCGAGAATTGCGCCGAATTGAGCACCGGACATGTTGTAGGCAGCTTCCCAGGCAGGCAAAGCCGCGGTCCGGGTCGCAAAGCCAAAGCCCGCAGCGACAAGAGTCAAGAAGCTCGCGATCATCAACTTGTTGCGAGCGTACACCGGAGCCGATGAGTCGCCGGTCGATGATGAGGTAGGTGTGGTTTCCACGGGTCTTCGCGTCTCCAAAGAGGCAGGTCGGGGGCGAGGGAGGGGATCTCGTTGCGATCGCAATGCGGATTGTTTTCAGCACGCGAGATTCTGTTTACGCGGTCACACGGCTCAAGGAACCATCTCGCGGCTTGGGTGAGCGGAAAGATCACCGTCCTTGATGGCCCTTTTGGGGCCCGATCCCTCCGAACGGGCGGCAGTATAGTTTGCCGCCGCGTGCCGCAAAATCACACTGCCGCGCTCGCCCCCCCTATTTTCACAACATTTGTTTCCGAAGCGGCAGATCTGGCGCGCCTCGGCAAACTGTAATGTGTCCCAGCGGGCCAGCAAGCGGATCTGCTTTCGCGGAGCACAGGCGACGTTTGCTAGTCGGCGACAATTGGCTTCAACAACCGATCGAGCTCTTCGGCGTGATCGATCTCTGCTTCGATTTGGAGCGCGTACAGCGGCAGGCCGGCTAGGCGGTCGGTTTGGATTTTCACCAAATCCTTTTGCGTACAGAGGACTGCTTCTAAACCGGATTGCTCCGCCAGCCAAGCGGTTGTTTCCTCGATGACTTCACGATCCATCGCGGCGTGATCGGCGAGAATGCGGTGCGAAGCGACCGACAGCCCTTCAGCTTCGACGGTTTTACGGAACGCGTCCGGGTTTCCGATCCCACTGACCAACGCAACTCGCTTGCCACTCAATTCGGTCAATGGATGCTTCGCATGAGGATGCTGCAACAGCGTCGTCGGGCGATGTCGGCAGTGCAAAATCGGCACGCTCGATTGGGTTGGCAAGACACTACGAATGCGCGCGGTGATCTTCTCGAGCTCCGATGGTTCTACCAAGTCGGTCCGGGTCAATAGAATCGCATTGGCGCGCCGGAGTGCACCGATCGGCTCTCGCAGCAGGCCTCTTGGCAAGAGGTACCCGAAACCGAACGGGCAAGTCGCGTCGACCAAAACGATGTCCAAGTCGCGGTACAAGCGACGATGCTGAAAGCCGTCGTCCATCAAGATGACTTGGCTCTCGAGTTCCTCGGCGGCGATTCCCGCCGACATGACTCGGTCAGGATCTTGCAGGTGAGGCACATCCGGGAGACGCTGATGCAATTCGGCTGCTTCGTCGTTTTCATCCGCATCGCCGCGACCATAACCGCGACTGATGATGGCGACCCGAACGCCGCGATCACGAAACCACTGGGCCAAGTAAGCCACCACGGGAGTCTTACCGGTACCGCCCGTTGTGAGGTTGCCGATACTGATAACAGGCACATCGGCTCGGTGGATCGCGGAGCGTTTGCGATCGAACTGTCGATTCCGCCACGCGACGCCGGCGCGATAAAGCCAACTGATCGCCCAAAGTGCAGCACGGAACGACGAAGCAACGAGGCCTCGTTGGGTTCCATCGAGGATGGGGCGATAGTCCAGCGGAAGACTCAAGCAGGGAGGACAACGGTGAAGGCAATCGACGCCTTTCCGTTATCCATCAATCTGGCTGGCGAATCCAGTGCCGCTCGCGCGAGTCCTCGCCTTCGGTGTCGCTTGAAAAGCTGGGTGCGGGCAAATGGCTGAGCACCGACTGTTCGCGAGAAGTTGGCTTCTGGGACGCTGCCGCGTCGAATGCCACGCTGCTCGGCGGGTTTTCCACGAAACCGCTGCGATTGGAAACCGTCGTGTTTGCCGGACGTGTGAATTCGGCTTGCGAAGACGTGACTGGCCGCGTCGTCCCCATGCTCAACGGCATGTTCCCGGCGAAATCCGGATGAAAGGGCGGATTCGCGGCGATCGGTTTTTCCTCGAAACGCCGAGCCAAGTTTTGCAGGGCAGTGTCTGAATGGGCCGGCAGATTTCCGCGGGCCGCGGCGATGGGCATCGTCGCATTGAACCGCTTTTCATAGATCGGGTCGGCCGGCACCGGGACCGCCGTTTCTTCGTAGGTCAGCGGCAGATTGGAGTCCGCAGGCGGTTGAGCGGCAAACGGAATGGCCTGCTGCGACGCCCCGGGATCGAAGAAGAGCGGTGCCTCGACGTCCTGCGTGACTTCGCGGACGAGCATCTCGATCGAGGCGTTATCGAGGCCTCGCGAGGTCGCCGGCTCAGGTTCGTCGGCCGTGTCAATCTGCACGGGGCGGCGAAATGGCAGCGAAAAAAGGGCACCGCCGACAAGGACCGTCGCAATGATGGAAAAACGTCGCACAGGGATTGCCTAAGCTCAGGAGCATGCTGAATTCGAAGCGGTCTTCCCTGACAACTCTGGACGCATCGTGCGGTTTCTTCGGTATCGACGCCGGCGAAGGTCGACTTGAGGAAATCCGACGCCTTTTCTCGCACCCTTCGAAAGATGTCCCCAGGATGATACGCTCCCGGTTTTCGCGTCCTCCCATTAAAACGACATCATGGAAGCCGGGATTGTCGGGTTGCCCAACGTTGGCAAAAGCACGCTGTTTAACGCGCTGACGAGTTCTCAAGCGGCCCAAAGTGAAAACTACCCGTTCTGCACGATTGAGCCCAACGAAGGGATCGTCAACGTGCCCGACGAGCGGCTGGACCGGATCGTCAAAATCATCGCGACCAAAAAAGTGATCCCGGCGGCGCTCAAACTGGTGGATATCGCCGGCATCGTCAAAGGCGCCGCCGATGGCGAGGGACTTGGCAATAAGTTCCTGAGCCATATCCGCCAAGTCGACGCGATCGTACAAGTGGTTCGTTGTTTCGAAGATCCCGACGTCGTTCACGTGGCTGGAAACGTGGACCCGGTCGCCGACATCGAGACGATCGAAACAGAGTTGGTGTTGGCCGATCTGCAGACACTCGAGAACGCGATGGCAAAGGCACAGCGCACCGCCCGCAGCGGCGATAAAGAAGCCAAGCTTCGTGTGACGGCGATCGAGAAATGCAACGCTCATTTGGAATCCGAGCAACCGCTCCGAACGCTCGATTTGGGTGAAGCCGAAGCGAAATCGATTCATAGCTTCGGTCTGATGACCGCGAAACCGATTCTGTACGTCGCCAACGTGGACGAAACCGATCTCGAAGGTAAAAACGAGCTGGTCCAGAAGGTCCGCGAGTACGCCAAATCGGCCGGCGCGACCGTTGTCTGCGTGAGCGCGAAACTGGAAGCCGAACTGGCCGAGTTGGACGACGCCGACCGCGACGAGATGTTGGCCGACGTCGGTTTGGAAGCCCCCGCGCTGAGCACCATCGCGCAGGCCGCTTACAAAACACTGGGTCTGCAAAGTTTTTTCACGGCCGGCGAACAAGAGGTCCGAGCTTGGACGATCCCGCAGGGCGCGACGGCTCCACAGGCCGCCGGAGTGATTCACACCGACTTCGAAAAGGGCTTCATTCGATGCGAAACTTACTCGCTCGAAGACCTGGAAAGCCTTGGAAGCGAGAAAGAGATTCGACAGGCCGGTAAACTACGCGTGGAAGGCAAAGAGTACATCGTGCAAGACGGTGACATCTGCCACTTCCTGCACAAAATTTGAGGTAACGATGAACAAAATGTTGATTCCCATTCTCTTTGCACTCGGCACCGCGTTGTTCTGGGGCTGCTACGGACCGACGATCGGCAACGCCGCGTCACCAAAACTCGATGGCAAGCCGCTGGCCGCACCCGATGGATGGTCGCCGTTCAAACCCTACGTGTTCATCGGAATCGCGTACCTGGTGATCGCCATCATCGGCGGTCTGGCGATGATGAAGGTCAAAGGCGACACGTTCTCCTACACCGCACCCGTCCCCGGAGTCGAAGGCGTGACGCACTTCGCGCCCGCGAAGTGGGGTTTCCTGGCTGGCATGTTCGGTGCGTTTGGTGCCGTCTGCCTCACATCCGCCATGATGATCAGTCGCGGAAACGCACTCTTGGTGATGCCCATCGTTTTCGGAGGCGCCGTCTCCGTGACCGCCATTGTCTCGATCCTGAAACTGCGCAGCCATGGGCCGATTGAAATCAGCCCGATGCTGTGGGTCGGAATGGTGTTGACCGTCGCCGGCGTGGTCTTGGTCGCCTCTAACACGCCGCACGGTCATGCGGCAACGAAGTCCACCAAGCCCCAGGTCGCAAGCGCCGAAGACCCCGTTGCGGACGAGGCACCGGAGCCGAACGAAGCGGTCGGCGAACCGGGCTAGCAGATGGTTGTTCATTGAATAATCCGACGTGTAAGCGAGGGATGGCAACGATCCCTCGCTAACGCTTCGGGTTGATTTGGAGATCGCGTCAACGAGAGCCAATACATCAACAACCCGGTAAGCGAGGGGATCATCGCGATCACTTGCTGACCTACGAAAGCCGACATCGCAATTCTCGCCCGTTACTCACCACTTTTGGGAAACCAGCACTCGTGCACGCGGGAGTCATCGAAATCGATCAGCAAGTCGCGCACCTTTGGATGGTGCGGACGTTTTTGAAACACGCCGACGAAGCGGAAGACGACGAAGACTTGCGTGATATTGTGCGAGACATCTACGACTTCATTTTGGCCGTGGGGCCGCTTGATGAAGTCGAGGACGAAGCCGTGTATCTGAAGATGGCGAAGAAGAAACTCGGAAAACTACGCCGTGCGACAGAGCTGTACGAGGAGATTCAACCCGAGGTCAGCGGACATACCAATTTTGTCATGGCCGCAAAATCATTGCGGCTCGCACTGGATCGGATGCAGGTGGTCATCAGTGAATGGACGGCCAGCCGATCGATTTCGAAGTAAGCAGCGGGTGATCAAACACTGTCGCATTTAGGTCTCTCTCTCGCGCGAATCACCCCACCCCGACAAGTCACCGAGCATCCGTGTCGAGCACAAAAGACAAGACGAAACAGTTTATCGACCCCACGTTTCTGTTTCGATTCGAAGTCGAAATCAAGCCTGCGAAACTGAAGTGGGAATCGAAGGGACTGAAATTGCCCGAAGCGAATCGCATGCCATCCTTCGGTGCACTCGGCGGGCGAAAGGTCTTCGCGGACGTTCGACTGGGCTGGTCGGATGCCGGACTGGGCTTGCATCTGTTGGTTAGCGGCAAACGACAGTTGCCTTGGTGCCGCGAAACACGTCTCGACGAGAGCGACGGGTTTCATCTTTGGATTGATACCCGTTGCAGTCCCAATATTCATCGCGCGACACAGTTTTGCCATCGGTTTCTTTTCATGCCCGCCGGCGGTGGACCGCGGCGGGAACGGCCTCACGCCGCGATGATCGAAATCGATCGGGCACGTGCCCATCCGAAACCGGTGCGAAGTGAACAATTGCCGATCAAAGCGCTGCCGCGCCACGACGGATATGAAATGTCGGGATTGATCCCCGCGGAATGCTTGACGGGATTCTCGCCCGGCGACCAAGATCGAGTGTCACTCTTTTGGGCCGTGATCGATCGTGAATTCGGCTGGCAGACGCTCAGCCTTGGTCCTGAATATCCAATCAACGAGGATCCCAGTCTGTGGGCCGAAGCCGTGTTGGGCTCCACCAACTAGCTCGGCAGAATCGTCATGGTTGGCGCATTCGGATTTCATGCCGGCCTGCTTTCGTCGACTCGGATGAGAGAGTCCGACCTGCGACCTGATTTCGATCAATACTGCGGACTTTAACTCGAGCCTCCAGCGGTTTTTTTCGGTTGCAACTGTACTACTTCCTTGCCGTCGTGCTTTCGCTGAGCCTCGGCTCGCTGCCTCCCGCCGACCGAAGTGTCCTGCACGCGGCGTATTTTTCGCTCGCGACCGTCGCCGCTTGGTGGTTGCTTTGCGGTCTTTCGACTCGCATGGTCATCGGTCTGGTCAGCAACGGAGAGGTCAGTCAACCGACCGCCGCGGAAAGCTTTTTCCGGCAAACCCAGGGCCTACGATGGCTTGCACTCGCACTCGTCGGTCTGATGGTGGGCGGATTCGGATTCGGTCGTACTCAGGGCGGAATCAGTGAAATTGGAATGGCCGCGCAAGCAGTTGCGTTGCTTTCACCGGCGATTTTATTGCTGCTGGGTTTGTGGGCCGCCGAGTGTTATTTCGCCGTTTCGATGGGATGGGAAGAACCCGGAATTCGCTCCTCGATGCGATCGATTTGGGAGGTGGCTCGATTAAGCATCGGTTGGCTGGTGGCCCCCGTGATCCTGCTTCTCGCAGCGCTCGACGTGGTGGCCGCGATGAATGTTGCCGCACTGCTGCGGAACGATTCCTGGTGGACCGTTGCAAGTGTGTCCGTACTTGGGCTAGCCGCTTTTGCCGGTCTCTTGGTGGTTGGGATTCCGTTTTTGGTCCGACAGATGTTCGTGACGGAAAAGATAGAAGCGTCGACCGAGCAATGGATGCGCGACGTTCTGTTTTCAGTCGGCCTTCCGCGATGCAAGTTGCTGCGTTGGCAAACACACTCCACGACTTTCAACGCCATGGTTGCCGGTATCATTGGGCCGTTCCGGGTGATGGTGTTGAGTGATCGATTGATCGACGAACTGCCGAAGCAACAACTTGCGATGGTGATGCTGCACGAAGTCGCCCATGCGAAACGACGCCACGTCGCGTTGCGTCTGGCAATCGTGGTGCCCGCGTGGTCATTGGGGATCCTGGCACAAATGACCCTCCAACAAAGCGAATGGGGATCGGCGATCGGCCTTGATGCATGGTCAACGGCAATTGGAAGCGGACTTTCGCTGCTCGCAACGTTGGTGGCACTTCGACTGGCGAGTTACTGGATCGAGTTTGATGCCGATCGAGTGGCATGCCGGCTGGCGGCGACCTCCGCGCAGGATTGCAATGACGTTCCAAACAACGACGCGTCCGCGGCGAGAGAGCTGGCCGAAGCATTGCGGAAGGTCTCACCGTCGGACATGCCCCTGAGCAAACGAAGCTGGATGCATCCGTCGATCCAAGAACGTGTCGAACGTCTGACAGGATCAACAGGATGAACAAGATCTCTGTCAACGAGTCAACTTGTAGGAACTTGTTCAGTTGCGGGCTATGACTCCGCCATCTTGTTCATCCTGTCAATCCTGTCCACGAAAATGCCGGGCCGGGAAAGGTCTGACACAATCAACAGGATGAACAGGATCTCTGTCAACGAGCCGACTTGTAGGAACTTGCTTAGTTGCGGGCAATGACTCCTCCATCTTGTTCATCCTGTCAATCCTGTCCACAAACACCTCGTAGACACACGTGCGTGGAGATACTCGGGTTCGGGAAAGGTCTGACAGGATCGACATGATGAACAAGATCTCTGTCAACGAGTCAACTTGTAGAAGCTTGCTCAGTTGCGGGCAATGACTCTTCCATCTTGTTCATCCTGTCAATCCTGTCCAAAAAGACCTCTTAGACACACGTGCGTGGAGATACTCCGGTTCGGGAAAGGTCTGACAGGATCGACATGATGAACAAGATCTCTGCCAACGAGTCGACTTGTAGGAACTTGCTCAGTTGCGGGCAATGATTCCTCCATCTTGTTCATCCTGTCAATCCTGTCCACAAACAACTCGTAGACAATCGTGCGTGGAGATACTCCGGTTCGGGAAAGGTCTGACACGATCAACATGATGAACAGGATCTCTGCCAACGAGTCAACTTGTAGGAGCTTGCTTAGTTGCGGGCAATGATTCCTCCATCTTGTTCATCCCGTCAATCCTGTCCAAAAAGACCTCGTAGACACACGTGCGTGGAGAT
>JBCBOO010000271.1:0-9017 GCA_039821235.1 Planctomycetota bacterium
GGCAAGTATCCAAAGATCTTTGATGACACAGTCGTCGGGGAAGTTGCCCGAGAAGTCTACGACAAAGCCAACGCGATGCTGGATCGAATCATCGACGAGAATTTGATCCAAGCCAACGCGGTGTACGGATTTTGGCCGGCCGCCAGCGACGGGGATGATGTGATTGTCTACACCGACGACTCGCGCCAGACCGAACAAACTCGCTTCCATTTCTTGCGACAACAATGGGAACGAAAAGGCCAAAAGGATTTTCGATCGCTTGCCGACTACGTCGCTCCGGTAGACAGCGGCCGCAATGACTATGTGGGCGGATTCGTGGTCACCGCAGGCATCGGCGCCGATGAATTGGCGGCCAAGTTCAAAGCCGACTTGGATGACGAACAATCGATCATCGTCCAGGCCGTCGCCGATCGCTGTGCAGAAGCGTTTGCGGAGTTATTGCACAAGCAAGCTCGCGAAGACTGGTCTTTTGGCGCCGAGGAATCGCTGAGCACCGAAGACTTGATCGATGAAAAATATCGCGGCATTCGGCCCGCCGCGGGCTATCCGGCTTGTCCCGACCACACCGAAAAGCGAACCCTGTTTGACCTTTTGGATGCCGAAGCAAACACGACGGTCGAACTCACAAGCTCCTACGCCATGTCACCCGGCGCATCGGTTAGCGGACTGTATTTTGCGCACCCCGACGCCAGGTACTTTGCGGTCGACCGCGTGACGAAAGACCAGATCGAGAGTTACGCCACCCGCAAGGGCTGTCCGATCACCGAGATCGAACGCTGGCTTTCACCCAACCTTGCCTACGAGCCGGAATAGGCCGCGCCGCTTCTCCAGCCCAGGGCAGTAGGACAGGCTTCCAGCCCAGGGCAGTAGGACAGGCTTCCAGCCTGTCTCCTCAAGAAAGACAGGCTGGAAGCCTGTACTACGTGTTGGAAGCCTGTCCTACTTGTTGCTTAGCTTGTGGAGCGTTGGAGTTCGGCGGCCATCACGGTGTTATGCAACAGCATTGCGATCGTCAGCGGTCCGACGCCACCGGGCACGGGCGTGATCGCCGAAGCGACGTTGCTGACCTCGTCAAAGGCGACGTCTCCGACCAATCGATCGTTGACTCGGTTGATTCCGACATCCACGACCACCGCACCCGGCTTGACCATTTCTGCGGTGATCATCTCGGGGCGTCCCACGGCGGCGATCAAGACGTCTGCCGCTCGACACGTGGCACTTAAATCCGGTGTCCGGCTGTGAGCGAGCGTCACCGTGGCGTTGGCAACGCCGGGGCCGCACGAGCCGTCTTTTTGAGCCAACATCATGGCCATCGGTTTCCCGACGATGTCGCTTCGTCCCACCACACAAACACTCTTGCCCGCAACGTCGTGTCCGGTACGCGCAAGTAACTGCACGATGCCGTGCGGGGTGCATGGTAGGAAACGAGGGCGTCCCTGCATCAACAACCCGACGTTCACCGGGGAAAACGCGTCCACGTCCGTGAGTGGATCAATGGCGTCTAAAATCTCGCGTTCGTCATAGCCGTGATCTTTTGGAAGCGGCAACTGGACCAAAATCCCGTTCACCGCCGGATCCTCGTTGAGTTGTTTCACCAAATCCAACAGTTCCGTCTGACCGGCATCGGCGGGCAACCGATGCGAGCGGCCTGTGATACCGGCTTTCTCGCACGCCCGTTCTTTATTGCGGACGTAGACCTGGCTGGCGGGATCTTCGCCAACCAGCACGGCCACCAAGCAGGGAGCCGGGGCACCGGCGGTCGTTGTTTGAGCGACGCGCCGGGCGATTTCGGCACGAATCTCACCCGCAATCGCTTTCCCATCCAGAAGTTGTGCGGTCATCAATCAGGAATTCCTCGACGGGTGGGCGAAGCAGTTCGCCATAGTGAAAAATCAGCGGGATCGTTATAGTTTGCCACGTAGCGCGGTTCTCTTTGTAACGGAAGTTCAAGTCGTTGATGCCGTTTTCGGAGAGGGAGTCCGCGAGCAACAGGCACTTTGTCATGGACTCTCACTCGTCCGTGCACCGATATCTCACAGGATTTTTCACTCGATGTCTACCGACGCGCCAAAGCTGAGCCCACTTGAAAAGATCAAGCAGGAAAGCCAGTTCCTCAAAGGCACCATTGATACCGAAATGGCGTCGGACACCGAGTTGTTCGGCAAGGCGGATCTGCAGCTGCTTAAGTTTCACGGAACCTACCAGCAAGACGACCGCGACAAACGAGCGGAGCTGAAGAAAGCCGGTGGTGGGAAAGCGTATTCGATGATGGTGCGTTGTCGCATTCCAGGCGGTCGGATCACCAGTGAGCAGATGTTGGCGCAGCTCGATCTCTGTGACGAGCTCGGCAATTCGACCATGAAGATCACGACGCGGCAGACCATCCAGCTGCATGGGATTCTCAAAAAGGACTTGCGTGCGACGATCAATCGCATCAACGAAATCGAGCTTTCCACACTCGCGGCCTGCGGCGATGTGAATCGAAACATCATGTGCTGCCCGGCCAAGAAAGCCGACGGCGTCCACCAGGAGATGCTCAAGCTCACGGACGAACTCACCGAAGAACTCGCGCCCCAAACACCGGCCTACCACGAGCTTTGGGTGACCGACCCCGAGTCGGGTGAGAAAACGCTCGAAGGGGGAGGCGTGGTCGAACCCCTTTACGGGCCCCGCTATCTGCCGCGTAAATTTAAAACCGGCATCGCGTTACCGGAAGACAACTGCATCGACATCTACACGCAAGACCTCGGTTACTTGGCCGTCGTCCGTGATGGAAAAATCATTGGTTACAACGTCCTGGTCGGCGGCGGCATGGGCACGACGCCCGCGCTCAAGAAAACGTATCCGGCACTCGCCAAACGCATGGCCTTCTGCAAGCCCGAACAAGCCATCGAGGTCGCCAAAGCTGTCATCAAGGTGCAGCGTGATTACGGCAACCGCGAAGACCGTAAGATCGCTCGCATGAAGTACTTGGTCGATAGTTGGGGGATCGATAAATTCCGCCGCGCGGTGGAAGAGTACCTCGGCAATCCGTTGGATGATTGCACCGAAGATGACGTCACCGGATTCGATGACCACATGGGCTGGCAGGACCAAGGCGATGGCAAGTGGTCCTACGGCCTAAACATCGAGAACGGGCGTGTCTACGACGACGAGAAACGCCAGCTCAAGTCGATGATGCGTGAAATCTGCACGGCATTCGGAACCGAATTACGAATGACGGGACATCAAAGCATCATCGTCACCGACGTTGATCCGGCGGACAAAGACAAGTTGATTGAGATCATCAAGAAGCACAACGTTCCCACCACCGAGCAGACCAGCACGGTCCGTCGCTGGTCGATGGCGTGCGTCGCTCTCCCGACGTGTGGCCTTGCGATCACCGAAAGTGAAAGGCGTCTGCCAAGCCTGATCGATGATCTGGAACAGCCACTTGCCAAACTGGGTCTCGATCAAGAACGATTCACGATTCGCATGACCGGTTGTCCGAACGGTTGCGCCCGCCCCTACAACGCGGACATTGCGCTCGTTGGCAAAGCGAAGGACAAGTACACGTTCTTCGTCGGTGGCGGATGGCTGGGGAATCGGATGGCTTACATCTACAAAGAGCTCGTGCCGTCCGATCAGATTGTGCCTGAGATTGTCGCCATCGCGTCCGCTTTCAAGGCAAACGCACACGAGGGCGAATCGCTGGGTGATTTCTGTGCCCGAGTCGGAAAAGAAGACCTCACCGTTCTGGCCACCGCCGCGTCAGATGCGGAGTAGGCATAGCAGCCTGTCGATTGAATCAGTGCTACGTTTCAAATTCGCCATTTATTGTTCACGGGTTGCTACGGCGACGCGATCTTGAGGTTGCGATATAGCAAGTCCGTTTTTGGGTCATGAGCTTGGATCATGATCGTGCCGGGCTCGGTGCGTCTGCCTTTCCTTGGGTTTTCGTGCTCCTCACGAGTGTCTTCCCAATCACTCACACCGATGCCGTTGACCCAAGCCGAGATCTTCGTGCCATGGGCTTGCAGCAGCACCGTCGCCCACGATCCGTTTTCGCCGGCAACCAACCTCGCGTCCTGCCGCCGAAAGATCCCGCCCGTGCCACAGTCTTCGGGCATCAATCGCGAGTCGTCTTTGAAATCGTTATTGATCTGGCACTCATAGCCCATCATTTTGTCGCCGGGGATGCAGCGAAAGAAGAGTCCGGAATTCATACCGGGCTGATCGATCTTGTATTCCGCCAGCAGCGTGAAGTCGCCGTAAGACTGTTCGGTTTCGAGCTGTGCGCTGCCGCCGGTCACGTGAAGCGTTTGATCGTCACTCATCTCAAACTTGCCCGGCATCTCCGGGTAACGAGTCCACTGAGTGAGCCCCTCGTCCAGTAAAGGCTCCAGTCCCAGTGGACGGATCTTGATCGCCCGAAACGCCACACGTCCCTTGCGATGCTGCAGTCCGACTCGGCGTGCGGGCAGATCAACGGGGTCCTGGTATCTGCAGACGGTTTCGCCATCGATCTCGACACGAACATCTTTTCCGTCCGCGATAATTCTCATCTCGCGCCATGCATCGACGGGCTCTACCGCGTCCGCTTTTTGACGCCCCACCAAAGAGCCGGTCGGGAAAGGATTGTCGAGCGGAGCAATGTTAATCTCGTAACAGTCCAGCTCGGGGTTTTCGGGCTCCAGCGGCGTACGAACAAACACGCCGCTGTTGGTCGTCTTCGTCGCTTTGAATTCCAACGTGAGTTCGAAGTCACCCCATGTCGACGAACTGCACAGCAAAGCCGGCTTGCCTTGGTCGACGACGATGGCGCCTTCCTCCACACGGAAGTTCGCTTTGCCGGTACTTTCCCAACCGAAAAGCGTGTGTCCGTCAAAGAGTCGCACCCAACCTTCGCGAGTTTCCTCGCTCGGCAGACGCGACGCCAGCAACTCGTCCGAAGTCGCATCGTAGCTGGCCGTTTCAAAGTCGATCTCCACCGGCTGCGATTCAGTCGCCTCATTCGAAGCGTTGGCAACCGGCGCCGAGTCGTCCGGTTCCGTGGACGCCGAACAACCGTTCAGGGCAAGACAACCGGCGAAAAGCAGAAGCGCCAGGGGTTGGCTCAGGAGCCGAACGATGCTCTTGGAATGAGGATCACGATTGGAGTCATGCGTCTTACGCGTTGTCCGTGGGGCAAGCCGCATGGCAAAGTGCTTTCGGCCCTCCGGGCCTATCGGAAGACAAAGCACTCGTGCACCGAGCCTCGATGATCCATCAAGTGCCGTAACCGTAGGTCTCAAAGTAGTCATGCCAGGCTTCCCGAATAGTGGCTTCATCTTGTGGACTGAGCTGATGCTTGTTGACACGGTAGTTTCGATGTTCGGTGGCCGCCCACCGTTCGATGACCGGACGAACGGATTCGAACTCACTGAGATGCAGGGTCTTATAAATCCGTTCGAGATTCGCGACCGGGTCTTCAATCAAATCCTCGTAACGCAATTCGACAAGGCGTCCGGCTTCGATGGAATCGCGATCCCGCAAGAAAGCATCATACATGCGGCGCAGACAATCGATAACGTATTGCTTTGCGGGCGTCATCCCTTCTGCCTGCTCCTCGTCGGGACGCTGCAGCCCTTGGACATCGGCCAGACTGGTCCACAAGCGACAGGTGGACGGAAACAGCGAACGAGGGTCTCGCGTGACATGGATAAAGCGGGCGTCTGGAAATGCTCTCGCGAGCGCGGCGATTCGTCCGGTATGCGTGGGGCTTTTGATCACCAGCGGCCTGCCGGTCACACTGCTGACCCGATAGAGAAACCGCCGAAGGGTGCTCATCCACGTCTGAATCTCGGACTCCGCGACACCCTCAAAATTCAAGTAGTCGAGATCGACGGGCGGTTCCTGGGGGAATGCGAGGCGCCGGTAGGGCGACGGCACACCCAAGTTCATGAGCGCGAACTCATCTTCTTGGGGACGGTCCCATCCGGTCGCCATGTTGTCCATCGGTCGCTTGCCCGGCAACAACCAGCTGAAGAACCGGCGAAAAATCCACTCCGTAAGCAAGAAGTGATGCGGCGCAAAACACTGAAAAGTCGACGGGCTGCTCAAACGTTCGTCCAGCACCAGTAACTCGTGCAGCAGCGTTGTGCCGCTCCGCCAATGTCCGACGATAAAGACCGGCGGACCGTGTAACTCGGCATCACGCAATTGGCGGAAAAAGAGCAAACGCTCGAAACCGGCGAGCACCAGATTCACGGGTGTGGCAAAAGTGACACTCAGGAAGAGCGGCCCACGCAGGGGGTGCACCCGAAACCGGCCTTGCCGCAGCAGTTTCCACCACGTCAACGGTCGCATCCCGTGCCAAAACCGCGGCGCATAGAACGGATAGCGGTGATAGGGCGTTCCGGGCACCTCGGCCGACTCGCTTCGGCTGCCCGCGTATCCGGCTCACCGTGGGGAGGGGGTCGATTTGGCTCGGTGGCAGTCAATTCCAGAGCTTCGGTGGGCGAGTTTTTGGGGAACAAAAAGACCGTTGCATCAGTACTGACTGTGTTGCTGGATCACAACTTAGTCACTGGTTCGCTTTGACGAGCGAAAACGGGCTCAGGGACGGCGACCTCCCCCGTCAATGTACACCGCCCTTGCCGGATCGCGAAAGCGACCTCTCCCGCTACAATCTGGTCCATGAGTGATTCGACCAACCTATCGTTTGCTGATCTTCAGCGACACATTCGCCAGATGTACTTCGAAAAAGACGCCGCCCGCGGTGTCGAAGGGACATTCATGTGGCTCATGGAAGAGGTCGGCGAGTTGTCGTCGGCCTTGCGAAGCGACGACCGAGAAAACTTGGCGGAAGAATTTGCCGACGTGATCGCCTGGCTGACCACCATCGCCAACGTCGCTGAGATCGATCTTAATGCCGCACTCACCGCAAAGTACGGGAAGGGCTGCCCGGGCTGTCAAAAGTTGGTGTGCGAGTGCCCGGACTCCGAAAAACCATGATGTCGTATCGGTCCCCCAATCGTTTGCGGTTGAAAACACTTCTTGGCGCCTTACTTGCCCTGCTGGCTGCCGGTGGAGGCATCGGCAACGTCACCGCTCAGTCGAATTCGTTGGCCAACTCGGCAGATGGCATCGCGACCGATTCGAGCGATGCAACGCCAAAGGGCTCCGGTGAACTACGGATCGGAATCGGAGGCCACTACCGCGTCGGTTGCTTGACGTCCATTCGTTTGAAAACGGGCGACCGATTCACCGATCCGAACGACCTGCTCGTCGAAACGGTCGATGGAGACGGTGTTCGAGTGCAATTCAGCCCTTATGCCGGGATGAATTTCACACCGAACGACTGGTCGGAAATCACCTACATCGCGCCGGGCTCCGAAGCCGCACCGATTGTGATTCGCTCCAAAGAAGCGGGTGTGCTTCTTGAGTCACGCTTTCCGCTCGCGGGGAATCCAGCCGAAGGCCCCGCGATGATTCCAGCCTCAACGCCGTGGGTTCTCGCGATCGGCGACCCACTGGGAGTCGACCGAATCGGAACATCCAATGTGCTCACGGAGAAACTTGCACGGATTGCCGTCACGAAGATCGAAGACTCAGGTCGACTGCCGCAGCACGTGTGGGGATACGACGGCGTTGATTTAATCATGATCAACCAGGCCGGAATCGATGTCGTTCGTCAATTGTCGGCCGATCAACGTGCGGCGCTCACGTTGTGGCTCAAACGTGGCGGACGCGTTCTGTTGTGTTTGGGAGAATCCACTTCGGAGTTCCAAGACGCCGCGCCTTGGCTGCTGCAGTGGCTTCCCCTGGAGGAGATCCAAGTCACTCGCTACGACCCGGCAGCCTTCGAAACCTACACCGCCAGCCAGACACCGCTGAAGCGTTTCGAGGGGATTCGTCTTCCTCGCAAAACGGGCCGTTCGATTTTGATGGGCCGGACGTCGCGGCGAGTCTCTGCCGTACTCGCCGGATCTTACGTCTATGGTCTGGGACGCTGCACGGTCATCACGGCTGACCTGGATAGCGAGCTCTTCGCCGAGTGGCCCGAGCGGCTCAGCCTGGTGACACAGGTGATGGGCGACTTCTTCGACGAGAAGGATGAGCGTCTCAAACGAGATGGTTCAATTGCCTTCAATGATATTGCGGGTCAAATGCGCGGAGCACTCGATCAATTCCCAATCAAGCCCACGTTCAGCTTCTCATTGCTGTCCCTCCTCTTGATGATTCTGATCGCCATCTTGGGGCCCCTGGACTATCTGCTGATCAATCGTGTCTTGGGACGCCCCTTGCTCGGCTGGCTTTCGTTTCCCCTGTTTGCGATCACGTTGTCTGTGTTTTTGATCTCACAGGCAAAGCCCAACAAAGTGGATCGATCGGGCGAAAACAAGAACGCATCGGAGGGCCCGCTGGCGAACATGCGGGCCAACCAGTTTCAAATTGTTGATCTCGATCTTGTCAGTGGCGCCGGTCGCGGACTCGCATGGTCTTACGTGTACGCGCACGAACCGGCCCAAGTTAAAGCACACTGGCAGCTCAACGATCAAATGCGTTCACTGCAGTCGGAGGATTCCGAGTTAACGCAGGTCGCCTACCCGATGGGCTATCCGGGAAAGTCGTTTGGCGGGATCCAACTTGCGGGCGAGAATCAATCTCTTGGTGCCTACCAAGTCGACTCGGTGCCGTCGGAGCCGGGGATTGGAAGCGAGATCAGCGATTTAACGATTGCGCCTCGCAGCAGTCGCTCCATCGCTTGTGAAGTCAATCTGGCGGTCAAACCGATTGCAAACGAGCAGGGATTGATCCGGCGTCCCGGCAGCGAATTGCTTCGGGGTGAATTCACCAATCCGTTGCCGGTGGACCTGTTGGATGGACAAATCGTTTTTGGCAACTGGGTTTACTTACTGCCGACACGTGTCCCGGCGGGAGCAACATTGCCGTCGCTCGGCGACCTTCGACAAAAGAACTTTCGCTGGAAACTCACTCGCCAACAGTCCTTTGAAAAGAACGTGACCGAGAGTGTGCCTTGGAAGACGGGCGAC
>JBCBOO010000272.1:0-8983 GCA_039821235.1 Planctomycetota bacterium
GACACGATCGATTTGGCAATTCATCCGGCAGATGGATCGCGAGATCGGGAGGAAGCTCTGGGACGATGCCTCCACCACCTCGGCGAAGAGCACCGTGAGGTGTTGTCGCGAAGGTACGCTGAGTCGCAGAGCGTAAAGGCGATCGCGGCGGACCTTGGCGTGACCCCCAATGCGGTGAGTTTGACCCTCCATCGCGCACGACAAAAGTTGATGAACTGCATGCAGAAACGACTCGACATGAATGGACAACCCGGATGACAGCCGAAGACTTGAACGACTGGCGTGCTGAGCTTCTGGGCATCACGCGACGACTTGTTGACGGACTCTCGCAAGAAACCGATCCAGCCCGCTTGGCTCACATTTTGGATTCCTACGACGGTGCGAAGGAACTTTACCTTCGCTACCTCGAAACAGATGCGTTGCTCGCTATTCGAAACAGCGCCGGAACGGACTCGATTTCGCCGTTGGCATCCATCCAACCCGGCGCCCCATCGCAATCGGGGCCGGTCCGCACGCCGTCCCGTAATGTGCTAGTTCGCTTCTCCAGACATGCGATGGCCGCTGGCCTGATTTTCGTTTGTGGTATCGCCACATCGAAGTTCTGGCAAACCTCTGACCCCGATACCGGAACGAATACGCTCGCCACAGCGGTTGAGAGTTCCGACACGGAAGCAACACAAGACGCGCTTGCTTCCGACGATGCGTTCGTGCGTGCCGAATTGGTCTCGAACACCGTGAGTGATGTCGCGGTCGTGGTTCGTTCGGATACCGATCAAGGCGAGTCACTTCGCGTCGGAACGCGACTGAAACCGGGTCGAATCAAGATCGATTCGGGCACGATGCAATTGGAGTTTCTCAAAGGAGCCATCGTTGCCATCGCGGCACCCGCAGAGCTGGAACTGTTTTCATCCGATCGTGCGACGCTGCACTCCGGAATGGCGCGAGCCATCATCCCCGACCGCGCTCGAGGATTTGTCCTCAACGCCCCTCGAACGGCGGTCGTGGATCTCGGCACCGAATTTAGTTTGACTGTTGGCGATAACGGCACGGCCGAAGTCAGTGTGATCGACGGCGAAGTCGAGCTGTCCCTGCTCGGTGACGATGGAACCACCGTCCTCAATCGAACGGTTGGAACGGAGTCGACCTACCTGGTTAACCCCAGCGAAGACTCGATGGAGCCGATTGCCAAAAGTGATTCTCGGGAGAGCCCCGCGATCAAGATGCGTGACAACGAGTCACTGCGGATTGATGACACTTACGCCGAACTCGTCCGCAATCAGAAACCGCTGCTGTACTGGCGTTTCGGAGCCGATGAACCCGGCGTGGTTTCGAGTGAAACCGGTGATCACAGTAACGGCCGCATTTTCGGATCTTCGTCTGAGATCACATTTGAGGCCGGCGTCGTCGCGTTTGACCGTGGTCCAACGCGTTACCTCCGCACGCTCGAGCCATTGGTCGACTTGAACAAGGGCTCCTACACGATCGAATTTTGGATGAACCCGGACGACCTGCCACATGCGACCTGTCTCGGCGTTTGCCCTGTGGCCGACGAAAGTGATCTGATCCACTTGAACGTTGTCGAAATCGCCACGGACAGCTTTCTGATCCACGAACCTGGCGCAATTCGATTCCTTCATCGGAACCCGCCGTCGAAGTCAAATACCGAAGGATTCAATGTCCTGAGTCCAGGAGTCTGCACCCCGGGTCGATGGCAGCACATTGTCGTTAGCAAACGTAAGCAGCAGCTCGAGCTTTATTGGAATGGAAAGCTTGTTAAGAGTGGGACTGCGAAATCGGTCGATTCCGAAGGGGCGTTTCATCTTTACGTCGGGCAACTCAAGCCGAGCAGCACCATGCGTCAATTCGCTGGGCGGATGGATGAAATTGCCGTGTATCCGCACGCTCTCTCCGCTGACGAAGTACGCTTGCACTACCAAACACTTGTTGATCAAAACCCAACGCTTCTACACAGCATCGAAACTTCCGAGTAGCACGATGTCTTTTTCGGATCCCGCTTCGATGTCACACCTCATGGTTATTCGAAAAGCAATCTTGGCAATCGCGCTTGCCACAATCACCTGTTGGAGTCCCTGGGTTCTTGCCGGCGAGCCGGGAGACTCGACCGTTGACAGCCGAGTCATTCGGTTCAACGAAGACATCCGGCCCCTTTTCACAAAGCACTGCACCGCGTGTCACGGTGGCGTCAAGCAAGCCGCCGACATCTCGTTTGCTCGCCCGGAAACTGTGCTGCCACCGGACGGCTGGGCAATCGAACCGGGGGATTCTGCCGCGTCAACGTTGATCGAACGCGTGACGACGAATGACGAGTCGATTCGAATGCCACCGCCCGAGCACGGACGGGCACTCACGGCCGATGAGATCTTAACTCTCACGCTTTGGATCGACCAAGGTGCGAAGTGGTCCCGGCATTGGTCGTTCGAACCACCGGTTTCACCGCCCGTGCCGGAGGTTGAGACAGCTGATTGGTGTCGTTCAACCATCGACCCATTCGTGCTCGAAAAACTGGAAGCCAACGGAGTGGTTCCCGCGCGAGACGAAGCACCGCTGCGTTGGTTTCGCCGAGCATCGATCGATGTGACGGGTCTGCCGCCGACCGATGATCAACGGAAACGCTTCCAAACACTGTTGGCCGAAAAAGGAGACGACGCATACGCGCTCGTCGTTGATGAATTACTGCAGTCCCCCGCGTTCGGTGAGCGATGGGCAAGCGTCTGGCTGGATCAAATTCGCTATGCGGATTCCAAAGGCCTTGGACTGGACGGAAAACGCAACGTCTGGAAGTACCGCGATTGGGTCATCAACGCCTTCAATAACGACCTGCCCTACGATGAATTCACTCGGAAACAGATCGCCGGTGATCAACTGCCTGGTCGAACAATCGAAGACCAGCTCGCGACCGCCGCACACCGACTGACACAAACGAATGAAGAAGGCGGCACCGACGACGAAGAGTTCCGAACCGCCGCCGTCTTGGACCGAGTCAACACGACGTGGCAGACGTGGATGGGCATCACGTTCGGATGCGTGCAGTGTCACAGCCATCCTTACGATCCGATCGATCATGACGAGTACTACCAGTTCGCGTCGTTCTTCAACAACACTCGTGACTGCGACTTAAACGAGGATTGGCCCACGGTCTCGGTACCACTTGACCCGAGCGATTTTGACCGGGCCTCGGAACTGGATCGCGAGATCACGACGCTGCGGCAAACGCTTTGGGAAAAGGACTTTGACCTGCTCTCGGACGACAAACTTTGGAAGCCCGTCACGTCTCTTGAGGCAAGTTCCAGCAACGAAACCAAGTTGGTCGTCAACGAAGAAGATGGACGCGCCGAATTCAAAACCGTCGGGACGGTTCAGCGCGGTGTAACGATCGGGCTCCAGGCATCCGTGCCCGATGGCTTGGATCAGGTGACCGCGATCAAGCTAACGATTGCACCTCAGGATACGGAAACCGCCATTCAGGATGCCGAGTGGGGATTCGTCATTTCTGAAATCAAGGCTTCCTTGCGGCAGGCAGGGAGCGACGAACCGCTGCCCCTGGACATCGCTCGTGTACTCGTCGACGAACCGACTCCGTTCTACGACCCACAATTGAGTCTCAACACGAAATCCAATCGAGGCTTTGCCGGCTACACCAAGATTCATTATCCGCGGACCGCGGCTTTGGTACTCCGCCAACCGCTGGAAGTTTCACAGGACTCCACGATCGAGCTCTCTCTCGACCACCGTGTCTTCATCTTAGCCTCGTTCTCACTCGTCTCGCGTCGCGGCTGGGTGCATCTGTCCGACGATCCGAGCCTGATTGAAAACGAGCAGGACGAGTCACTCATCGCCTCGCGTCGAAAACTCCGCGAGCTCACCGGAAAACGATCGTCGATTCGCTCCACTTCGGTACCCGTACTCGATGAACGGCCGGATCATCTCAAACGCCCGACAAACCTGTTCGTTCGCGGACTGTTTCTCACCAAAGGGGAACCCGTTTCGTCCGGAACACCTGACTGCTTGCCACCCCTGAAACAGTTCGACAGCGATCCGAGCACTGCATCGAGACGCGAGTTGGCCGAGTGGCTCGTTGATGGAAATCATCCGTTGACCGCTCGGGTGATGGTCAACCGAATTTGGGCAAGAATCTTCGGTGTCGGCATCGTCGCCACGGAAGAGGACTTCGGGTCGTCGGGTGAACCGCCGTCCCATCCCGAGCTTCTCGATAGCCTGTCGGTGCAATTTCAGGGCGAGTTTGGCTGGAGTATGAAACGCCTGATTCGGGAAATCCTGATCTCAAGAACTTACCGCCAAAGCTCTGTGACGCGAAACGACTTACCTTTTGAAGATGCAACGAACCGATTGCTTGCTCGTGGGCCTCGCTTTCGCTTACCCGCCGAAATTGTTCGCGACCAGGCGCTCGCCATCTCCGGTCTATTAACATCGACCCTGTACGGACCGCCGGTTTATCCCCCGATTCCCGACGGCATTTGGAAACCTTTCCAGGGATCCGACAAGTGGGTCACGCCCGCCCCGGGGGAGCCCGGCCGATATCGCCGCTCCATCTATACGTACGTCAAACGCAGCATCCCGTTTCCGATGGCAGCCGCGTTCGACGCGCCGTCACGTGAATTCTGCACGCCGCGGCGACTGAGTTCTAACACGCCGTTGCAAGCTCTGATGATGTTGAATGACCAGACATTGCTCGAGTGTGCGGAGGCGTTGGGCAAACAAATGAGCAGGGTTGATGGCTCGGTCGCGAAACAAATCGCCCATGGATTTGAAACGGCGGTTTGTCGGCCTCCGTCCCCGCAAGAGCTCGATGACTTGCGGGATCTCTACCAAACGCTCATCGAGCAGAATGAAACGCAGCCGATGACGATCTTGGCAAGTGTTCTATTAAACCTCGACGAAGTTCTGACGAAGTGACCGGCAGACGACGCCGGCCTTTCAACACCATTCCGAAACACACCCCAATCGTTCCACATCATGTCTCTCGAAGCTGAATACCGCTTACGATTTCTGCAGCAAACCACCCGCAGGCACTTCGCCACCGGATGCGCGACGGGGTTGGCAGGGATGTGGATGGCATCGCAGCAGGCCTTCGGGGACACATCCCGCTTCGTTCCAACGCACGATCCCAACAATCCGCTCAGTCCCGTTCCATCTCCCAAGGTGGCAAAGGCCAAGCGAATCATCTATCTCCACATGGTCGGCGCCCCCAGCCAACTGGAGCTTTTTGATTACAAGGAAGACTTGCAGAAACTCGACGGCAAGGATTGCCCGGACTCTTTCCTTGAAGGACGCCGTTTCGCGTTCATCAACGGTGTGCCAAAGATGCTCGGACCGCAGTATCCCTTCGAGCAACACGGGGAGTCCGGCGCGTGGGTTTCCGATCGGATGCCACATTTCGCGAAACAGGTCGACAAGGTTTGCTTCATCAAGTCGATGAGGACCGACCAATTCAATCATGGCCCGGCCCAGTTGATGGTTCACACCGGTCAGGCGCGAATGGGCTATCCGTCGATCGGGTCTTGGGTGACCTGGGGACTGGGCACGGAGAACGAAGACCTGCCGGGCTACATCGTGTTGCTTTCCGGTGGCCGTTTGCCGCGCGTCGGCAAGGCGCTTTGGAGTGCCGGCTTCCTGCCCTCGGTGTACCAGGGCGTGCAATGCCGCAGCCAAGGCGACCCGGTATTGAACATCTCCGATCCGGAAGGCGTCTCTCGTGACTCACGCCGAAAGATGTTGGACGCGATTTCCAAACTCAACCAGCGTTCTTACGAACGCTTTGGCGATCCCGAAACACTCACGCGCATCGCGCAGTACGAGATGGCCTTTCGGATGCAGGCCGCGGTGCCCGAAGCGATGGACATCAAGCGTGAGTCCGCGGAGACGCTCGAGGACTACGGCGCCGAACCGGGTAAGCAGTCGTTTGCAAACAATTGCTTGCTGGCGCGTCGCTTGGCCGAAGCAGGCGTCCGATTCATTCAGCTCTATGACTGGGGCTGGGACTCACACGGTGCCGACAGGAACGAAGCCATCAACGCGGGCTTTCAAAACAAGTGCAAACAGGTTGATCGGCCGATCGCCGCCTTGCTCAAGGACTTGGAAAAGCGTGGCATGCTGGAGGACACGCTCGTGGTTTGGGGGGGCGAGTTCGGACGGACCCCCATGCGTGAAAACCGAGGCGGCGGCGAGATGGCGTTCATCGGCCGCGATCACAATCCGGGCGCCTTTACGATTTGGATGGCCGGCGGCGGCGTGAAAGCTGGCATGACGTATGGCGAATCTGACCCGGTGGGCTACACCGCTGCCGTCGACCCGGTCGATTTACGAGACTTTCACGCCACACTGCTGCACTTGATGGGCCTGGACCACAACCGGCTGAATTATCCGTTCCAAGGTCTCGATCAGAAGCTTGTTGGTGTGAAACCGGCACGCGTTGTCAACGAGATCCTTGCGTGAGGACGCACGTGCACCCAATGGCGGGCTAGAGCTCCGGATCATCCGCCGAATGCGGGTCGCCCTCGCTGCCCTTGTCACTCTCGCCCTTCGTTTCTCGGTCGAGGTGCAACGGCGTTTCGCGGTACGTGATGGGTGTCTCGGTGAGGTCTTTTGAGGCGGCTTCGCGTGCGGTGACGGCGCCACCGTAGATCTCGTGGCCGACAAGCGCGATCATGCCAGCCAGCAACGGCAGCCAGTAATACAGCACACGGAAGATCAAGACCGATGCGAGCACGGACTCGCCGACGGCCCCTTTCAGAAGCGCCAACAGAATCAACTCGAGGACGCCCAGCCCGCCGGGAATCTGCGTTGCCATCGCTACACCGATCGCGACCAGGTAGGCCGCCAGGACTTGCGCAAATGGGACGGCGGCATCCGCGGGCAACACCAAGTAGAGCGCGGTCGCGGAGATGAACAGATCGACCGCGGCGACGGAAGCCTGCACCATCATCAGTCCCGGTCGCGGTGGACGAAGATGCAACTCGCCGATCGGCCACGGCTTTCGCCACAACAGACACACCATGGCATAGATCAAACCGAGTGAAAGCAGAATCACACCGAACGTCTGCGTCCCGACCGGCAGTTGGACTTTCGGAGGCAACTCGATCGGCACCCAGATCAGCACCATTCCACCGAGAAACCAAAGGCCGCTCCAAAAGGTGAGCCCCAAAATGGAGATCACAGCGACGATCTGTCCCGGTGTCAGACCCCACTGGGAATAAAACCGAAACCGAATCGGCGCGGCGGCAAGTAGGGTTCCGAGATTATTGCCGAGCGAAAAACCGCTGATGGAAACCAAAGCGACCCGGCGAAGCGGCAGGCTACGCGCCACGTAGCGCAGTGCCAGGATGTCGTATGCGATCAGCAGAATGTAATTCAGCGTGATCAGAAATGCCGCCATGGCGATCTGCATCGGCGGGACGCCCGTCAGCCCGCGAACGAACTCGTCCCAGGTGATTTGCTGGATTTCGCCGAACAACAGTCGAATCGCCAGGGCAAAGAGCGCCAGGGCGAGCACGGGGCCGGCATATTTTCGGATGCGTTTCTTCAACAAAGGAAAGCCGCCCTCGAAGTGGAAGTTGACGTTGGTTCGCGAAATCGATCACGGTTTCCAAAGTGCCCGAAAACGCGAATTGTCTACGCGGCCGCTGCGACGACAACCCCGGCGCGACTCCCTTGCGGAACCGCTGGACCGGTGATTTACCTCACGAAGCCATGGATCTACAGTGTGAGCGGGAGCGCCGCAAGACGCCGCACCTCGCTCCGATTGAGCCCGATCCCAGATACCCGCCTGAATTCTCCCCCCGAAGCCTGGAAGCAAAGAATCGATGAAGACTGTCAAACATGAATTGGTCGTGCTTGGTGGAGGCCCGGCGGGTTATGTGGCTGCGATTCGCGCCGCTCAGTTGGGTTTTGACGCCGCCTGCATCGATGACAATCCCCGCTTCGGTGGCACGTGTGTTCGCGTCGGCTGTATTCCCAGCAAAGCACTCTTGGAATCGAGCCACTTGTACGAGGAAGCCAACCATCGTTTCGGCGACCACGGCCTGAAGATCAGCGGCATCGAGTTGGACCTGGACGCCATGATGGGCCGCAAAGACAAGATCGTGGACATCCTGACCGGTGGCATCGACATGCTGTTCAAAAAGAACAAAGTCACCGCCTATCACGGTCGTGGCAAAATGCGTGACATCAATTCCGTCATCGTCGAGGGGGACGAGCCGGTCGTCATCGAGGCGGATCGCATTCTCATCTGCACCGGCAGCGTTCCGGCTTCACTCCCGAGCGTCGAAGAGGACGGCGACCGAATCGGCAACAGCACCACCGCGCTCAGCTTTCCCGAGGTCCCAGAGACGCTGGTCGTGATCGGCGGCGGCTACATCGGACTAGAGCTCGGCAGCGTTTGGAATCGTCTCGGCAGCAAAGTCATCGTGCTGGAAGCCTCCCCGAGAATCATGCCCGGGATCGATTCCGAGATGGCAACGCTCGCTCACCGTTCGTTCAAAAAGCAAGGCCTCAAGATCCACACCGAGACCTTTGTGGAATCGGCTCGGGTTGAGGGCGACAAGTGTTTCGTCAAGGTCAAGGACGGCGATACCATTGAATGCGATCGGGTTCTGCTTGCCACCGGACGTCGACCCGCAACGGACGGCATTGGGCTTGAGTCGATCGGACTGGAGACGGATCGGCACGGCTTCATTCCCGTCAACGAGAATTTCGAAACCTCGGTCGAGAACGTGTATGCCACCGGCGATTGCATCGGCGGTGCGATGCTGGCTCACAAGGCGATGGAGGAAGCGATCGTGTGTATCGAACGCATGACGGGGATGCACTCGCACTTGAACTATGACGTGATTCCCGCGATCGTCTACACGCACCCGGAGATTGCCAGCGTCGGCAAGATGGAAGACGAACTCAAAGACGAAGGCATCGAATACAACAAGGGCGTTTAAACGCCCTTGTTGTATTC
>JBCBOO010000273.1:0-8804 GCA_039821235.1 Planctomycetota bacterium
GTTGCTTTTGACGTGCCGCACCATTTCCCAGCCAAAGGCAATGTCGTCCCAGAGCGAATCGGGGACCTCGGTCTCGGTTGCCGTTTCCCACTGCAATCGGGGGCTGGTCATTCGATCGGCATCCTGAACCAGCATGCCTCCGCTGACAAACCTGCGTTGGATTGGAGGTGGTGGGTCGTCCAAGATCCCGACTTGCATCAGCCGCACATTTTCGCGCCATCGCGGACGAGTGGTCAGCAAGCCAACGGCGCCGGCTTGGAAGTCCGGTGCAACGATGGCTTCGATGAACAATCCGGGTTCGCAGAGCAGCTCGGCCGTGGCAACATCGACGGTCTTGTTGAAACCCAGCACAGAACCAAACGCGCTTAACGGATCTCCCGCCAATGCTTTTCGGCAGGCTTCCGAAAGTGAATCATCGCATGCCGCGCCGCAGGGATTGTTGTGCTTGATCACCGATACCGAAGGCTGGGCAAGCGAGCGAACGATTTCGAGGGCGGAATCGAGATCGAGCAAGTTGTTGTAGGAAAGCTCTTTGCCGCTAATCTGACGTGCGGAAACCAAGTTGGCCGACCGCGTCGTCGTATCGGCATAAAGTGCCGCGCGTTGGTGCGGGTTTTCGCCATAACGCAATTGCGTCTTTCGGCGGAGCGACAAATGCATGGACGAAGGGAACTCGCCGGCGATCGTATCCCCTCGCATGTAGTCCGCGATCGCGCGGTCGTAGGCGGCGGTGTGGTCGAAGGCGTCGGCCGCGAGTTCCTTTCGCAATTCCAGCGTGGTTCCGCCGGCGTCGAGTTGCTCGAGGATTTCGCCATACTGTTCGGGGCTGGTCGCAACGGCGACATCTTGATGGTTCTTTGCCGCCGCTCGCACCAAGCTGGGGCCGCCGATGTCGATTTGTTCCACACACTCCTCGAACTTCACGCCCGGCCGCGCGGCGGTCGCAGCGAACGGGTAGAGGTTCACCACCACCAAATCAAAGGGCTCGATTCCGTGGTTTTCAATCGACTCCAAATGATCGTCACGGTCACGACGAGCCAAGATGCCGCCGAAGACTTTCGGGTGAAGCGTCTTCACGCGACCGTCCAGCATCTCGGGAAACCCCGTGTACTCAGCAACATCCAACACATCAATGCCGGACTCCTCGAGATGACGCCGAGTTCCACCCGTGCTGTAAATGGCGACGCCGGCCCGCTGCAAACCGGCCGCGAGATCGGCCAATCCGAGCTTGTCACTGACGCTGATCAGGGCGTTACGTACAGGAACGACATTTGTCACGAGGGCATGCTCATCGAGATGGCAGGGCGAAGAAAACCGGTGCGAACCACAGCGGCAATTAAATTCGCCGGGTTCGGCATGGTCAAGCCGACGATGGTTCATGGCGACCGCACACCGCATCCAGTGTTCCCCTGAATCCTCTCATCGACCACAATCGGCCCCCGATCCGAACGGTCCCTTCTCCAGCCCCGCCAATTCATTCGATGCTAGCCGCCCGCGTCATTCCCTGCCTGGATGTCCATGCCGGACGAGTTGTGAAAGGCACCAATTTTGTAAACCTTCGTGATGCCGGTGACCCCGTTGAAGTCGCCAGCCGTTACGAAGCAGAAGGCGCCGACGAGTTGGTGTTTCTCGATATCACCGCCAGCCACGAAGAACGCGACATCATTTTTGACGTCGTGCGACGAACCGCCGACTGTGTTTTCATGCCGCTGACGGTCGGTGGAGGCGTTCGTAGCATCGACGATGTTCGTGACTTGCTCAACGCAGGCTGCGACAAAGTCTCGATCAATAGCGCTGCCTGCCAAGATCCCGACTTCGTGCGCCGCGCCGCCGATCGATTCGGTAGCCAGTGCATTGTGGTTAATATTGACCCTAAACGGGTGGTGAAAGAGGGCGAAGAGTTTTGGGAGGTCCACATCAACGGAGGTCGCAAACCGACCGGCTTGGAAGCCGTGGCGTGGGCCCGCCGAGTCGAAGAGTTGGGTGCGGGCGAAATTGTCTTGACCAGTATGGATGCCGACGGAACACGCGATGGCTATGACCTCCCCGTCACCGCAGCGGTCAGCGAAGCGGTCTCGATTCCCGTCGTCGCCAGCGGAGGCGCGGGGCATCCGAGGCACCTTGCAGACGCCGTTTTAAAGGGAAAAGCGAGCGCGGCACTCGCAGCCAGCATCTTTCATTTCGGCGAATTTTCGATTCAGGAAACCAAGTCGATCATGCGTGATGCGGGTATTCCCGTCCGGCTTTGAAGTTCGCTGACGGTCGCCATGTTTCCCTTCCGAGCCAGAATTGCGGTGCTCGGGCAGCGGGCCGCTGCGTAGAATCTCCATTGAGGAGAGGGATGCTGCGATCAAATCAGAAAGTTTACGGGGAGCGGTTCAATGAAAACGTCACTTGCTTTGGTGTTTGGCTTGGTTGCCATCTTCAGTTTCGGCTCATCGGCGGATGCGGGTGATCCGGATCGCTTTGCGGCGTACCAACGCCGGTTGGCCGAGCGTCGCGCGACAGCACTCGCCCTTCGTGCGCAGCGCAACGCCGCTGCGTCGGCATCAAGTCAGTCCAGGTCGCGATTCGTGCCAGCTCCCGCACTGACGCCGGGGAATGTCGGGTTCCAACCCGCTCTCAACGGATTCGTTCCGCAGCCAGCGCTTCGAAATTTTGTCCCACAGCCCGCTTTGCGAGGCTTCGTTCCTCAGCCAGCACTTCGCGGTTTCGCGCCCCAGCCGGCACTTCGTGGTTTCGTTCCTCAACCAGCACTTCGAGGGTTCACACCACAGCCGGCTCTCCGAGGCTTCTCGCCGCAGCCGGCGCTCCGAGGTTTCACGCCAAGACCGGCGATCCGTTAGCAATTCATCACGCTAAGTAGGACAGGCTTCCAGCCTTTTGCATGCGAGTAGGACAGGCTTCCAGCCTGTTCCCTGCGGAAAGACAGACTGGAAGCCTGTCCTACGTTCGTTTGTTGATTCGCGCAAAAAAAACGGCCCGGGCAATTGCTCGGGCCGTTTTTCAGTTTGCTTCGATCAAAACTCGGTCACGCGTCGGGTTTGTCACCGTCGTCATCGCCGACTCCAGCGCTGACGGGCTCTTCTGGTTGCGGCGTGACCCCTCGGTCTTCGCCGTGGAACTCAAGCCGCACGACTTTGACTTTCTTTCCGTCCGGATCGATCATCTTGCCTTCGTCGGTGACGGTCATGTTAGACGGATCGACGGAATCTCCATCGGAGTTCTCGAGGATACCTTTCACGACGATGGTGTCCTTGCCTTCGAATGTGCCCTTGAGCAGTTCCTCGCTGAGAGGATCTTCGATTCGTTGCTCGATGGCGCGTCGAAGCGGCCGAGCACCGTAATCCAGGTCGGTGCCACGACGAATCAAGAACTCTTTGGATTCGTCACGCAGTTCCAGCATCAAACCGCGGTCGACCAGACGTTCACGGACTTTCGAAAGCTCGAAGTCGATGACCAATTTCAAGTCTTCTCGCGTCAGGTGACGGAAGATAATCGTGTCGTCCAAGCGGTTCAGGAACTCGGGACGGAAGACGCGTTCGATCTGTTCCATCACACGTGTCTTCATCGCGTCGTAACTGGCATCCTGATCACTCTTTTGGAACCCGAATGCGGACTCGTTCTTGATCGCTTCCGCACCCGCATTGGTCGTCATGATCAAAATCGTGTTCCGGAAGTCGACGTTGCGACCGAACGAATCGGTCAATCGTCCTTCTTCCATCACCTGGAGCATCATATTAAAGACGTCCGGGTGAGCCTTTTCGATTTCGTCGAACAGCACGACGGCGTAGGGCCGACGGCGGATCTTTTCGGTGAGCTGGCCGCCTTCCTCGTAGCCGACGAATCCGGGAGGGGCACCGATCAGGCGACTGACGTTGTGCTTCTCCATGTATTCGCTCATGTCGATGTGCACCAACGCATCGCTGTCGCCGAACATGTACTCGGCGAGCGCTTTGGCGAGCAGCGTCTTACCGACACCCGTTGGTCCGGCAAAGATGAACGAGCCGGTGGGGCGCCGTGGGTCTTTCAGACCACTGCGACTTCGGCGAACCGCTTTGGCGACCGCGGAGACGGCCAAGTTCTGGCTGACAACGCGTTTGTGCAGTTCCTCTTCCATCCGCATCAGGCGCAGGCTGTCTTCGGTCGACAGACGCGTCAGGGGGATGCCGGTCATTTTGCTAACCACTTCGGCGATGACTTCTTCGTCAACGACTCCGTCGGTCTGCTGGCTCTTTTCTCGCCATTCCTGCGTGATTTGGTCTTTCTTCTTGCGAAGCTTTTCGGCCTGATCACGAAGGTTGGCGGCTTTTTCGAAGTCCTGGTTTGCGACCGCGTCTTCCTTTTCCTTGTTCAGCTGTTCGACTTCTTCGTCGATCTCTTTCAAGTCTGGTGGACGAGTCATCGTGCGAAGACGGACCCGGGCGCCAGCTTCATCGATCACGTCGATCGCCTTGTCTGGCAGGCACCGTGCTGTGATGTATCGTTCGCTCATTTCAACCGCTGCCGCCACGGCATCGTCGGTGATTTGAACTCGGTGGTGCTCTTCGTATCGTTCCCGAAGACCCTTGAGGATCGCGATCGTCTCGGTCTTGCCGGTGGGCTCGACGATGATCTCCTGGAATCGCCGTGCCAGTGCGTTGTCCTTTTCGATGTACTTCCGATACTCGTCCAGCGTCGTTGCACCGATGCACTGGATTTCGCCACGTGCGAGTGCAGGCTTCAGGACGTTTGCGGCATCGATGGCGCCTTCGGCACCACCGGCGCCGACCAAGGTGTGGAGTTCGTCGATGAACAGGATCGTGTTCTTGACACGTCGCACTTCGGTCATCACGGCCTTGATTCGTTCTTCGAACTGACCGCGATACTTTGTTCCGGCGACCATCATCGCCAAGTCGAGCACGACGATGCGTTTCTCGGCGAGAATTTCGGGGACTTCGCCGCCGATGACTTTCTGTGCGAATCCTTCAACAATGGCGGTCTTGCCGACACCCGCTTCGCCGAGCAAAACGGGGTTGTTCTTGGTCCGGCGGCAGAGGATCTGGATGGCTCGTTCAATCTCGCGCGAACGACCGATCACCGGATCCAGCTCGCCCTTTCGAGCCAATTCGGTGAGGTCACGTCCGAAGCTGTCGAGTGCAGGTGTTTTACTCTTTCCGCCCTTGGAAGACGAACTGCCACTGGCGGCTTCTTCACCACCACGACCGCCACGTTCACCGACTTCGGCACCTTCAAGCCCGTGGCCGAGCAAGTTGAGGACTTCTTCGCGGACGTCTTCGAGTTTCAGTCCCAGGTTCATCAAAACCTGTGCCGCGACGCCCTCCTGTTCACGCAGCAGGCCGAGCAGGATATGCTCGGTGCCAACGTAGCTGTGGTTTAAATTGCGAGCTTCTTCCATCGAGTACTCGATGACTTTCTTGGCCCGCGGCGTCTGGGGCAATTTGCCGACGGTCACCATTTCGGGACCGCTCTGCACCAATTTTTCAACCTCCAGTCGAATCTTGCGAAGATCGACGTCCAGGTTCTTCAAGACATTTGCGGCGACACCACTGCCTTCCTTGACCAAGCCCAACAGGATGTGCTCGGTGCCGATGTATTCGTGGTTGAATCGCTGCGCTTCCTGATTGGCGAGTTGCATCACCTTTCGAGCGCGATCAGTAAATCGTTCGTACATATATGGTCTCGTTTAACCCGACGGGTAATCCCTCACGTCATTCCGTCCCTGCAATCGGGTGCGTGAGGGGTGATTAACTCAGAACAGACTTCCAACCATGGCAGACTAGGCGGCTGCCAACTTGGCGATTCATTCGTCGATGTTCCGACTCGATAACATCATTTGCAAACCGTACGCCATATCCGGTGAAAATCGCAACCGGTGGCCAGAACGTCCATCCATGAATCAACGGCAGCCGGTGATCAACCGGCTGAACTCGATTCTATCGGTTTTGTAAATTCTCGGGGATGGGACTTTCCACTCGATTTCACGCCGGAACGATCAAAAGCGTTGCGAACGCTCGCCAATGGCGTGAAAGCCGCCGAGTGGTTGGAGGATTCGGGGTGGAAGTGAACCGGACAGTTGGACCGGATGATCACGCTGCTCTCGGATTCTCTGTCAATTCGGCAGGCTCGTTTTCCCGATCGACTCCGTTTCCGTCGGTGTCATTTTCTTGCGAGTTTTCCATCGCGTCTTCGTCATCGGCGGATTGTATGAGCTGTTCGACTCTCGATTGCTCCGCTTCGACTTCGATTTGCCATCCGTCGCACGCTTCGATTCGCCGCATTTCCGCCAAAAGTGCCTGGGCGTTTTGGATTCGATCAGTGTGTCGATAGACGCCTGACAACAGCAACAACGCTGGGGGATCGCGAGGCTCAATCCGCAGCATCGCCATCAGCTTCGATTCGGCTTGTTCCCAATCGCCCCGCAGGTAGGCCTCGTTGGCCTCCGGATACTCATCCGCCACTTCAAGTGCTTGCCGGGGAGTCAACAGGATCGGTAATTCACGGATCTGTTTGACGACAAAACCGATCCAGAAGGCGATCCCGATCCACCAGCTTGCCGACACGAGCGTTGGATTGAGCCACGATGGCAACAGGTAGCGAAGTACCAGCAACGCATTGAGGCCCATGCCGAACCCGATCGCCAATGGCAGGGTGGAAAGTTGCCCCCGCCACCAAAGCTCCGGCAGACCGGGCCAACCGCAGCTGAGGTAATGTCGAGAGTCCATGCGGGACGTTCGCGTTCTTTCGCGGGCTTGGTTGGGAGCGGAGGGATCTATCCATGGGGCAGCCCACTAGCGGCCGCGCGTTCCTGCCGTGGTAGCGGAACGGCGGCGTGTGAATCAAGACGAGTTTGATTCCGGTTCGGACTTCAGCACACGGCTTTCCTACACACCCGTCGCGACTCCCTTCCAAGGCGACCGGTATTCGTAGTGCAGCAGTTCATTCGCTTCGGCGTCGTCGACGAAGGTCTCCGTGCTGGCGTCCCACTGCAGTCTGCGTCCGACGGCGTACGAGATATTTGCGATCAAACTCATGGTGGTGCTTCGGTGACCAATTTCGACATCCGCGTTTGGCTTCTCACGGGACTTGATGCAGTCCAGAAAGTTTCGCGCGTGATCTTCTGTCAGGCGAGCGTTGCCTCCCTGCACTTCTTTCTTCACAGGCTGCATCCGGGGACCCCGATTGGCGAATTGGCCGCCGGTTTCGGGAATGACCTCGTATTTCTTTTCCGTGACGTAGCAAGTCCCATCGGTACCGCGAAGTTCGATCTCGCCTTGAGCGATCCCCGGTCGTCCGCTGGTTTCGTATTGTCCGAAGACTACGAGCCGGCCAGAGTCAAACTCGAAGGTCACTTGAAGCGTGTCAGGGATCGTCCGGTCGTCTTTGACCGCAAAGACTCCTCCCATCGCGCACACACTGGAGGGCGCGAGGTCACCGTTGCACCATCGGATGGCATCCAAGTAGTGCACGCCCCAGTTCCCCATCTGCGACGAGTACTGCTGCCACCAGCGGAATTTATAGGGCGTGATGTTGTCCTGGTACTCGCGCTCGGCTCGCGGACCAAGCCACATGTCCCAGTCGAGCGTTTTGGGCGGCGCGGATGGCTTCACGACGCCGATGCCGCGGGGGAACATATTGCTGGTTCGAAACGCTCTCGAGACGCAAACCTTGCCGATCATTCCTTGTTGAATTTTGGGCGCAAGTTCGCGATAGAGTTCGCTGCTTCGGCGATGCGTCCCGACTTGAACAACACGTTTGTTCTTCCGCGCCGCCTTGACCATCGCGCGTCCTTCTCGAACGGTGATCGCAAGTGGTTTCTCAACGTAGACGTCTTTCCCAGACTCGCAGGCAAGGATCGTTTGGATCGCGTGCCAGTGATCCGGGGTCGCTATCGCAACCGCATCGATGTCTTTGCGATCGATGATGTTTCGAAAGTCGCCGTATGTGTCGGCGCCGGGAACTTTCGCCGACGCTTTTTCAAGTGCCGAGGAGTCAACGTCACAAAGTGCGACGATTTCGCAGTCGGCATGTGGTAGGAACGCCTTGATCAATTGGCTGCCGCGATTGGCAGTCCCGATCACTCCGAGGCGTACTCGGTTGCTGGCACTGGCGGCAGCTCCGGAGGCCGTCGCCAGCGTCGCCGCGGTCCCCGCGACTGCGGCGTGGAAGTGACGCCGATTGGTCTGTTCGATTTGGTTCATGAGGATGTCTCAGAGGTATTCGCGTTTTTTGACCAGGCCCGGCATGGGCACGTTGTACTTCCCGTCGCTTCTCGGCTGGAGCGGCGATTCGGAATCAAGGGTCAGCGTATCGATTCCGGGACCAAATTCATGGTCATGTTTCATGAATCCTTCGAGCGTGATTTCTTGACCCGTGTGTGCGGCCATGCGACCCATGCTTGTCACCGCACTCGCCATGACTCCACGTTCCACTTCGTTGTACGCATCATCGTTTCGAATGGCCGCGATCAAGTCATCCCACTCGAGCTGATATGGATTGGGTTCGGGCTGAGGGTATTCCCAAACGAGGTTCTCCTTGGTCTGGTTCTGACCTTTGTAAATGCGTGCTTTCGAGGGGGCATGCGACGCCGTTGAGATGACCGCCAAGCCTTTGGTGCCTTGTCCAAAACTGGCGAACTCGCGTTTGCAGCCCGGCATCGTACGGCCTTCCACCATCAACTTGGCGCCGTCTTCAAAGGTGTACTCCATTGAGTACGTGTCAAAATTTTGGTCGACATCATCACCGCGATAGTGGCGTCCTCCGCTGGCAATCACGCGTGTCGGCCAGGCATTTTTCATCCAGCA
>JBCBOO010000274.1:0-8745 GCA_039821235.1 Planctomycetota bacterium
ACTTGATGCAACAGCAGTATCGTGAGGCGATTGAGGCCTATCGACTGGTCGAGGGTTTGGATCCGGGAGGTGCGTTTAGCGATGACGCTTTGATCCAGGCTGGAAAATCCTACGAGCAATTGGGGCGGACACCCGAGGCCGGACTTTGCTACGGAACTCTCTTGGGTCGACATGCGACAAGTCCTCACGCCAAGGAAGCTCGCCAAAGGCTCGCCTCGCTCTCGCAAAATTGACGATTCCCGTCTTGGACGCTGAACGGACTTGGAACACGAAATGACACGCCAGCCCAAACGATCGAAACTCGCTCTCGCCCCTCCGCGTCGCCGGACCCACCTGCCAGCGCTCCTGTCACGCATTCTGCCGGCCGGAGTCTTGGCCGTTGGGCTCATCTGTTGGTTGATGACCATCTCGCCCGGCAACGCTCGTGCGCAGCAACCATACAACGGACAGCCTGGGGGAACTCCCAACTATGGCAATGGATTTGGCAATCAAGGCCAACCTCCACAGTACAACAATGGCGGTTACCAACGGAGTCAATATCCGAACGGTTTCAACCCCGCCGCAAGCGGTCCCCAAACTCGAACGGCAATGGCGCCGGGCGCGGTCAACTCACCCGCCGGAGCATCAGGGATTCCCGCCTTTCCGCCGGATGCGGCGGCCGGAACCGCCGTCGGTGAGATCATGGGGGAGGGTGCCGAGACCACGGGCGAGTCCACCACAAGCTGGCTGGTCGTACCCGGCTGGGTTGAAAAAATCATTTCCGGCGGATGGTTGATGCTGCCGCTCGCTTTCTGTTCGCTAGTGGTCCTGACGCTTTCTTTCGAACGCCTGATCGCACTTCGACGATCGCGAGTGATCCCGCGTCCGTTTGTTCATCGTTTTACAGAGTGCGTGGAGGATGGTGTCCTCAGTTACGAAGAAGCGACGGAACTCTGCAAAGAATTTGATTGTCCCGTCAGTGAGGTCTTCCGAGCCGCTCTCCGGCGCTGGGGGCGACCGATGTTTGAAATCGAACAAGCAGTCATGGACGCCGGTGACCGTGTTTCGGACGGACTGCGAAAGTACCTTCGTGTCTTTCATGCGATCAGCAATGTCGCACCCCTGATTGGGTTGTTGGGAACGGTGATCGGGATGATCGGAGCGTTTGAAGTGATCAGTGATCAAGAATCGATCGGTCGTCCCGAGACGCTCGCCAGTGGTATTAGCATGGCGTTGATGACGACTGCCGGAGGACTCTCGGTCGCGATCCCTGCTTACCTGGCATACATGTACTTCAGCAGCAAGTCCGACCGTTACCTTGGCGAAATTGAAAAACTCTGCCAACGAGTGATCGATTGCATCTCGGCCGAAGGGCTGGAAAGTGCCAACGCACGCACCAAAAAACGCAAGGCGGCATAGCATGAGCATGGGTAAATCGAAACAGTCACCCGAAGACGTCTCCATCAATCTGACACCGATGATTGACGTCGTCTTTCTGCTCGTGATTTTCTTCATGGTCGGCAGCAAGTTCAGTGAATCGGAAAGCCGAATCAATGTCTCTGTACCCGCGGTGGGCAGTGTCGCCGCAGCGGCGCGAACGCCCGATGATCGAGTGGTTGAGGTTGTTGATGAGGGTCAGGTTTTATTGGATGGCGAAGTCGTTTCACCGGAGCAATTGATCGAGATCCTCCAGGCACAGGTCACCAGCTATCCCGAATTGAACGTCCTCGTCCGTGCCAACAGTGATCGGTCGTTGAAGATTTTTGCGGAGACGATTCACAATGTCCGTTCGAGCGGCGTCCAGAAAATCGGGATCGCGGTGAAGTCGGACGACGCCAACCGCAGGCTGCGATAATGCTGATCGCGCGTGTGGCGGAACTTTGGGCGGATCCGCGTCTGATTTATGCGGTCGCCATCGTCGGCGTCGTGCTGCTTGCGATCACGGTATGGCTGTTTCGACGCAGTAGGCGAGAAGGCCGAGCCGCCGGAGCGATCTGCTTGGTACTCGCGATCGCGCTCCATGCGGCGCTGATCTATCTCGTGCCGTACAAGACTCCTGAGGGTGGAGGTCGAACAACGTCTGAGCGTGACGATGAGTCGGGTGTTACCGAGTTGACGTTTTCCGCGTTTGATCCCGAACTTGAGATCGAAGACGTCTCCGGCGAAACACTCGCGACAATGGAGCCTTTGCCGGTCGATGAGCTTGACGAGATGCTCGAACAAATGCCCGAGCTTCCTTCGACGGAAGAAACGCAGGCTTCGGCGGAGATCGTCACTGGGCCGGATTCGCAAACGGACCAACCCGAAATTCAAACGGAACAACTTGCCGCAGTGGTTCCATCCTCGATGAACCAATCGGAGTCCACTCCTCAGATCGAACAGTTGGACGCTTCGCTCGACGCCGCGCTGGCGGACTTGCTCGACGCGAACCTGGAAGCTCCCAGTCCTGAACTGCAAGCATCCGCGGAGATGCCACCTGCGAGTGAAAGCTCTCAAGCCTCCGATCCCGTCTCCGAGAGGGAGATGCCTCGTAACGATAATCCAACGACAACGATATCGCAGGCGTCTTCGGCACCGCCACCGACAACATCAGACGCCAGTCCCTCCACGGTTCCTGGAGCGGAGACCGATGATTTTGCCAATCGTCGCGGAGCCGCAAAAACAATCGCGCTTCGGGAGACCGGCGGCGACTTTACCACCGAAGCAGCGGTGAAGGCAGCGCTTCGATTTCTTGCCGACGCACAACGCCGAGATGGCGCCTGGGATCCTCGTGCATCGGGCGCCGGGCAAGAGCGAATGCCGCTCGGAGAACGACGCCTCGGCGCAGGCACCAAGTGCACGACAGGGATTACGGGCCTTTCGCTCTTGGCAATGATGGGTGCCGGTAATACACATCTGGAAGGGGAACATGCGGAAACCGTTTTCCGAGGTTTGGCCTACCTCATTCAAACACAGAACCCCGATGGATCGCTAAGTGGCGACGCCACGGTTTATTCGGCCAGCTACTGTCATTCCATGGCGGCGCTCGCGATGTCGGAGTCGGCAGTCATGACCGAAGACGCGTCAGCATTGGAATCCGCAAAACGCGCGATCGTATTCACGCGGCGCATGCAACACCCGGTCACCGGGGGTTGGCGGTACACACGTGGCGATCCCGGAGACCTCAGCCAACTTGGATGGCAAGCCATGGTACTGGATGCCGGCAAACGCGCCGGCATCGAGGTGCCGCAAAAGTCCTTCACGGGTGTCGAGCGCTTTTTACGCAGCGTTCGCGTGGGCCGAGGCGGGCGAGCTTGCTATCGACCCGGTGAAGCGGTCAGTCGCACGATGACGGCGGAATCACTCGCGACGCGACTTCTCTTGGGACAACGCGTACCACAATCGGAAATGGAAGACGCGACGAGCTATTTGCTTGAACAACCACCGGGCGTGGGGCAAGACAATTACTACTACTGGTACTATGCGACGCTCGCCCTTCATCAATTGCAGGGTCCCGCGTGGGAACGCTGGAACAAGGCCCTAAAGGACCGGCTCATCGCCACGCAGCGACCCGACGGAAGTTGGCCGGCGGACTCAACGTGGGGAGGCTACGGGGGCACCATCTACACGACTTCGATGGCGGCCTTGTGCCTGGAGACCTACTACCGCCACTCAAGACGACAGGACGCAGTCGCAACAGGCGGCGGGAATGCGTTTCGCCGGTAGTCCTTCGTCTGTCACCCTTGATGTTCCCGCGACGCTTAAAGCTCAAACGCTTGACCCTGTTTGGCAAGCCTGAAACCCGCGGCCTCAATGGTCTTTGCCGCTTCACTGTTTGGATCGAGAGCGGGGTTGGAGTGATTCAAGTGGATGAAGTGGATCTTGGAGCGTTCGGATTCGCTTTCCGACTTAAATCGCTGCATCGTTTCGGTGATAAACGGATGGGGGATTTGTGACATGTCGCGGCCCGGCAGTTCGTTGTCGTCAAAGAACGTCGCGTCCAGAAAAGCGAGATCGACTTTCGAGACCACCGAGTTGATTGAGACGTCCCAGCGGTCCCATTTGTCGATGTCGGGAAGGTAGAGGAACGAGTGACTTGGCCCCTGGACTTGAAACGCAACGGTCTCCGAGTACTCGTCGCGATGCGGCACCGGGATCACTATCAGTGACAATCTTTGGTTGAGCTGTACTTTTCCACCGGCTCGAATGGGGTGAATGCGTATCTGACTCAGCGTTACCAATTGATCCCATGGACCGTTGGTTTTTAGGAACGCTTCCATCCGGGGCATGCAGTAGACCGGGATTCCTGGGGCCCCCATGACTTCGCGGCCCAACTGAAGCAATCCGCCATAGTGTCCGACGTGAGCGTGAGTGGGGAAAATGCCCGTGAGTGGTTTTCCGGCATGCGAAGGCTCGGCTTGATCGATCAATCGCAATTGATCTCGAAAGTCCGGTGTGCAGTCGAGCAACCATCGCTCTCCCGAGTCCGGGTCGATGATGCCGACGCAACTGACGAACCGGCGCAGTTCCGGCGCGTCCCAAGCACGTTTGCAACACGATTTTTGACACCCGGCCTGCGGGTACCCACCGTCCTGAGCGGTCCCCAAAACGATCACTCGCGGAGGTTCCGCGCCAGCCTTTGACAGGGATATCAAACCGCAGGCAAGCAACAGCGAAAGGCGAACCAGATGCCGCGGTGGAAGCAGACGAGTCATAGGTGTGTTTTAGATCGGCTTTCGCGCGATCATACGTTTTCCCGGGCCGCGAAATTGAATCTTGATCGGTCCGGTGAGATTGTAATGATCCGGCCCCATTAACGTCGCAACCATCGCATTGACACCCGAGTTAATCGTGCTCGAGTTGAAATCCCAATTGTCGTCACCGGCACCGATCTCCGCTTCCACACGGCGTTCCGTGGTGGTCACCACAAACGCTGTGTTTCGTTTCAAGGCGAAACTCACGGTCCCGTGAATGTAGGCCGCATCTCCGGCGGAGATACTTCCCGATGAGATTCCGTACGATCCCCATCCGTAGAGATTGGTGTTGATAAAACGATCGGAGTTGCTCGCTCGGCCGCTAGAAATCAACGTCCCCAAGTCATAGCGGCCGCGGGGCAGCGTGGGAATCGCACCAACTGCAGCCAGAATCGCGTCTGCGCCCCGTTCCACTACTTGGGGCATGTACGCGGTGTCACCCATTAACACGCCGTTGTTCAAGAAGTGATTGACGATTGGGAAATCCAACGTAGTGATGTTGCGTCCGTAACCGCCGTTCATGACTGCCGACTGCGGCATTTGAATCACGATATTTGCAAAGTCGGGCACGTGGTCATGATCGTAACCGGCTTCGTAGGGACTGAACGGTTGGCCATACTCCGCGAAATTGTTGATGTCGACGTACTGCAGATCGGCAAAGTTACTACAGTGCCAGATCTTTGCGGTTTGGTCGTAATGCCAACTCATTTTGAATTTCCATGGTCAAGTGCTCGGCCGATGTAAAACGCCCCAATTACGTTCTCGCAGCGACAACGATTGTGTTGCGGACATTTCAGCAAAATTCCTTGATCGGTCGTCGATTACTTCTCGGAGGGAATTCCAACCGTGTTGACAGCGATGACTTTGTACCGTGAGGACTGGGCAGGAGCTCCTTCGGGTAACTGGAAACGCATCTGTTGAAGCGGCTGCTGTGGTGTATCGCTGTACTGCAGGTCTTGAAAGAGCGGTCGTCCGAAGCGGTTTTGGGCCTTTTCCGGTACGGTCGCGATCTCCTTGCCGTCTTGGTGAATCACAAAGTGGCAAATGCCACTTTGCAAGTCGGCGGACGCAGTCCAAGTCAAATGACCATTCAGGACACGAATGTTGCTCGGACGTGGCGGTGGACTTTGATCGGGGACATTCGTGTCTTTGACGTAGGCCACCCAAGCCCTCGCGGTCGCTTCATCCGGCAGCCAAGTCGAGGATGATTCATCACCGGGGTACTTGTCTTTTGAATGCACTTTGGCGGCAGACGGGTCGTCCGTTAAGTCAGCCAACCAAGTGGAATCCGGTGTCATAGACAACAGCGGCTCACCCTGACCGCTGGGTAAACGTGCTTTCAAGCAGGCATCAAACCAGGGAATCGAAAGGTAGCGTTGATTGCCGCAAGCGTGCCCTGTCAGCGGGTCGACCGCCACGCCGATAAGCCCACCGGACTTGCGGATCTCCGCGTGAAACGACTTTGTCCGTGGCCAGAGCGAGGCGAATCGTCCTTCTTTGATCGACACGCCTTCCTCCGTTCCGGTGTTCACCATCATCGGGACCGAAAAGGCCGCCGGTGGTATTTCAATCGCAACAAATCCATCAGCCGACCTGGACGACGGCAGTACCGGAGGGATTCCGGATCGCATCCAAACGGCAGCCACACGATCTGGATAGAGCAAGGTCATCGCGCCACACCAATATGCCCCGCCGCTGTGTCCCCAAAGAGCCCAAGGAACGATGACTAATTCACTGTGCCGGCTCTGACGGCCGAGGTCTTCGAGCGCATTGAGGAATGCCAGGTTCGAACCGGCTCGCGGATCAGACCAACGACGACACTCCGCCCGTTGTGGCTGTTCGTAGACGGCGGCCAGCAAAGCGCAATCATGCTCGGCCGCCAAACGCTGCCAATGGAGGTCAAACGCGCCCGTCAGCCCCGAGCGACAAGAGCCTTCACCACAACCATGTTGATGGACCACGATGCCGCGAAGGGTTGCGACGTTCGGAGGAATCCAGACGGTGTAACTCACCGGAAGATCAAGCTCGCCGTCCTTCGTCGATGCTTCGTATCGCACGCGGAAGTAGGATCCTGCCGACGCTGAGGAAGGCGGCAACTCAGGCGGGTTGTCATACGGTGTGCCCTGCGACGACGCTGTGCCCGTCAGGCATGCCAACGCAACAACTGCTGTGATGAAATTCTTGAACATAAACGAGTCTATGGAATCGAGCGGACTTGTGAAACACAGCGGAACGAGCGACGTGGATGGCCGATGCACCATGCTTTCTGTGGTGGACGCTTCATCGACTTTGGCCGAGGATAGCGACCGGAAGGGATTTTCGTTCCAACATTTCCGGGAGAACCTGCATGAGACAATACCAAGTTACGACACCCAATGGTGTGGATGCCATCGAGTTCAAGGAAGTCCCGGAGCCGACACCGGCCAGTGGTGAAGTCAAGATACGGCTCAAAGCGGCTTCGCTCAATTTTCGCGACTTGAGTGTCGCCTCGGGAGGCTACCCGAGGAACGACACACGCCCGGTTGTGCCCCTGAGCGATGGTGCGGGCGAGGTCGTCGAGGTGGGGCCGAATGTAACCCGTTGGTCGATTGGCGATCGCGTCAGTCCGACATTCGTCCAGGACTGGTTGCTCGGCGGACCAACGGATGCGGCACTCCGAACGGGACTGGGAGGAGGCATTGATGGAGTGCTTACCGAGGCGATGGTCGTACCCGAAGAGTCACTCGTTGCGATTCCCGATGAGATGTCCTTTCAGCAAGCGGCAACAATACCCTGTGCAGCCGTGACGGCCTGGCATGCTTTGTTTTCGGCCGGAAATTTGCAAGCCGAGGAAACCGTGTTGTTGCTCGGAACCGGTGGCGTATCGGTTTTTGCGTTGCAGATGGCACACGCCGTTGGCGCGATTCCAATTGTCACTTCGTCCAACGATGAAAAACTGGAGAGGGCGAGATCAATGGGCGCCAAGCAGACAATCAACTACCGATCCAAACCGGATTGGCACAAAGAGGTGAAGCGTCTGACCGAAGGGAGGGGCGTCGACCATGTGGTTGAAGTCGGCGGTCCCGGGACGCTCGAGCGATCACTTAAATCCGCTGCCGTTGGAGGCCAGATACACCTGATCGGAGTCTTGGATTCGCCCGAAGCGAAAATCAGCCCGATGCTGAGTGTTTTTAATCTCGTGCGGATCAATGGAATCTATGTCGGCAGCCGCGAAATGCACGAGCGGACGCTTCGCCAACTCCATGACGGCAAGATCGAACCCGTGATTGATGCGACGTTTCCGTTCGGTGAGGCCCTCGAGGCGTACCGCTACTTCGCCAGCCAACGGCACTTTGGCAAAGTGGTGATCGAATTCGGATAGGCGATCGCTTCCCGAGGGCGATGAGCACAAACCGGAGACCGAACACTCGTCCACGGCAGCTCGTGGATTCGTTATCATTGATTGTGGAGTGGGGATTGCGACCCGCTCCGCGACGGTTGACGACGCCACGGTCGCCAAAAGCACTGGCTCGCGGATCAACCTGGTTTGCCAAAGCGATCTTGCAGCGATCATCGACTCCTTGGTCTGAAGAGTTCCCATTATGAACCGTCGTGGTTTTTCGCCTGCCGATTTTGCTGTCGGTCTTTTAGGGCTCCTGACCCTCGCGTCTTTGTTGGCTATCGAACTCCGCGAGCAACGGCAGCTTTCTCGTCGATCTGTCTGTGTCGACCAGCTGAAACAACTCGGACTTGGATTCCACAATTACCACGACGCCTTCAGGCAGCTGCCGGTGGGCAGTGGTGGCACCGATGTGGGTAGCGTCGACGAGCCCATGATCGGGAACGCCAATCGCTTGAGCGCATTCGTGGGCTTATTGCCTTTCCTCGAACAACAACGCCTTTGGGAAAAGATTGCGAATCCCTACCGCAAGTCCGATGGCAGTACGATTCCACCGATGGGGCCAGCACCCTGGGTGGATTCCGAAGCCTATCCGCCGTGGAGTGAACGTCCGGCAGCCTTTGTCTGCCCCAGCGAAAAAGACGCAAAGGAATT
>JBCBOO010000275.1:0-8696 GCA_039821235.1 Planctomycetota bacterium
ACTGGCGATAGCTCCTCGAATTAATTGCGGCAGATCTTTGTCCGCAACCAGCTCTGAGGAGTTGTTACTATGTTGATCGACTTGGTTTTGAGCTTCGCAATCGCAAATCTTGTGACCCTGCCTATTGTGCGTGCATATCTCAGCGCAACCACATAGAGGCGCGTCGCACCGGAGCCTATTGGGCTCGCCTGATTCGTTTTGCCACCTGCAAATGTCTGAAGCTGACGCGTTCGCGTTTGGGAATTGCTGGTAGGTCGGTGCCGAAGAGTAGTGCTCCTAGCATGGAGGCTGCGACGGCGGACCCGACGAGGCAGTCGAGCCAGTGGTTGTCGGGTTGTTCGGGTCGTGGTTTCCATTCGTCGACGGTTCGGCCGCGGCCTTCGGTTTTGACGAAGTACTCGGCGGTGATTTGTTCGGCGAACATGCGATGCTGTTCAGCGCGGTCTCCAAAGACGGAGAGACAGCCTCGATCGCCCATTGCGACGGCGAGCCTGGCGTGCGTGAATGACTTCCACCAGTTGGTGTCGTAGATGACGTGGCGGATAGCTCGCTTGCCGTGGATGGATGGGACTCGCCAGTTCAGTCCAACACGATCACCGGGTCGGCGTTTGTATTCGCTGAATGGTTTGGATGATGCGCCGACGAAACGGCCGTGGGATGGAAGCAGGATCGAGGCAAAGGGACTCTGCCGGCAGAATTGATAGACGACGTTGGTGGAGTGGCCCCAGTTGGCGTCGATCAAACAGCGTTCGATCTTCATCGCCGCGCCATCGTCTCGGTGCCATTCCTTGCCGAGCAACGAATCGGTGAGTGATTCGAGGCCGGCGTAGATGCTGCCTTCTAATCCAGTGCCTTCGGCTGACGAAGCGAGCGTCAATCTTGCGTCGCGAAGTGTGAAGTAGTTTCGTTTTTGATCGGGATAGGTTCCGTAGTCGATGATGTAGCCGGTGAAGTCATCTTCCCAGGCAGCGACGACGTAGAACAACAGCTTTTGTTGGATGTCGATGAATGCGGTGAGGTGGTTGGCGGAGATGGGAACTTGCAAATGCGGCATGCCATTGGTTTTCTCGGCAACTTGGTCGGCGGTCAGTTGATCGGCACCAACGGTCTCTTCGGGCAGCGGTTCGTTTTGGTACTCGGCGAAGAAGGCGGCTTCGTCTTGAAGTTTCAAGTTCATCGCATGCTGGATCGCCGATAGCTCGTCGTGGTTGAATCGTTCGGCCCAGGCAACATCGGCGCCTTCGTCCATCGCATCGCGGTTGTCGCGATAGAAGTCCGTTCCGGCTGCACCACCATCGCCGGCTCGCAATCCTTCGGCACGGATCTCGGCGTAGCGTTGCCAGAGTGTTTCGTTCGTCGGGAATGAATAGACCATCCGCGTTCGTTCGCCATTCCATTCTGGGTGTTTGTCGCGATCGAGGATGTTGTCGGCCATGTCGCCAGGGCGGATCACGGTACAGGGCATGATGCCGGAGATCTTTTTGCCTGGGCCGGCAAGTCCGAGCACTGCGCCCGCAAGGATGGCTTCGCGGTTGGCACATTGCGACAACGATCGAGCGGATTCGTCGGTTTGCGGATCGTCGAGAACCACTAGCGAAGGTCGGACCGTTTTTCCGTCGGGTCGTTTGAACTTCATACCGCGGATGCGACCGGTAAGGCCGGCGACTTTGATGATCGCGCCGCTGGCTTTGCTGTCGGCGATCGTCGCCAGGCGATTCGCTTGATCAGCCAATCTTTGTTGGACGCATTGGTCGCTTCGCCGAAGACGTCGGCGTACTGTTTGCGAAGGTCGCGGACGGAACGTTTCTCCATCTTCCGTACCTCCCTGGTCACGTTCAGTGCCATTGGTTGGGTCTCCTTTTTGAGAGTCTCGGAAGCGTTAACCGTTACCGACAGCCAGCTCGGAATCGCGAGAAGACTCGCTGCCGATTTGTTCCGACGATTTGCTCAATCCACTGCGTCCGTTCAATCGGGTCAGGGCGATCCCGAGAAGTTCAACAACGCGGCGTTGGTGCTGATCGGCTGTGTTTTGGTCGCCGGGGTGTTCAGTCTTATCCTGGGCCCCGTCGATTTGTCGACGCATTTGATGGACGGAGTGTCGGTGACTGGAAGGATTTGGTTCGGTGTCTCGTTGCATCGGTAGTCTCTTTGCGGAAATCTGAAACGGGTTAACGGTTGGGAACAGTCAGCCCAGAATCCGGAAGAGACTCAAGCCGAGATGCGGCGGAGTCGCCAGAGATTGGCAAAGAAGTGGAACCATCCCGCTCAGTTGGTTTGGACAGTCCGGCTCGACGATTCAGACGCACCAGGGCTTTCGCCAAGATTTCAACAACTCGTTGTTCGCGTTCTTCGGCAGAGAGTTCGTCGACAATTTGAATCTTGGACACAGAATGCTCCTCAAGTGGAAACAGTCCGCGCCAAGTGCCTGCGATGCTCGCCCAGCCAAAGCCAACGGAAGAAGAAGTTAACAGCCAGCGAGACTTACCTACCCGGTTCACACCCGGGCCGACGAGTGAAATCCGCCGAGGTTACGTCTCAGCGGGAAACTACGACCGGATCACACAGAACCCATCTTTCAAGTGCTTCTCACACTCGCCCGCTAGCGTTCTGGCTTCTTATCAAAGCTATTGAGAAGCCAGACGGATGATGGAGGCGATCCCCAGTTCCATTTTCTCTCGTGCAGAGATATTGGCGGAGTGGACCTTGATTTTGGGTGGAACAAAATTCGCTGTTGCCACTTGTTCTTCGATCCACTTTACGACGTCGTAGCCAGTACCGCGATCGTCGTCCCCAAGGTCGTGATCGAGACTGATTTCTTCAACTTCTCCAGTGCGCAGCAACTCGATGGCCTCCGCTGGCCAATACACTCGAGTCCAGCCCTCGGGCGTACTTCTTTCGTCGTTCAGATAGACTTTCATAGTCATTCGTTGGTAAGGATGGCGACTCGGGCATCGACGTTGAGTACCTGTGTGCCGTTTGCAAGTTCGGCTAGTGGTTCTTTCCAGTGCGCATGACCGCGAACAACAAGTGTTGGTTCGGAACCGTCAAGCGCTTGTCTCATTCTAGGTGATCCACGGTGGCCTAAATCTGGTACATCCGGTCCATCGTGCATGACAACGATGGATGGCGAGTCGCAGAGCAGTCCTTCGAGTGCTTCGACGAAGTCATCTTCTGTGCGGCGCCATGGACGCCTTGGATTGCCAGGGATCCCGCTTAGTCCTGCGATCGATAGTTCTTCGACAATGACGGTGTCGTTATCCAGAAAGTACATTGGCTTAGGAAACCGAGGGCGGGTCGCGGCGTCACCAAAAAGGTCATGATTACCGGCAACCCCAACGACCCAATCAAAGGTGTTGAAGAAAGCGTGCCAGACAGAAGTCACGTCGCCGGATCCTCCGCGCTTATCGAGTGCCGGCACCGTGTAAAAGTCGCCGGCCAGCAGCACGCCAATCCGTCCATCGCCTACGCCAAGTTCTGGAATGATTTCCTGGGCGAGGATCGCTGGGAGGACTTCACCGAGTAGACGAATTGGTCCGCCGCCAGACGATTCAAATGTCTCTCGTCCTTGCAGATCAGCGGTGGCGATGATCGCAGAAACTCCCTCCGGTAGCACATCCACAAATCCATGGTGCACCGGCAACGAGTCTCTGTAGAAACCGCCCGGCCCTCGGCCAGCATTCAGGAAGGGAATCTCCCGGATCAGTTCAGGTCGAATCGATGTAATCCTCATGCTGGACAAGACACCGTGACGCCCCGGATGGTTCAACCAGCAGGAATTGCCATCGACGTCAGCAGCTATCTCAGATCTCTCACCTGCCAAGGTTACCTCAGAGAGTTCCCCACAAAGTAGCGGTGAGCTTGGTTCGATAAACGTTCTCTCACGAATCTCTCGGCCGAGTTGAGAAGAAGTTTACGGGAGCATCGGCGAGCTGGTTGGCCTGCAGCATCAAAGAGAGATCAGGCGTTAACCCGTCTGGGCCTGTGATCCAGAGAGATCGAGATGTTTTGGCGGTCTCTGCGGGGATTCGAGCGTGATCTTGGGATTCACGCTTGTCTCAGAGATGAGAGATCGCGGACGCGCGAGAGGTGGGCGTCCGTGGAGAAGTGGCGTGACGCCGGGAAAATTGGGGCCAAAACGAGAAACGCCCGCGGGCCGATTCAGGCCTTGCGGGCGTTAACTGGGCGGTACATGGTTCCGTAGTTTTTCAAAAAGCTCCCCGAACCCAACGCTCTCACGGAACAAGTCTCGGTTTGGGGAACTGCGTAAGTTGTTAGCGAATTGAAGATTACAGCAAATCCGTTCGGTTCGGTCAAGCCCGTTTGCGATCCGGACGTAGACGAAATTTTGTTGGCCGGGTTAGCAAGTTAATGTTAACCGGGGGGCATTCTTTCCGATTCAAAAGACAATCGCATTCTCGGTTAACAACGGCCGAGCGTTTCACCCAGTTCGATCTCGAAGGCGGCGCTGAAGTTCGGTCTCGATTGCCGCAAATTCGTCGAGAGAAAGGTCAGCCAACTGCTCGTCCGATGGTGCCAATTCGCCAACGATGTCTCGAAGCATTTTCACCGTACGAATCCGTTCTTCCAGTTTCCCCTCCAGTTTTCCCTCCAGCTTCGCCTGCTCAGCACGCGCCCACTGGTCGCGTTCGACTTTGAGCCGGTCGTCGTACAGTCGTCGTTCTTCGGGGTTTCTGGCGATCATTTGGAGGACTCCTGCGGCTTCGTTGAACACCGGGTCGGGGAGGCGATCGGCCAATTCTTCTGGCGTGCAGTCCGCCGCACGGCGAAAGAAGTACAGCCACTGCTCGACTGGCTCCCCGATCGCCACATTATCGCTCGGGATGACGTACTTGGGAAGTTCGAATAGGTGGACTTGCAGACAATCCGTCAGCGAAAGTCCGTTGGCAGTACGAAGCCCGAATGCGTGTTGCAGCCTCTGTTCGTCCCGGAACAGAATCGAATCGAGCAGGCAGATGCTGATCGACGGGTTGAGGTCCGCGTACTGGTCGCCTTCGCCGAGTTGTTCCACCAGCATCTTCGCCGCGTAGTACGTCAGCCGTTTGGGCAGTCCCAGCGGTCGAGTCGTTTGGACTTCGATGTTGTACCGGCGAGCGACGGCGTCGATCGCCTTAATATCCAGCACCGACAATTTGTCCGCATCGAAATCTTTCAGGTTGATCGGGTTGAGGATCTCAACTTGGGTGATCGGATTGTCAAAGCCCAGAATCGCATTGAGAAAGTGAATCGTGATCGCCGAATGCTCGGTGCTGCCGAGCAGACGCTTCGCCGCAAAGTCAACGAGGGGATCAATGCCGATAGCCATGAACAAGCGGTTTGAAAGTGGTGCAAGAGAAATTGACTCCACCGGATTATCATCGGCCGTTTGGTGGTCCACCACCCGACGATCCCCGTGCGTTTACTTTTGATGACGAAGACCAGCCCATTTATCTTGCAGCCGTGGCTGCTCGTCCTATGGTGTCTTGCCGGATGGATGAATGAGCAGCAGCAGCAAGCGATCGAATATCTGACGACCGAGAACGCGATCCTTCGCGAGAAACTTGGTGGCGGCCGAATTTTGCTTAACGACGATCAGCGAATCCGCTTGGCGGTCAAAGGCAAAGCCCTCGGTCGCAAGCGATTGTCCGACCTGAAGACACTGTGAACGCCGGACACCATCCTACGTTGGCATCGCAGATTGGTCGCCGCGAAGCATACGACGACCGAAAGTCGCCGGGCCGACCAAAGATCGACGAACAGACCGGCGAAATGATCGTTCATCTGGCAAGCGAGAACCCGACTTGGGGTTGCGATCGGATTCAGGGTGAACTTCGAAAACTTGGCGTCGTCGTTTCAGATACCACGGTCGAGAACGTACTGAAGCAAAACGGAATCGATCCGCAGCCCGACCACAAAGACGGCACGAAATGGTCTGAGTTTCTCGCCGCTCACATGCAGTGTCTGGCGGCGACCGATTTTACCACCGTGGACGTTTGGACGCCGACGGGGCTTAAAACGATATACCTGTTGTTTGTTATTGAACTGAAAAGCCGCCGCGTGCAGTATCTTGGCAGCACCGAGCATCCGGATGAATCTTGGATGCTCGAAGCCGTCGATCGGGCCGCCGCCGATGACGGGCTGCTGGGCGGAGAAGATCGTCCGACGATCCTGATGATGGACCGCGACGCGAAGTTCAGCAAAGCGTTTCAGGCCAAACTCGAAGCGCACGGCGTCAAACCCCAAGTGCTGCCACCGCGTTCGCCGAACCTGAATGCGTTTATTGAACGGTTCATGGGTACGTTCAAACGCGAACTGGTTCGCCGAATGATCTTCTTCGGCAAGTCCGCGCTCGATCATGCGACGACCGAGTTTCTCGAGCACTATCACGCCGAACGGCCTCACCAAGGACTCGAGAATGAACGGATCGTGAAGTTCGAGCATCCACCGCCGAGCGAAGGCGAAGTCATCGTCGACAAACGACTTGGCGGCCTCCTGAAGTCATACCGCCGCGCGGCGTAGCTTCGATCGGCCACTGGGCAACTCTCTCTTTTTGATCAACCGGGTTGAGAATGATCGGCTCGGTGTGGATCGTCGCTGCGCGGTCACCTCGAATCACTGATCTCCCAGCGGAAACCCCACCCATCGGAGCAGCGTTCTCGCAAAGCAGAGCTGCCGACGGAACAGGGCATTGCACCGGAGTCACCAATTTTCGACGTCGGCCAAGTATTTTGACAGGACGGGATCGGATTGATACAACCGGCGACGAGGCCACTCTGCTCGCGATCATCTACCTCCGGTGCGTGACGATGAGTCACCGCCGACCATCGACTTGAAGACGACCAAGATCGAATGCAAGCGCGAACTCGGTGGGTTGTTGAAGTCGTACCGGCCGGCCGCCTAGCCAAGAACTGGTCTGACGTCCTCTTTCGGTTTACCAAATTGACAAAGACTGGTCGTTCGCTGCTGCGCGATCATCGGCTTCGGGCATCTAACGGCAAGGCGCTTCTTGGCTCACATGATCCAAATTCGCAAAGTCCGCGTCCGCCAACAACCATCTCGTTCCGAAAATCGCTGGCAATACACGTCGCAAAGTTTTTGTACCGCGCGGTCTAGCGATGGCGAATGCTGATCGACGGAAGACGAAACAGTCGCGAATCATGCTCGTCAATTGCCTCTCTGAAAGCGGTGGAATTGAACGACGGGTCACTGCTAAGGACGACCGTCGTCGATGCGTTAAAAATCGGTTCTGGCACAAACGTGACGGGAATTGAATCCAGCGTTCGAGTGCCTAAGCTCGCATGGACGAAACCAAAAACGAAATCTTCATTGGAGCCGTCGGGTTGGGTTAGCGATTGAATCACTGGCATCACCTCTTGGCCGGATGGAGCCGAGGAAACGGCCGACGTGGTGACTCGCATGCCAATCGACAAGGATCGAGGATCATCAATGATCAGGAAACTAGAAACAGGAATGTCAGTTCCCACACCCGTTGGCGCGGGCAGCGGCAATCGGATGCCCACGATTGGTTGCGGAAGCCCATCGAGGCCCATTCCTACGGTCAGTGCCAAGTGTCTTGGAATGTTATTGCTTGACGCTGGTTCGGTTCGCAGGGCGACAGTTGAAGTGACGTTGACACCCTGAAAAGCTGCCGCTGCGGTGGGGCTGCCGTCTTGGTTTCGCGTTAGCAAGAGTCGCGAAAAGATGCGCGGCAACGCCGGACCGGACCGGCCATCACGCCTGAGGCGGGTTCGGTCGTGATCCACCGGAGGTCTTGATGGAAAGGCTGGATCCGTGTCGCCGGCTGGGATGAATTCCAACACGGGTTGGCCCGAATCCGCGATTTGCGTTCCACGTGGTTTCCAATCGCGGATTTCGTCGATGGTTTGGTCGGCGACGACTTGCCCGCCGGCCAGCGACACGCCGGTACCGGCAACGATTGTCACTTCGGCACCTGCGCCCAAACGGTAATCGCCACTTGTGTTAGGGTCACCAGACGGAATATGGCTGGTGTAGTGCGAGGCAAAGACTTGTTCAGCGATCCGCTGCGGCGACTCGATTAGATAAAGCGGTGAGCCTTGTGCTTCAAGTCGCGCCTTGGTTAAGGCTGCCGCTTCGACCGATCCGGTCATCTGGCGTTTTGCCAAAACGGTGACGCCGACATCAATGACCAACGCCGACATCGCAAAGAAGACCAGGATGATGAACGCGAACCAAACCAATACCGCGCCGCGACGAGTTGTCGCTTTAAAGTGCATCCAACACCTCCCGAAGCCGCGCGGCCTGAAACGTCATGACTTGCCGGAACGGACGCACCTGAGTGTTGCCAGCAACGAAACGCCCCAATCCGTATTGGCCGCTAAAGGGACCTAGCGACACATCGGCTCCGGAGACTACGAAGGCAAACTGGGGGTCACCGATCGTGACACCCGGCGGTGGCTCCGCAAAGCTGAACGACGTTGGAAGCGCGTCCACGATCAATGATTCATCGGCGAAGATGACGTCATTGAACCGGACCTGGTCCTCGCCAGGACGAATGGCATTGCCCGCATCATCGCGGTATTGAAACGCGATCGCGGCTGCTGATCTTTCCGGCGGCCAACAGCCACCCACGGGGTTGGCGACGCTGCGTATCAATTATCCCCATCAATCATCGACCGCGATCGCGTTTCAATACCGCGATGATGCGGGCAATGCCATTC
>JBCBOO010000276.1:0-8670 GCA_039821235.1 Planctomycetota bacterium
CCGGTAGCGAAGTGGCCAAGCAGGCGCTGGGTCAATGGAGCGAGTTCCTCAGTCAGTGCGTCAAGGTCATGCCAACCGACTACAAACGCGTGCTGCTCGAACAACAAAAACAAACCGAAACGGTCGCTTGAGCGACCTTCCCCCTCCCAAAATAGTTTCCCCGCACAACGACGAAAACGAGGTTCAACACGATGGGTAAGCCAACCGGATTCACAGAGTTTGATCGCAAGAAAGTGCCCTGGCGTTTACCGATCGTGAGGCTCAACGATTACGACGAAATCTACACCGAACACCAAGTCGAGCACCTCAAAGAACAAGGCGCTCGTTGCATGGACTGCGGCGTCCCGTTCTGTCAGTCAGGTACCGGTTGCCCGATCGACAACTTGATCCCGGAATGGAATGATTTGGTTTACAACAACCGATGGAAAGAAGCCATCGAGCGTTTGCACAAGACGAATAACTTTCCGGAGTTCACCGGTCGCACTTGCCCCGCGCCCTGCGAAGGCTCTTGCGTGCTTGGAATCAATCATCCGCCGGTGACGATCAAGAACATCGAAAATGCAATCGTTGATCGTGCGTGGTCCGAAGGCTGGATCGTTCCCGAGCCTCCGGAGACTCGCACCGGGAAATCCGTCGCCGTCGTCGGCAGCGGACCCTCTGGATTGACCGCCGCGGATCAGTTGAACAAGGCCGGCCATCAGGTCACGGTCTACGAACGCGCCGATCGGATCGGCGGCTTGCTTCAGTACGGTATTCCGAACATGAAGCTCTCCAAAGCATCCGTGCAACGACGTGTCGATAAGATGACCGCCGAAGGCATCAAATTCGTCACCGGTGCAAACATCGGCAAAGACATCGATCCGAAAGAACTGGTCAATCAATTTGACGCAGTCGTGCTCGCCTGCGGTGCGACACGTCCACGCGACCTACCGATTCCAAATCGTGACGCGAACGGCGTTCACTTTGCGATGGAGTTTTTAACCGGAAACACCAAGCATCGCGTACACGGCGACGAGGCGGACAAGGCGTTCATCAGCGCCGAAGGAAAAGACGTGATCGTGATCGGTGGCGGTGACACCGGAACCGACTGCATCGCGACCAGCCTTCGCCACGGCTGCCGAAGTCTGGTGAACTTTGAATTGCTTCCGAAACCACCCGCCGAGCGAGCTCCCGAGAACCCATGGCCTGAATGGCCGCGGGTCTTCCGAGTCGATTATGGCCACGAAGAAGCCGAAGCCAAATTCGGTCGCGATCCACGTGAGTATCAATTGCTCAGCAAGGAATTTGTCGCCGACGATGCCGGGAAGCTTCAAGCGATCAAGACGGTGGAGGTCGAGTGGACCAAGGACGACTCCGGTAAATGGCAGATGTCCGAAGTCGAGGGTTCCGAAAAGGAATGGCCGGCACAATTGGTGCTGCTCAGCATGGGCTTCCTTGGCCCCGAGTCTTACATAGCCGAGTCGCTCGGTATCGAAACCGACGCGCGAAGTAACTTCAAGGCAGAGCACGGTCACTTCGCCACCAACATCGAAAAGGTCTTCGCCGCGGGTGACTGCCGCCGAGGACAAAGCTTGGTCGTCTGGGCGATCAACGAAGGTCGAGGCGTCGCGCGAGCGGTGGATATCTACCTTCAAGGCGAAAGCAACCTGCCGGCACCCGGTGTAACGATGGGAACGCCAATGCAGGTGAGCTATTGATCGTCGAGATTCGGGGGTAGGATCGCCCCGGCAATGGCTTGCTTAGTTGGCAAGCCATTTCTGGGGAAAGGTTTCCGGCCAGTCACCGGTTAGCCGTATCTTTCGAACTCGCGCGGACGTTCCGGATTTGCGATAGACGCCGGGCTTCTCGAACTTTCGTAGCTCGATCGATTCGAGTGCTTCGCCGTTGAGTTCGACAGCGACCTCGTTGCCATTGCGCGTCGCTACCAAACGGTTCCAGCCGAGCAGGGGGGCATTATCCGGGAAGAGTCGCTTGAGCTTCTTGCCACGATTCTTATTCTCCGTCGAAACCAAGGATGCAAGATCAGCACGCTTTGGGAAGTAACCCCAATAGGAACCTTCGGCAGTGAGTATCAAGGCCGAACGACCCATCGTGAAATTGAAGCGGTAAACCTCTTCATCCCACCAGAACTCGAATTCGATCGACTCTCCGTCCATTAGGGGACGAAGGTACTGGAGCGTGCTGAGGGGATCGCGGGACGAGTTGGGTCTTTCAAAACGTAGTTCACCGTCGTGAAGACACCATTTGCCCGTTTGTACAGACTCGGTTTCTTGGGGCTGTTTCTCGGCATCCGATTTGACCTCGTCTTTCCCGCCGTTGCCGGTCGGCAAAGACAGGGTTTCCACTTTCGACGATGACCAGAGATCACTCCATCCGCGAAGCTGTTGATCCAACAGGTTGACTTCGCGCGGAATCGTCGGATTGCCTGAGAATCTCAGTTCGTCAATCTCGATCGTTTGCGTCATGTCATGAACCACCGATACAAACGGAAAACCCCGGGTGCGCTGATCGGTCACAAACGGTTTTCCATTGCATGTCCCAACGACGGTTTGTCCGTTCAACTCGACGGACTCTTCATTGAGGGCATCGGGTTCGGCGGAGGGAACCGGCACCGTGGTCTCTCCTCGATCGCCGGAGCCTTTGACGAATCCGGACTTCGAGCCGTTTGCACCGTAGATAACGCCTCCGAAAGACACGTTCGCGTCACCCTCGTCCTGATCTTTGATCCGAGCCGTGAATGAAAAGTCACCCGCCAGTGGATAACGGAACAGAAGGTGGCCAAAACCCATTCCGCCGGTGCCGTGAATACCTCCGTCGGGACGCTCGACATACACGGGGCTCAAGAGATCGAAGGCGCCGCGTGTCGGTCGTGGGATGTCGACAACAATGAAGTCATCGGGAAGCCGTTGAGAGTTGGCTCCCGCGGCCGCTCCAAGTCCGGTACGTGCACTCGCGCGGTTGATCGTCGCTGCCAAGTACTCGCGTTTGCCGTTGATTGCCCGAGACTTGAGACTCGAAACGAGCGGTTCGAGGATCGTCTTCGGGCATTCCATCGCGGCGAGCCGGAAAACCAACTGGGCTTCCAACTCGGGGTAGTACTGGGCGTTCTTGATGGGACCAGCCATGATTTGCTTTTTCACGGCGTCCAACGTCGGAGTGAGTTCCGTGACAAGGTCCGCCATGCGTTCATTTTCGGCTCGAGCGTCGGTCAACCGTAGCAACGCCAGCCCAATATCAGCAGCATCACCGGGCTTTTCGCGTTTTTCGGTGAGTCGTCCGCGTAGTTCCTCGGCTCGACCCCGGCGGATCGCCTCATCGACCAACATGGTAAGTGTGTTGACTACGACATAATCGGAGTTGCTGGGGTACAGGGCTTCAACCGACTTCTTTGTTGCTTCACCGGGATCGAAACGAAGCGGCGGAGTTTCATAGTGAAGCCGACCGGCCAGGAAGACGATCTTGTCCCTCGGTGTTTTCCCTAGAGTGAAGTCCATCAGCCAGCGCAGACGTTCGGCGTCCTCCAATTGAGAAACGGCAAGACACAGGCTCGCTTCGACACGGTCAACATCCAGGCGAGTTCCCACCGGGCGAAGCAAAGCGGCTCGGCGGAGCGCGCCGTCGACGAATTTGATGTTGCCCCGCCGGGCCCAAGCGTCGAAAATATTCACCAAGGAGGTCCATTGCGACTGTTGGCGTTGTAACGTCGGCGCCGTTGCCAACAGCGGCCGGATCTCATTCTCGATCGCGAGACGCATCCTTTCGACTTTTCCGCCACCGGCAACCAAGGGGGGCGCGATCGTACGAAGTGTATCTTTGAGGCTGTGAAGGCGAGTCCGCGTGTATAGATTGCTACTTAGATGGTTCTGCATCATCGACAGCACTTCACCCATCGTTTCCGCAAGACTCGGGTAAAACTCTTTGTTTGTGGCGTGTTCGGGGCTCAGAACGTTTGCGTTGAAGACCGGCCAAATCGCATGGATCGCGTCATTGAGTTCCGTTTCGATGCTGATCGCCTCTTGAATGGTCGCCAATGAAGTCGAGTTGTAGCTTGGACTGCTGCTCGACGAGGCAGACGCATTCGAGGAACGCAATCTGCCTTTCATGATCGTCGCCGTCTCTTTCAGTGCCGCATCCAAATCCGCCCATGACACGTTGGAAGCCTCCGTCTTCAATTCGTTTTCAACGACAGCGGCTGCCAATTGTAGTTGCACAACACTGCACTCAAACGCCCGTACGCCGGTCTCCGCCACCACTCGAGCTTGCTCACGGACTTCTTCCACTCGATCGCAAAGAACCGCCAGTCGGCACGCTGCCTGTGCGACCGAGGAAACGGTGATTTCGCTGGCGCGTAAGCTCCGCGGGGTAAGTGCGGTGGAATTTCTCTCGCTAGTCGGGAAGATCAACTTTGCGTACAGCTCGATGCTTGGAGGGTCGGTCGTGGGAAACAGCACCGCAAGGTAGGCGTCCAGCATCCGGCCGCATCCCTCGCGATCAACTTCAACTGGCGCAGCAGCCTCCTCTGCCGACTCTTGCACCGTCTCGTAGACTCGCTCTTCCGGGTTACCAGAACGTTCGGCGGCAATTGCGTTGAGTTCTTCGTCGGTCGGTCGCTTGCCGAAATAGGACTCGTAAGCCGTTTCAAAGATCGACTGGGACGTGTCCGCCGGAAGACCCGGCCTGGATCGCAGAGTCACACCCAAGTGCTCCTCAGTGCTTTGCGTGATTTGATCGAACTGGAGACGAAACGTCTGTTCGGCGCTGGGTGTCGTGTTTCGCTGCCGGGTTGAAAAAGGAACGACTTGGCGTTGAGCTTGCACGGCAAAGGGATTCCGACCCTTGGAGACCACTCGTTTTGAAATCGGCGGACCGTTGCCGAGCGCCGTTTTCATGGCCAGGCAGGTCGACTCAAGGTCGCCAGCCTTTGCGGACGTTTTCGCGATTTCAAGCAATTGTTCCACAATGGTGTTATCCAGAGTTGCACCGCTGACGATGCTGCCGCGAATGACTTCCAACATCTGTTTAATGTCGCCGGTAACATCGCCCCTGGTTTTCGCGACCGCGACCGAAAAACTCACATCGCGCGAGGCGACGGAAACCTCCAGCAAATAGCTAGTCAGTTTCTGACCGACCGCTTGGATTTCGGGAACCGAGGACGCTTGTGCGGCAACCGCGACGGGATACAGATCTTTGTAGCGACTGAGTCCGGTCGCGTCTGAATCGAGAGGCTTGTTGTTTTGGAGGTTCGAGTCCGAGACGGCGAGCGATTCTGGGTCCGGGACGATTTCAAACAGTCTCTCACTGAGTGGAACGAGTTCCGTCTTGGATTCCGGCATCTTGGCAGCGATCAGCATGGCCAGGGCATGAGCCTCCATTTCGTCCGCGTTTTTTTCGATCAGCTTCTTCGCTCGATCGAGCAAAGTGGGAAAGCGCTGCGCGCCCTCGGGTGATTTGGCGATGGTGTCCAAGGCAAGACTGAGACTACTCGCGTTCTCGCTCGACGACAGTCTCTTTGTATCGAGCTCCATAAGATCGATTGGAAATTGTCGAAGGTCCGTTTCCCATTGATCGAATCTTCGCTCGAGATAGGCGATAGCTTGGTCGGCGTTCATTTCATCGACCACCTTTTTTGCCAGCGTCTCAAACTTCGGCTCCATCGATTGGCGTGACCAGCGAACGGCTTCCTCGAAAACGCTTGGGTCAGCAAGAGTGCTCTGCAAAATCACCCAAGCTTCATACGCCCCGCCAGCATTCATTAGCTGTTCGCAGATCCAATAGTCAGCTTGAAGGCCTTGGTACTCGCGGTACCCGGGATTGGATATGTTGACCGTAGAGCTGGAACGCATCGCCAGGAGTAACTCAATTGCCTTTTCGTTCTCCTTGGTTTGGGCGTAAAGGTTGACGAGCCGAGATTCGATTCTGGATTGGGGACTGCTGACAAACACCCTTGGATCCGAATTCGCCCCGCGGATGCTCTCGTACAATTCGATAATGGAAGAACGAGGAACCGCGGCATCCTTTTCGAGAATCTGTCCCGCTTGCCAAACCAATCCCGAGGCGACTTGCGGTCTCGCACCGTCTTCAGCCTGAGTGGCATCAATCATCTGCTGCAGCGCCGACTCTATTTCACCATCAAGCGTTACGCTCAGTAGTCCGAGTACAAAGTTAGCCGTCGCACGCTTTGAATCGATTGATGTCGATGAGTTTGCTGTTTCTCGGACGCGTTCGAGTGACTCGGGAGAGTCCTTCAAAAACTTGACGATATCCTCGAGAGTTCCGATCAGAGTACCATCACTTCCGTAACGGTTTGACTGCCACACAACGCCGGCGGGTTGATAGTTTTCTGGCTTGGCCAGAACATCAAGCAAGGCATCTCGATACTCGGGTAGCGAGCGAAGCATGGCTTGATCGACTCCACTTGTAAGTGACGTCAATTCCATCGTCGCGCCATATGTCTTGATGATCCTTCCCAGAACACGCTTGAAAGCATCACTGGTGTTTCGACGTCCGAGTCGAACCAGTTCCGATACCCGTCGGACCGGCAGGCTTTCGATTGGAAAAGTGTCAAGACGTTCGAAAAGCTTGTTCGCCAAGGCGGAGTCGGAGCGGACGAGTTGCGAGAGTTCCGCATAGGAGAAACGCGACAGGTCTTTTTCATAAGCATCCAGGTAAAGAGCGAGCGCATCCTCTTTCTTGTTGCTTGTCGAAAGGATCTTGGCCCGAGCGAGCATCTGGGACACGCCGGTCACTTTTTCATCCGCGAGCGAGCCGAGCAGCGAATTGGCTTCGCTTTGCCGTCCGGACGCAGTGTAGAGTTCGGCGAGTCGTTGCTTGGCACGCAAGGACTTCGGGTTCGACTCTACTTTCTGTTCCGCCGTTTCGATCAATGATTCCAAGCGTCCTGTTTCACGCAGCAACCTGATGACGCTGGACCGATACGAAGCCGTGTTTCGTGTCGCCCGTCCGAATGACAATCGCCGCAAGAGGCTCGTGGCGACTTCGCCCGCAGCTTCCATGTCTCCGGCGGCGACGAATGCTCGTGCAATCTGCAGTTCGGTTCGTTCGTCCTTCTGTCGACCGCGCCGCGCCCGCCGCAGAATCTGATTCGCCTCCTCCCGCAGCCCCAGTTCTTGCAACGTGGTCGCAAGCGAGAGCTTTGTTGTCACATCCAGACGCATGCCAAGCAGTCGTTCGGCGGCTTTCTTTGCACGCAGCAAGTTACCCAGTTGCGCGGCTAGATTGAGAGCAGCCACCTCCTTACGGATCATCATCTTGCTATCGAGCGGCTCGAAGCGATCGAGTTTTTCAAGCGCCAGTCTTGGGCGGGAAATCTCACTCGCCAAACGAGCCGTCTCGATTTGCAGATCGACATCGTCCGGGAACTGCTCCGAAAGTTCGTTCAAGAGACGGAAACACTCTTCGGGTCGGCCAGTCCACCAATGACAAAACGCGGCCAAGATCCGGCGCGTTTTCTGCTCTTCTTCCAACGCTCCAGGAAATTCTCGTTCGAGGTGTTCGATCACTTCGTCCTGAATCTGGACGTTCGTTGGTACGCGGCGTCCGAGGGAAGCTGACGATGACGAATCGGCGGTGTCCGCGTCACGCAACGCGAGGTGAACCAACTTGCTGTCAAGCAGTCGCGCGGAAAGTGGCGCGTTGACGGTGATGATCTTGAAACGTGCTGCGTCTGGGATCGGGAAGTAGACACGCAGCTCGCCTTGGCCGATGGGGCTCGTCTGCGGCGGACGTGACTTACTCTTGGCGAGAGCCCAACGGGCAATTTCCGCATCCAGCAAGGCGCGATGATTGTCCGTGTAGAAGTCTCCCTGACGTGCTGTTCGTACCGCTGAGCGACTCAGCATTTGGGGCGGTGTTCCAAGTCTCGCTTGGGGCAAGAGTTGCTCCAGGAACTCCTCTGCCTTGTCGATTTCCTGGAGACTGACGTAGTAATCCATCGCCGCACGAAGCTCTTCGTAGGTGAGATCCGCCTCGGTATCTACCATCTGAACGCCCTTCGCTTTCTCTTCCATTCCCGCCAAGCGATACTCATTTGCCAAGAGCGCAGAGAGTCGGATCAACTGCTGAGCTTGGACTTGAGACTTGGAGTAGCCCGGGAAATAGCTGAAGTTCGATTGCGCGAGAACCAATTCATTGTTCGCGACGCGGTTACGAATTCGACTCAGTCGCTCGAGTTCTTCATCGGCAAAGGGCTCCAGGTCGACGATCGTTCCTCTCTGCCTGAACGCTTCGGGATTCAAACGCGACATCAAAACTTGCATGAACAATTCGGTGGCGTTTTCAGGGTCGAGCTCGATCAGTCGCCATAGAATTCGTTTGTTCAATTCGGCTTGCTTCTGTAGTGTTTTTGATGGCGGAATAGAGAGTTGCGGCAAGTTGGGTGCCAGTTGACCGACGAGGGTCGTGATCGCATAGAGTTCCCAGTACTCATCCGCACTTTGATGGTTGGCTCGAAGCAGTTTTTCCAGCTCCACGTCCACGGATCGTGCAATGATGGCGGCTGCTTGTTGTGGATCCGGTCTTCCACTGACGACCAACAGTTGGAGGCACCGCGCGATGACCTTTGCATTTCCAAACGAGATCGGTTCGATGATCTCGAATTGGCTCGGAGACACGCCGAATGGGTTTGAATTGTCCGGTTGAAGCAGTCTCACG
>JBCBOO010000277.1:0-8594 GCA_039821235.1 Planctomycetota bacterium
GGCGGCAAAGCCGCCGGCCGACTGGAAGGGGGAATTTCATCACACGTTGTCCGTGGGGCAAGCCCGGGCAAGCCCCACGGCAAAGGGCTTTCGGCCCTCCGGGCCTACCAGCAGACGATGATCAACGAAGTGAAACGGAAGGGAAGTTGTGTGAGCAGAATCAACCACAACCCCAAACTTTTAGCAGTCCAGCGTGAGGCTCCGCGTTTGTTTTTGTTGCACATGCGACGTTCCATTTCGAAACAAGTAGACTGTCGTTTGGGCGAGCTTCGTTACGAAACTCGCGTTTGCACTTCAACTGACAATTGGGAACAGCGCCTTGTCGAAAATGCGAATCCTCATCGGCTTTGTCGTCGTGACGTTTGGTGGCCGACTTGCGGCAAGTGATTGGGTCATCGATACCGCCGAAGATTGGGCACGAAATATCGAGTCCGTCGAAGGTGCCACGGTTGTGGAGGGAACGGTTTCACCGACGGATAGAACGGCAACGGTCTCCACCAAAATCAAAACGTCCACGAGCAAGCGACGTGCGAAATCGCTCGTGGTCGATCAATCACCCGTTTGGCAGAACTGGAAGCCGATCGAGAACCTTGGGCCAACCAATCTCGGCGACGCTCCCGTGTTGCTAACCGTTGGGCCGGATGATTACTGGATGTTTGGTCGCTATCGCAAGTCGACGTCTCGCGGAAAACGCGGGCAGAAGGCCAAGCCCGCTCCATCGTTTCAAGCTGAGCCGGCGTTGCTGGATGGTTTTGATGTTCCGCTGTTGACGACACCATTTCCAAATCAGTTTGATGCTCCAGGTGGTCTGAAGCCAGGCACAGGCGGCTACCACGCTTGGCAAAGTCGCGACATGAAAAATTGGGTTCATCATGGCCCCGTCACCGAAGGTTTCGCGAAGTGGACGACCAGCGCCGAATGGGTCGATGGCAAGGCCCATATCTACTACGACTTTCCAAACGACCAGGACCCGCATGTTTTTGTCGACGATGATTTGTTCGACGGGGTGCCTGGCAAGAATATGGGAATGGCCGTCAAAGATCCCTCCCACGGAAGCGATGCCGGTTTCATTCGTGATCTCGACGGCAACATGCACGTCATCATCGAAGACTGGAGTCCAATTAGCGCCAACAAGCGTTCTTGGGACTCACCGCTCGCCGGTCATGCGGTCAGCAAAGATGGTGTTAGCGGTTTCGTGTTCCAGAAACCGGCCGTCGATAACCGCACCAAGCCCACCGGAAAGATTGGCACTTACAAGCACCCGCACTGGGTGAAGGAAGATCCGAAGAATTACAAGACCAACATTGCCGAATACGAAATTCACGAACCGGAACAGGAGGCATACGGTGACTGGGCGGCAATTTGTGTTGGCGGTCAGTACTACCTCTTCGGCGACTACGATCCAGCTGGTGGCCATCAGATGAGTGTCGGCTGGTTCACCTCACCTTCGATCGATGAACAATTCACGTGGTGCGATTCCATCGGAAAGGGTCATCCTGATCCAGATATCGCATTTGCCGAAGGCAAGTTCTACTTGGCGACCCAACAGAAGACCGACTTTACCAGTCCTGGACCTTGGGTAGAAACCGTCGAAGCACGCGTGGGCGTCGATACGGATCAAGATCAGAAGATTGATCAGTGGACCGATTGGATCGAGATCAAAGAAAGTTACGACTACATTCCGGGGTTCTCCAAACAGATTGCGAAAACACCGGCCGAACTCATGCTCTCTGACCTTCCCGAAGGATATGGTCATCAGATCGAGTTGCGATTGACCGATACCACCGAGAACAAGTCGAAGCCGATTCTCGAACGCATCACGCTGGCGTTTGAAAACTAGCCATTGATGCTGCTTGCGGGAGCGTTGTTACTTCGCTCGTGTTTCTTCTTCTTCTGCTCGCGTACTCAATCAATGAGTCATCTGATGAGTCGATTCAATCGCGTTTTGCATCTGCGGAGCTCGGCAATTGCTTCGCTGGTGCTATTCCTTCTAGTAACGCCGGGAGTCTGTCTCGCTTCGGATCGTTCCAAACCAAACATCGTTGTGTTGCTGGCCGACGACATGGGCTGGGGGGACTCAGCGACCTATGGTCATCCTCTGATTCAAACGCCCCATCTGGACCGTCTCGCTTCACAGGGGCTGAAGTTCACTCAGTGCTATTCGGCATGCGGAGTCTGTTCGCCATCGCGGTCGGCTATCTTGACGGGGCGAACACCTTACAGAAACGGTGTGTATCGCCATCTTTCTGGTAACCACGAAGCCCATTTGCGGCGGAGTGAGATCACTTACCCAAAGTTGCTGAAAACGATCGGTTATGAAACGTGTCATGTCGGAAAGTGGCATCTCAATTCCAAGCCGCAGTTCAACACAACGGAGTATCCACAACCAGGCGATCATGGTTATGACTACTGGATGGCGACTCACAACAATGCCGAGCCGAGTCACAGAAATCCCAAGAACTTCTTCCGCAATGGAAAACCCGTCGGCGAACTCCAAGGTTACTCAGCGCCATTGGTCGCGACCGAAGCGGCCCGTTGGTTGAGTCAGTTGCGCGATAAGACCAAGCCGTTTGCGCTCAGTGTGTGGTTTCACGAACCGCATTCGCCGATCGCCACCGATCCGAAGTTCTCGGGGTTGTACAAGGGCCATGAAAATAGCACCTACATGGGCAACATCACTCAGCTCGATCACGGTCTGGGTTTGGTGATGCGGGCACTTGATGAGGAAGGCGTTAGCGAGAACACGCTGGTGATCTTTTCTTCGGACAATGGGCCCGTGGCGAAATTTGGCGGCACAACAGGTGGCTTACGGGGTGGAAAACGCAGCGATCACGAAGGCGGTATTCGTGTCCCCGGTGTTGCTCGTTGGCCTGGGGAAATTGCACCTGGAACCGTCAGCGACATTCCTGTGATTGGCACCGATATTTTTGCCACGGTACTCGATCTCACAGGAATTCCGCTTCCATCGGATCGCACGATTGATGGTGTGAGCATGGTTCCGGCATTCGCGGGTCAACCACTTGCGAGAAAGGTGCCGTTATTCTGGCGAACCCATGTCTCACCTCCGAGCGATCGTGTGGCGCTTCGCATCGGGGATTGGAAACTCGTTGGCGATGAGACGCTCACGAAGTTTCAGCTTTACGAAATCCAAAAAGACTGGCGAGAAGAGAATGATCTTGCACAATCAATGCCGGCGAAGGCCATGGAGATGAAAGAAATGCTCTTTCAAGTCTGGAAAGAGATCGAAAGCGAAGGCCCGGCAGAGTGGTGGCAAAGCGAACGGCAGAAACCGGTCCGCGGAGGCAAGGTCAACTATTGAGTTCCAACGAGACACATTCTGCGTCGATACTGAACGAGAAACCGATGATCAAAACCAAGCTCTCCGGATTGCTGTTCGCCGTGGTTGCCTTCCATTTTTTATTCGGACTGCAAGTCGACGCGAATCAGCGCACCGATTCCAAGGAGACGGAATCGACAGACAGCACGTCCCACACGCTTGGCATGTTACCGCCCGCGAAAGCCATCGTGCTGTTTGATGGCACAGGTTTTGATGCTTGGAAGCCGTTCTCGTGGCAGTGGATCAATCCGAACGATGACCAGGACGAGATTCAGTGGAAAATCATCGATGATGAGGCGATGCAAATCGCTTTCGAATTTCAGGGCAAGCGTCGTAAACAGTTTCTCTGCACGAGGGAACGGTTCGGTGACTACCGCTTACACCTCGAGTTTCAATTGCCCGAGGATGGCGGCAAGGGAAATAGTGGTCTCTTCTTTGGGCCGATGTATGAATTACAGATACTGGATAGCTCCGAAAATGAGATGATCGGACTGGGTGATTGCGGTGCGATTTATCAACTACGTGTTCCTGACGAAAATGCTGCAATGGGACCGGGTGTTTGGCAGACCATTGATCTGGAATACAAGGCTGCGGAAATTGGAAAGAACGGCATGATGACCGAGAAGGGAGCCGCTCGCGTCACCGTCAGACTCAACGGCAAGCTCATTCACGACGACTTCCGGCTGTCACTCCGACGCAATAAATACGCTGCGTTTCCGGAAGAGAGTACGTCTCCCATCGTTCTGCAGGAGCACGGGTCGCCGGTGAAGTTCCGCAACATTTGGCTCGTTGAAACAAGTAAGTGATGTTCCTTCACTTCTTGCCTGTCGCGAGAGCGGGTCCGTTGTCTGCAGGCATGCTTTCGTGCCACTTCAGAACCGCTTCGCGAAGTCTGCTGACTTGGTTGACGTGTTGTTCCGCGACGTTTGTCGTTTCACCGGGATCGGATGCGAGGTCATAGAGTTCAATCTCGCTGCCGTCGTACTCGCATAGCAGTTTCCAGTCACCGGCTCGAACGGCGAGGTCGGGAAGGTCTTCGTCACCATAAAACGAGTTGCGATCGGGCGGTCGGCGAAAGAAGATTGGTTGCTCGCGCGAGTTCGCGGAGTGACCCAGCAACGTTTTGATGAGTGGTTCGCCATCGAATTGGGGATCGTCCCGCAAGTCGACCTTCGCGAGTTGCAGGAGTGATGGAACAAGATCGATGGCGCTGAAAACGGATTCCTTGTTGACGGTTCCTCGGCGGTCGCGGTTCACCAAACCCTTTCCCCAGACGATCAGGGGTGAACGAACACCACCTTCGTAGAGATGGGTCTTGTAACCACGGAACGGGCCTGCCGAACCCGCTCCCGGGGCGGGACCATTGTCGGAGCAAACCAAAATCAAGGTGTTGTCCCGGAGCGACGGTGTGGTTCGCACGTGTTCGAAGAGTCGTCCGAACTGTCGATCCATCTCTTCCAACACGGACAGGTAAAGCGTCCGGACGTCTCCATCGCCCCAGCGATCCACCGGAGGCCAATACGGAGCGTGTACGTCGTCCGGCCACAGGTTCAGATAGAATGGTTTCTCGTCGGCGACCGATCGTCGAATAAAGGCCATCGCCGCGTCTGCGAACCCGCCCGTGATTTCGCTTCGCTGCATCCAGACGACCGGGCCCCCAAGGATCTCGGCACGGTCCCAGATTCGCCCGGGTTGATCCTCGCCTGGTCGCTGTGTCAGGGGCAGTAACTTTGGTCCCATGCCCTCGAAGTTTGTCAACGACTCGTCAAATCCATACCGAGTGATCGCGGGCGCGTCGTCGACATCGCGTTGACCGCCGAGGTGCCATTTCCCAAAGTGTCCGGTCGCGTAACCGCTCTGCTTCAAGAGGCGTGGCAGTGTTGGTGCGTCAAGGGAAAGCCACTGTGCCATTCCCCGTTTCTGGTTGGCCCGCCGATGATTCAGGAAGGAAGTGATTCGCCAACGCTGTGGGTATTGGCCCGTCGTAATTGCACATCGTGAGGGAGAGCAGATGGGTGAATTGACGTAGAATTGCTCGAACCGAATTCCCTCGCTCGCAAGTCGATCGATGTTCGGCGTCTTGGCGTCTTGGTTTCCGAAACACGAAAAGTCCTCCCACCCCATATCGTCGATAAACACAAGGATGATGTTGGGCGGGGTGTCCCTTGCCATCGTCGATCGAGTTTGTATCGAAATGAGCGTGGCGGTCAGGAGTACCAGAGGTAGAAACTTGGGCACCGGAGTTAGTAGCCGCAGCGGCATTGCACTTGGTTGGGGCATCATGACGGAGCACGGAAGAGGGAGGAGGTGTGTCGGGGGGGACTTAGTTTAGCCGCTTCAACGGCGGGGCTCGCGCTGAGATTCCTCGTCAAGTCGTTAATCCGCTTGCGAAGAAGCAGCACCGCGGCGAAGAAATGGTGCTCAAAAATCGGATGGTCCAATCGTTTTGCGAAACCCGTCCCAGAGTGTCAGGGCTACGATGATGGAATCACGCTTTGGAATTGCGCCGCTCCGGTGGCGGCACCAGTGGTGTCGGGCTTACCGTGGCGAGATAATGAATCGATTACGGTCAAAAGACGTGTAAGACTCGTAATGAACCGGGGTATTCCTTCTCGCAGGGGGCGTTTGCCACACGAGAGAGGGCAGGAAACCTGCGGGTAAAAAAGCACACCGGGCCGCTTCCAGGGATCGAATGTCTCTGGAACCAAGTTGTCCCAAGGAAACAGTAGATGACAAAGAACGAAACGTGGCTCGCAGCCTTGCCGGTCTTCAACGAAGTGGAATACGTCGACGAAATCCTGGACCAAGTGGTTCAGTACGCGGACCATGTTTTGGTGGTCGACGATGGATCCACCGATGGGACGGCCGAGCGTCTGGCGGCACGTTCGGAAATCCAGGTGATTCGCCACGCAAAGAACCGCGGCTATGGAGCCGCCCTGCAGACGGCGTTCGATTTCACGATCGAAAATGGTTTTGCGGGCGTGGTCACTCTGGATTGCGACGGACAACATCAGCCGAAACGAATTCCCGCGTTCATCGATATGGCTCGGTCGGCCGACATCGTTTCCGGCAGTCGTTACCTGCACCAGTTCGAAGGTGATGACGCTCCACCCGAAGAGCGGATGTTGATTAATCGACGGATCACTGCGGACCTCAATCGGCGTCTAGGTTTGCGTTTGACGGATTCGTTCTGCGGATTCAAAGCGTACCGATCGGAAGCGCTCGAACGATTTGAGATCACCGACACCGGCTACGCCATGCCGCTGCAGCTGTGGGTGCAGGCTGCGGAAGCGGGCCTGCGAGTCGTTGAGATGGCCGTGCCGTTGATTTATTTGGATCTCGAACGATCCTTTGGCGGGTCGTTGGATCATGCTCAAACGCGATTGAACCTTTACAACGATGTGATCAATGCGGAAATTGATCGCCTTTGTTCATTAGGAAAGCATGTGGCTCACGTCGATAGCGGCGAACTCGTCTGCTCGCATGGCGACGATTGAGTCCGAATCGTTCGCTGAAGTGACGTCATCCCGGAACGGGTTGGAATTGAATCAGACCGCCGAAATCTACCGACCCTACCAAGCCCCACGTGACCACGGCGAATGCTTGGTCGATCCGCCTGTGGATCGATCGCAGGAGATGCTGGGACGGAACCGTGCCGCAGCCAGTCGGTTGCCGCCGGTGCTTGCGGATCTTCGAGACGAGGCTCGCGCCGAAATGATCGAGGCGGCCACGCGCTACACCCGAGGCTATCGAGACGTTGATCAATCGCTCACGGGCCCCATCATCATGGCGGGGCATCAGCCAACACTGTTTCATCCCGGAGTTTGGTTCAAGAATGTGATGCTTGATTCGGTCGCCAAGCGGTGCGGCGCTGCGGCGATCAACTTGGTCGTCGATAGTGACGTTGCTGGGCCGAGTTCGATCCGTGTGCCGCATCTCGATGGTGACGGCCGGCTGGTGCAATCCAACGTCGCATTTGATCAGCTCGGCGGTGGTGTTCCGTACGAACAGTCGTTGATCGAAGATCGTGACCGATTTGATGTGTTTGACGCTCACGTCACGGAAACGTTGGGATCGCTGGTCGAGTCACCTGCCGTGGGACCCCTGTGGGTTCATGCCCGCGAAGCCATTCGTCGATGCGGTTTTGCCGGGTGTGCCCTCGCGCAGGCTCGACATCGATTGGAAGAGGACCTGGGGCTGTCGACGCTGGAGGTGCCTCAAAGCGTCATCTGCCGAACCCCCGCGTTTTCGCGGTTTGCATTTGCGATCCTCTCGGAGTTGCCTCGATTCCATGAGGCGTACAACTCCTCCGCGGATCATTACCGAGCGGCACATGGGATTCGCAGCCGTGCCCACCCTGTTCCCAATCTCGGTCGAGAGGATGATTGGTACGAGGCTCCTTTTTGGGTGTATGGGAATCAGTCTCCCAAACGCAAATCCGTCTGGGTTCGTCGACGCGGCAACGAGTTAGAGCTTTCCGATTTGGAAAACCGTTCACGACGGATTTCAGCCGAGCCCGCGAGCGGACCGGAGTCGTTGCACGCCCTTGCGACGCCTGAGTTCAAGTTTCGAAGTCGGGCACTGGTGACGACGATGTTCGCGCGGTTGATCCTCAGCGATCTTTTCCTGCATGGCATCGGGGGTGGGAAGTATGACCAGCTCGGAGATCTGATCAGCAGGGACTTCTGGGGACTGACAAGCGTGCCCGAGTTCGTCGTCACGTCCGCCACCGTGCGACTGCCGGGTCACGAGCGGCTTCTCGAAACCGACCTGAAGACCAAGCTTCGTTCGTTGCGGAACCGCCTACGCGAAATGACGTTTCATCCGGAATGTTTTCCATTGGACGGAGATCGACTGGAAGCGAAGGTTGCCGAGAAGCAAGCACTCTTGGAGCGAATCCCTGCGAAGCGGTCTCGGTTTCAATGGCACCAGGAGATCACGCGGCTCAATGAAGAGCTCTCGGCGAATCTCGAACCGCTACGCCGCGAGACCGAGTCACAGATTCAATCGATTCTTAACCGAATGCCCGAAGCAGCCCTTTGGGCAAGCCGCGACCACTCATTCAGTGTCTACCCGTTGGACTATCTCACGAGTGAATTCGCCCGCATGGCGAAGTGAGCGATACAACATCCGGCAGGATCTTGAAATCAGATAGAATACCAAGTCTTTTGTGTCGCGTAGTACGATCTTAAATAGCGTCGTCCGATCGCTCCGCGATCGTAACGTCTACTTGCAGAATGTTCTTGAGTCACAAAAC
>JBCBOO010000278.1:0-8586 GCA_039821235.1 Planctomycetota bacterium
TTGGCGGAAACGGTCAAGGCAGCACGGCGTCGCAGAGCCAACCAAACGAACAAGTAGACCGGGAACGAAAACACCATGCGCAGTGCTAACAACCCCGTAGCGTCCACCCCCAGCCCATAAACCAATTTTGCGACAATGGACTTCGATGCGAACAGAAACGTTCCCACGATTGCCATTGCGACCCCCGAGGCAAAACGACTGTCCGTCGCGGCAACGTCAACCGATTCCCCTCCTGCATTGTTTGATCTGGAAGAGGATGACAATGAACGCTTTTCCGGATTGAATGAATGGTTGTTTGCCCCGCACCGTCGGCAAACGGGAATCGCCGAACATACACCAACTTGCAGCCATCCTTGTAGACACCCTCCGCCGGCGAAAGTTCACGGCGAAACCGAGGCCGCGTTCACTTACGAAAGGAAACCAGAATTTGAATGATCGATTGAAGGTACTGTTTGTTTGCAGCAAGAATCAGTGGCGCAGCCCGACCGCCGAGAAGGTGTATTGCCGGGATGAGCGCGTCTCCGTGCGTTCACGTGGCACAGCGAGGTCAGCAGTACGGACAATCACCGCGGCCGATCTTCATTGGGCGGATCTCGTTTTGGTCATGGAAGGGAAGCACCGAAATCGCATCCGAGCGGAATTTCCACAAGCCTCACGACGCTCGCAGATATACGTGCTGGACGTTCCGGACGACTATCAATTCATGGACGATGAATTGGTCGAGTTGATCCGCAGTGCGACCGATCCAATCTTTTCACAGCACACCTGAAGGCAACTCATCGTCGGTGCACCGGGTCTCAGATTTAGTCCGGATCGGCGAGCACCTTTCCCGTTCGATCGTCCACTCTGTAAAGACGAGCCGCCTCGGCCGATGCACCCGCTTCACCGGACTTCAGCGAGACCAGCCAATAGGGTTCCTTGGGAACATTCGCCGCGACCATGGCACGCAGAATCTCGGGGTCATGAACCCCGTTTTGGCCGTATAGCTTGGCATGGAACTCTCTCTCACGTTGAATCCTTTCGGTGTCGAAGAAAACCGCGGAGCACTTCGTGCCGGGTGGAATGTTGCCCAGGTGTTCGATCACGATCATGATCGCCGCCTTCTGATCGATTCGGCTCATTTAATCACTACTCTTCCACGGGCTCGATGGGACGAACACCAAAGGTCTCCACAAAAATGGCATAGAGGGCGGGGACGATGTAAAGCGTTAACAGCGTGGCGACGATCAAACCGTAAACCATCAGCCACGACATGCCCTCCCACAGCGGTCCACCTGAAAACGCCAACGGAAGAAGACCACCGATGGTTGTCGCGGTTGTAAGAAAGATCGGCAGCATGCGTTGTTTGCCCGCAGCCACCAAGCAATCGCGAAACTCCTGACGAGAGAGTCCGACAATCGGGCCATCGGCTTTTCCGTCATTCGTCGAGCCATCTCGTTTTTGTCGGATCAAGATGTCCGCAAACTCGATAAAGATGATCCCCGTGTTCAACACGATGCCGAACAGGGAAAGCAAACCGAGTTGAGGCATGAAGCCGAGCGGGTTGTCCGTGAACCATAAACCAAAGATCGCACCCACCAACGCCAATGGTAGGGTCATCAGAATCACCATCATCTTTGACCAGCCGTTGTACTGAATGATGAGGATCAGAATGATCGAAAGGAATGAAATACCGAACGAGGTCATCATCTGCACGGATGCATCTTGGCTTTCTTCGAGTGCCCCGCCAATCTCGATTTGGTAACCGACCGGCAAGCTCTCCTGGAGTTCGCTCAATGCATCCGAATTCCAGATGTTCATCACGATGTCGTTACCTGAGTAGCCGTCCTCGACTTGTGCGAAGACTTCGATGGTCCGATTCTGATCTCGCCGTGCAATTTTGCCAGGTGCCCATTGCTGGACGACCCGCGCGACAGAGTTCAGAGGAACCTTGCCGTTCGATCCTTCGACGAAGACGTCCCCAATGCTTCCCAAGTCGCGTCGATCTTCTTGCTTGACGCGAAAATAGACCGGCACCAAATGATCTCCTTCGCGAAACGTCGTGAGCTGCAAACCGGAGAAGTAACTGTTCAGTGAGTTCGCGATGTTCGCATTCGTGACGCCCGAGAGATTCGCTTTCTCCGAATCCACGTCGACATTCAGTTGAAACGCGTCGATTCCCCACGAGTCGCTTACATCCCAGGTACCTGGTTGATCACGCAACATCTGCTTGATTGACTCAGCGATCCGTCGGAGTTCCTTGATGTCGGCGAAACCGTCACCCGTTACTCTCAGCTCGACCGGGTTCGCGGGCGGCCCCATCTGAACCCGCTTGGTCGTGACTCGCGCGCCGGCAATCGGCGCGATGCCGCGCTGCGAATCACCAAGTTCCACGGCGGATCTTAGGTCCGCGATCATTGATTCCGTCCAACGCCCATCGGTCGTTCGAATCAAAAGCTCGGCGGTGTTCTCGGCGGGCGGCGGGGGATTGATGCCCAGCGACCATCGAGCGCCTCCCTGGCCCGTCATGCTGCGCATCGTTCGCAGACGCTCGATGGGATTTCCGTTCTCGTCTTTCGCCGCGCTCAGTAACTTGATGGCGGATTCGACTTTCGCCACGACCTCGTCGGTTTGGGTGATCGTCGAGTTTTCGGGCAATGTGATTTCCACGTAGAACTGATCACGCCGGTCCTGTGGAAAGAACTCGCTACTGACCGGCAACTGCATCACCGCGATCAGCAATGCAATCGCGGCAAAGACCGTCACCCATTTGAAGCGAATGGCGACGGCGGCCGTTGATCCATAGAGTGAGAGGAAAATGTTCTCCTCACTCCCATCGCCCGGCGCCTTGTCCTCAACTTTTTTCGATTTCGTCAACCGGTGTCGAATTTGTTCGAAGAAGTAATTGAGCCAAGGCAACGGAGCCGACGGCTTGGACGGATCCTTGGGGGCTCGGATAAAGATGGCCGCCAGCAGCACACAAATCGTCATCGCGAACACCCAACTCAGCAATAGCGTCGTCGAGAGCGTGACCGGCAAACTGTAGACATACTCGGCACTGCCACCACTGAGTGCGAACAGCATTGGCAGGAATGCCGCGACGGTCGTGAGCGTTCCCGTGAGCATGGGAAGCATCAGAGTTTTTGCGCCTTCGACGGCCGCTTCTTTCGGCTTCATCCCGGCCAGGAGATTGGAGCGTGTTTGGTCACAAACTTGAACCGCGTTGTCCACCAAGAGCCCGAGCGCGATGATGATCGACGCCAGCGAAATCTGCTCAAGCTGAACACCCAACAAGCGGATAATCGCGATCGAACCCAAAACCACAAACGGGATGTTGGCCGCCATCACCAAGGAGGTTCGAAGTCCGACGAAGAGGAACACGACGATGACCACAATCACGATGGCCGAGATCACATTGCTGATCACGTCGTTGATCTTGGCACTCACATTGTCGGCCAGCTTGGAGACCGGTCGGACCGTGATGTCGCGAGGCAGGGCTTGTTCGACGTCCACCAAACGATCAATACGACTCATCGCGGCATCACAAATCTCGATGATGTTCTCGCCCGATTTCATGGTCATCCCCAGCATGACCGCGGGGAACGTTCCACGTGGTTCGGTGAAGCGACAAACCACGTTTGGCGGATCAACGGCGGTTCGATTGACCGTCAATCCGAGATCCACCAAGCTGACTTGATTGATCGAGTCACCGCTTCGAACGCCGCCAACGCTGACGGCTTCAATCTCACTCATCGCATTGAATTCGCCGCCGGGCTTGAGATTAAAAATGCCCTGCTCGGTATTGAGTGTTCCACCGGGGGAAACAATGTTGCGTGCGGCGACCAGGTCACGCAGTTGCGAGGTCGTCAGTTCTAACTGGGACCATGTTCCCAAGTCGGTTTCGATGTAAATCGCTTCATCTCTCACACCGTACTTTTCGACCTTGGCGACGCCCGGCAATAAACGAACCGCGTCGCGTACCTGGTCGGCAAAAATCTCGAGTTCACGGGGTGTGTAACGGTTGGCTTCGTCGATTTCGGTTTCGCCTTCCATTGGCGTTTGATAGACGCCTAGCACCAGGATCGACGTGTCACCGAATTCATCATTGACGATCGGGCGAATGCCTTCTTCAGGCATTGGTACCAAGTTGACTTTGGCGCGAACTTTATCCCAAACCTGTTGGATCGAATCGGGAGGAATGTTGTCGTCCAGATTGACGTAGATAACGGATTGACCGATCGTTGTTTCCGAATTCAGGTAGTCAAGTTCCTCAATGGACTCGAGTTGCTCTTCGATTTTGTCGGTGATCAACTCTTCGACTTTGATCGCGGGCGTGCCAGCCCATTCTGTGGAGACCACACAGGTTCGGATGGTGAATTCAGGGTCTTCCCGTCGCGGCATGGTGGCAAACGTGTAGGCGCCCCAGGCCGTCATCAACAGCACGACCGTGAAAACGACCGGTCGATATTTCATCGCGAGTTCAGAGAGATTCATTCCACGCCCTCCGTCGCGAGTGCCGCACTGACCGGTTCACCATCAACGAGGTAGTGCGATCCCTTCACGACAAGTGGCATTCCCTCCAGATCAATGTCGCCTATCGGTTCAACCAGGACTTGGCCCGACGCTTGGCCGTTTTTTTCCACCGAGGGGATTCTCACGTTGACGCGTTTTGCAAGCTGCCGGTCGCCGCTTGCGTCGACGACGTAAATCGCTGTCTCTTCGCCGGATCGTGTGATCGCTCCAATTGGAACATAGTATCCGTTTGCTTTTGCAGATCGCGAGAGATCGACTTTGACCAAGTCGCCGGGACGAAGCATCCATCGTGCTCCCGAGTCGACTTGGACTTTGTCACCCGCCCAGTCTTCCGCCTCGCCGTCGGTTTCGAGTTCGCCGACGATCAAGTTGACCTCTGGATCGAAGTCTTCGTCATTGACGACGACTTCTTGGAACAGCCAATTTCCGAGGTAAGGAATCCGGAAATCCTTGGGAGTGATTCGTATCTTTCGAACCGTGTAGAGGTTGTCACTGGGAGTACGTGACTTAGCGGTCGCGTTGGTGACTTGCCACAGGTACGCCCCTTGTTCGTCGAACAGGATGGAATTCTCCGCGGCGAAGAGACGACCGTCCTCCGCCCCGGGAAGGAACGGCAGATCCAACCGCCAGATATCGCGCGTGGTTGCCACCTCTTTCTCACGTTGGGTGGATAAGAGTCGATTGATGACCAAGAACGTCAAGGTGTACGTTCTCATTTGCGGGTCGGCGAAGCTATCAATCTGGTTAAGGAATCCCTCGTGGATCTCGACCGAGCCGTCGGGCATGGTGACATGGACGGGGTAGACTTCGGTTCGTTGGACTTGTCGCGACTGCTGGGCGGAAACTTCCATCTCGACTTTGATCGGATCCATCATCTGAAGTGTGACCACCGGCTCGCCCGCGGCAACAACACTTCCGGGGACGACCGAGACCTCGGCGACTTGACCGGTGAACGACGAGTAAAGCGTGCAGTCTTCAAGGTCACGCTCGGCGTCACGTACGTTTTGCTTCGACTGCTCGACCTGACTCTTGAGCGACTCGACTTCTGCCTGCTTGGCCTTCTCGACCGCCTCAAGTTGCTTTACCTGAGCAACGGCGTTCTCAAAGTTGGCGCGGTCCACGTCCAGCTCTCCTTGCGACGCCGCGTTTTGGCTGACCAACTTTTGACTTCGCAGGAAATCTCGCTCGGCCAGCGTACGGGATGCAACCGCGGCGGAGATCTGCGCCGGAATGCTCTCGGTGAGTTCCGTTTGGGCCGCCAGCAGATTTTGGTTGGCACGTTCGAGTTCCGAGTTCGCTCGAGCGACCTGCAACTCAAAGCGTTCGCTTTCAAGACGTGCGATCGGCGTGCCTGCATTGATCGGGTTGTCTTTGGAATCGAAGACACGGCCTTCCAGCATCGTGTTTGCTTCCACCACGAACTCGACTCGGCCCTGGACTTCGAAACCAATTTCTTCCGTTTTCCAGGAGCCCACCGATGCGGTGGCCATCGAATCCTCGGGAGGAGATTCCTTGGAGAGGAGTTGCGTGATGACCGGACGCGGTCGTGGCTCGGGTGACGTGTCCTCCGAAGCCGTGCAGCCCACTAAACCAAGCAAGATCACAAAGAGCAGCAAGCATTCATTCGTGGTCATTCGCCAGTGTTTCATCACAAATCGTTGGGGTGGAGGTCCAAGCGGGACAGCAAGGTCGAACAGAGAACAGTGTAGAACGTTGGACGAAGTTCCGTTCGCGTTGGTAGCATGAAGATTAATCTCCGCTCCACCCAGGATGTCATGAATGCCGGATGAAGAAAACCTACGCGATCCTTCCCCCACTGACGGGCGTGCAGACGAGCCGGCTAGTGGTGACACTCCGGATCGCCTGATGATGAGACTGGATGACGTTTTGAAGCGAGCCGGGCTGGTCGGAACGGGGGGCCAAGCCAAGGTTTGGATTCAGGACGGAATGGTGCAAGTCAATGGCGAAATTGAGACGCGCCGCCGCAAACAGCTGTTTCTCGGCGACCTTGTCGAGACGATGGGGCAATCCGTCCGTCTCGATGAGACCTTTTTTGACAGTTAGGCAAATTCTGCGTGAATGGAGCGGATTCAAGGTTGACGCTCGCCCGAAGCCCGTTCGATACTGCGCATTAGGCATAAGTTAGTGGAGGGCCAAACCCCTCTACTTTCCCGTAATCGGGTGTCGCTCTCGTTCGAGCGGCCTAGAGTATGCCGTCCGATGAATGGTTTCAGGATCCGTGATGAACAGATCACGGCCACCTTCATCTGTTTCCCATACCGTTGTCCGGTAGCCGACCGGCAGGAGAAAATTTAGTTAGTGGCGTTGGCACGACGTAATCAACAACCAGAGAATCGCGACACCGTTCGCATCAATTCTAGTATTCGAATCAGCCCGATCCGAGTTGTCAGTGAGACTGGAGAACAACTTGGGGTCATTTCCACCGAAGACGCGCTCGAACGAGCTCGTGATGTGGGGCTGGATTTGGTCGAAGTCGCCCCCAATGAGCGACCTCCCGTTTGCCGGATCATGGATTACGGCAAATACAAATACGACAAGAACAAAAAGACCAACCGCTCTCAAAGTCATACCAAGACGAAAGAGATTCGTTTGCGTCCCAAGACCGGCGACGAAGACATTCGAACCAAAATCCGTCGTGCGGAGAAATTCCTCTCCCACAAAGACAAGGTTCAGGTCAGCGTTCTTTTCCGCGGGCGAGAAATGGCCCACATCGAAGAAGGTCGCAAGGTCATGGAACAGGTCATCGAGTTGCTCGAGCCCGTCGGCAAAGTCGAAACGGCTCCCCAACAGCACGGCCGACGAATGATTTGCATGATCGCTCCGAAGTAGTGCGACCACTCAGGCAATGAATCGCCTCGAGTTCAAGGAAGACACGCATGTCGATTCCACTTGATCGTATCTGCCAGCACCTGGCCGAACTCGCTCCACTCGCGCTCGCCGAGTCCTGGGACAATGTCGGGCTGCTGGTCGGAGATCGATCTCGGTCTGTCCAACGGGTCATGACTTGCCTCACGGTGACACCTGACGCGGCCGCCGAAGCGGTCGATCAAAAGGCGGATCTCATCGTCGCTCATCATCCGATTCCCTTTCGGCCACTCAAACGACTCACATCGGATTCGATGACCGGGTCCGTTTTGTTGTCGCTGCTTTCCTCAGGGGTTGCAGTCTACAGCGCCCACACCGCGTTCGATTCGGCGCCCGGCGGCATCAATCAACAATGGGCCGAGTCGCTGTCGCTCGGCGACATCCAGGCGATCCAGTCACCCGATGACGGCCAACCGCTCGGCTCCGGCCGCTACGGCAAACTCCCAAAGTCCATGTCGGCATCGGAACTCATTCAAAAGTGCGGCAATACCGTCGGCGCGACGAGGCTTCGGGCCGCCGGCGACGCTTCCCAGATGATTCAAACCGTCGGTTTCGCATGCGGAAGCGGAGGATCATTCGTCTCTGCGGCTCATCGCGCCGGATGCGACTTGCTGATCACCGGTGAAGCCACCTTCCATGATTGCCTCGCCGCCGAGTCACTCGGAATGGTGCTGGGCATGCTCGGGCACTATCACAGCGAACGATTTGCGATGGAAAATCTCGCAAGCGACCTGCAAGCCAAGTTCGAAACGCTCACCGTCTGGGCCAGTCAAAACGAGACCGACCCGGTTCGCGACTTGCGATAGTGTGTCCCTGAACCCAGCTCGTTGGCCATCTTTGGCATCGGTGCTTTGGGTCTAGTTGCCAGCCGAAGGCGCCTGAACATCGAGATAGAGACGGCTTCATGACGAGCCAAACGTCTCCCGCTATTTTTGGGTCCATCCGGGTTTTTCGTGGGTGCGTTCGTTCGAGGGAAGCCAAACCGCCGCTCGGGCTCGGCAAAGGGGGCCGTCCCCATTCGCCTCGCCATCGCATCGACCCACTTCGCACCAATGCGACGGCAACGCGAAGGGGACTCGGGGAAAAACGTTGCCAAAACGGTTGATTGCTGCCTTCGTCGGAGCCGGCCGTCGGTCGCTCGCCCTGTTCGAGCGAAGCGAGTGGGCGACCGATGGCTGGTGTAGGCGA
>JBCBOO010000279.1:0-8534 GCA_039821235.1 Planctomycetota bacterium
GTCCGTCGGTGCTTACCGACTCGACATCGTTTGTTCCATCCACGTAGGTGTAAGTGGTTGTCGATGCCAGATCAGGAGTCGCAGTCTCCGTCGTGCCGTCCATTTGCGCCGCCGCTACCACTCGCGTGGTCAATCGGTCTGCCGCGTCGTACGCGTACGTCGTCACCACTCCGTTTCGGTCGATGGTCTTGGCCGGCAGTCCGATCCCGTTTCCTGATGTTCCGTACGTTGTCTTCTCAGTTGTGCCGTCGTCGTAGAGCGTGCTGATGAGGCGATTACGTGAGTCGTAGAAGAACTGCGTCTCGTGATCGAGCGGGTCGGTGATCTTGCTCAATCGGCTTCGCACATCGAAAGCGAACGATGTTTCGGGGCGTGTTCCACCCACATTGTGAGCAGGGCCCGTAATCTTGTTCAGACGATCAGACGTGTCGTAGGCATAGTCCGTTTCGTTGCCGAGCTCGTCCGTGTACTTGGAGACTTTGCCCGCACCATCAGATCCGCTTGGCACGTAAGCCCACGACACTGTGGCGTATTCGGCCGTCTGGACATCATCGGTAGGGCTGCGGTTGTAAGTCACCGTAGTGGCCGTCGGTGGATTGGAAGGGCCATCGGTCAGTCCGACCGATGTCGTCAACTGCCGGCCATCCGCGTCAAAAGTGTGCGTCGTCACATTCCCGTTGCGATCTCGCTCACGGGTGATCAGGTTGAGACTGTTGTAGGTGTAGGCCTCGAACGTGCCGTCTGGATACTCGGTAAAGGTCACGCGTTGGCTGGTGTCGTACTCGAAGTCACGGCGGACGCCGCGTGAGTCTTCATAGCCACTCGGACGCGTCGATCCTCCAGAGCCCAGCCCAAAGAGCGTCTCCGTGTTTCCTTCATTGCTCCCCGAAAAACTCGGTGCTCCTGTGAACGGATTCGTTCCTTCTTCCCAGTCCAGTCCATAGTAGGACGCCTTGAGCTCGTTGCTCCCATTGGAGAAGCTGTCAGTCAACCGGCCGCCGCCCGAGTAGATCACTCCTTCACCCGGGTTGGTAGTTGCGTCACCGTCATCGGAGCCATTGAAGTATCGCACTTCACCGGCACCATCGGTCACATATCGAACCAGACCAACAGATGTCGGAATCACCGTGCCACCGACCGTAGCAACTGAACCAGTGAACACGACAGTTTTGCGCCGGTGTTTGGGATCAGCAGCGACGTCAACGACATCCATTTCGATGGTGCCATTGGTTCCAGCCGCATAGCTGAAGGTGGTTTGGCTGCTGTCCGGGTAGTCGATCTCGCTGATAAACCCGCCACCGTAGGTGTAGTCGACCGTTTGACCGCCGGGCTGAGTAATGGTCTCGATCACCCAGTCCCCGTTCTTCTGAGATGAGTAGTAGTCGACTGAGATCGTTTGGCCGAGGGTGTCTGTGATGGTGTCGATCTGCCACTGCCGCTCAGGTGAAGCGGTGATCTCCGCAGGCGTCCACGTTTTGTATGTCACTTCGTAACTACGCCCGTGAATCCCCGTGAACTTGGTCAGCCGTCCATGGGGTGGGTGGTCCGTGGTTGCATTGTATCCGGGAGGCGTGACCCCTGCGAGCAAGAGCTCGAAGAGCATCACGTTGCCATTCTGATCGGTAATTCGTGCGTATTCGGCTCCAGTGAAAACGAAGTCAGTGCCGTTAGTGCTGCTGCCGGTGACGGCAGCCATGGTGCTGTCCAGTAACTCGATTGAGCGGTTTCGCCATGAGTAATCAGAGTCTGGCACGAGCGTCACGTCGTAAGCACCGGGGCCGGTGGAAGTGAAGTCCGCATCGAAGCGAGTCGTATGGAACTGACTGGGGTTAAAGAGGAAGACCTCGCCATCAATCCCAGGGTCATGTTCGTAAGCAAGCTCAAGGCGGATATCGGCATGCAAGAAGCAGCCAGCCCCGAACGAGCCGCTGCGATCAATATCACGCGTGCGGTGAATACGCTTGATAAACGCCATCGAAACCGAGGAGGGCGGGAGTACATCCCAGCCCCAGTGCATGTAGTTGTAGGTGAGGTTGTTAATGAGCGAAGCGCCGTCGTTGAACAGCTCAGCCATTTCTTTGTCGATTAGACCAGGGTGTTCTGGTTCAATCTCACAGCCGCAGCCGCCACCACTCCCGCCTGAACCATTTTGGAGATGCCCAGTTCCACCACTGCCGCTACACGTGAAGCAACCGCCGCCTCCACCGCCAAGTAAGTTATAGCCTCCACCTCCGCCGAAGTAGCTTCCCCCACCGAAGCCACCTCCAATGAAGCCATCGCCAGGACCGTAGCCGCCGGGAGCGAAGCCTCGTCCGCTACCGCCGAATGCACCACCTCCACCACCAACCGAACGGCCTCCTCCTCCGCCTCCGGTTTCTGGGCTACAAACCGCGACTTCAATCTCCGTTGAAGGATTGTAAAGTGGAGGATCATTAGCCACAGCATCTTCGGCTGACTGCTCGGCCACTTCTGGAGTCATCGCACCTGGCTCGTCTGCGAGCGTGACCGCTGGCCCTTGCTGCCCGATCCCTCCGCCACCGCCACCACCAAGTCCACCTCCAGGACCGCCTTGCGCGACGACTGGCTTTGTTTGCCAATTCACAAAGAACGGAGCCGTGACGACACCAATCCCAACGGCCAGCACGAGCAACAGCCTGAGTGTTCCGGCCATCGTATTCGGGATGAACTTTTCAATACTCATCGTAAATCCGTTAGCGAAAGAATCTGAAGAGGAGGGGGAGCAAGACGAAAGAGAAAACTACTGCGAGATCGAAATGTCAAAACGCACACGGCCAGACGTAACAGGCGAAGCCGCAAGGACCTTCGTGCTTCGAGCTGATCCAGACGAAGCCGTGAAGATCGCTTCGGCAAGACCGTCGCTATTGGCGGCAACCGTGATGCTGCCAAGCCCATTAGAGAACGTGCCAAGGTCCGTGGCCATAAAGCTCACGGGCATCTCTGGGTCAGTCAGCAACTGAAGCCGGATTGACTCACCCTTCTTCATCGCGTGGCGAAGCGATGATTGTGTCGCAAGCCGTGGCGTATCCGCACTCGGCTGTGCCGATTGCCAGACCCGCCCAGGGACCACACGGCTCAGATACGCCTCTGGGTTCTGCTGGTAAGACTCCAGGTCAAACGCGGGTGCTGGAATCATTGGCCCGGTAAGCTCAGGGGCCTCTCCCGAATTGATCGCATCGAACACTTCGGCGACCTGAGGGCTTGAAGCCGGATCAAGTCGATCGACAAGGTCTGGAGCATCTGACTTTGGTGTGGCTTCCAACTTCTCATCCATCTGCAAGATCGACCGAGATGCTGCAGGCCGCTTTGCGGAGGAGCGAACCGACTTGGCAGCCTCCGTGAGCGACGCCTCGGGGGCGCGGCGCGATTTACTGGTAGAAGCATACGCGAGGGTGCCCGCCACGAGCGCCAAGACAACGACACCACCACCAACCCACTTCGACTGGTCAGACATCACCGCACCCATCGCAAGAGTTCACGAGAAGATTATGGGGCTCAACAATGCTCGAGGCGACAGTCAAGCGGCCCAAATCTACGAGTGATTATCGCACAGTCAACGATAGCTTTTTAAAATCACCAAATTCGCGTTGACTATGCGGAAGTAGCATGTTGAGCGGAAACGCAAGCCGAACCCTGTCGCTCAGAAAAAGCCAAGCGTTGGCCCGGTCAAATTCAAAGGGCTATTATGGCGGGTACTCTCAAGAGATGGCCTGCTGAAAATTCTTGAGTGCGAAACGGCAACTTGGTCACCGACCGTTTCAACTACCTAATACTGCTGCACGAGCGTCAACCAATGCAATGGAAAGCACACCCAATCTTCATGAGTCACTTTTCTATCGAGTACTGCCGTCAACACGAAGTCTTCGTTGCTCTCGACATGACCGAGAATCCTCGGCTCTTGCACACCGATGAATGCCCGCCGCCCATTTGTGACTTGGTAGGCCGCGTCCTTCGATGCCCGCTTCGAACTGAACATATCGACAGTGATGCGCTCACTCTGTTAATGAACACCGCCTACGAGGAGAAGGTCACAGCCGAGAACCAAGTGCAGGCTGCCGATGCGGTTTCACTCGAAGAACTATTCGGAGAATCCAAAGTTGATCGTGACGATCTGCTTGAGTCAGACTCGCTCGGACCAGTTGTCCAGCTCGTCAATTCGCTTTTACTCGACGCGATTCAACGACGTGCTTCGGATGTACACTTGCAACCCTTCGAGGAGTCGATGGTCGTTCGCATGCGCGTCGACGGTGTCCTCAATGAAGTCAGCCAAATTCCTAAGTCGATGCAAGAAGAAGTTGTCAGTCGTTTGAAAGTGGCTGGTCAAATGAACATCGCTGAAAAACGCCTGCCTCAAGACGGAAGAGCAACGGTCTGCGTGGGAAATCGCGTGATTGACCTGCGACTTGCATCGATGCCGACCAGTTTTGGTGAACGCGTGGTCGTCAGGTTGCTTGACAAGAGTGCGCGGCTCTACGAACTATCAGAACTTGGATTGGATCCCCGAACGCTCGCACGATTCATCGAAGTTATTCACGCGGAACATGGCCTAATGCTTGTTACAGGGCCAACAGGAAGCGGTAAAAGCACCACGCTTTATGCCGCGCTTCAGGAATTGGACACCGACACACGAAACGCGGTGACACTCGAAGATCCGATCGAATACCAACTCGATGGCATCAGTCAAACGCAGATCAATACCAAGAAAGGCATGACCTTTGCGAGTGGGCTCAGAAGCGTGCTGCGACAAGATCCCGACATCATCATGCTGGGAGAAATTCGTGACGAAGAAACCGCGATGATGGCCGTGCAGTCTTCGCTGACGGGACACTTGGTGTTCAGCACACTTCATACCAATGACGCGGCAAGCGCGATTACTCGAATGCTTGACTTGGGAATTGAGCCGTACCTAGTGTCCTCCAGTGTGCTTGGGGTGCTAGCGCAACGGCTCGTGAGAAGATCGTGTGAAGCCTGCAAGGGCAATCGGAAACCGAGTGCTAGTTCTCTCTGCAAGTCCTGCGGCGGAACCGGTTATCGTGGCCGTGAAGTGATTTGCGAATTGCTGGTGATTGATGACACTGTTCGTGACTTGATCCAAGAGTCCGCCAATGCAAGCTCCATACGCGATGCCGGGTTGGCGGCGGGCATGCGCCTGCTTCGTGATGTGGGTCTTGAAAAAGTCGATCAAGGCATCACAACACTCGAAGAGATCGAACGTGTGACCATGCGAACAGCTCTTTAGGCGGGAGAAGCACTTTAATGCCGACGTTCGCATTCAAGGCGTATGACAACCGTGGAAAACGGCAGCGAGGGGTGATTACCGCTTCGACGGGTCGGCACGCAAGACAGCAGCTACGAGGGCAGGGACTTCGGGTCGAGTCCGTCAAACAACGATCTTCCTCATCAAAGGAAACAACCACACCGACGGTGGCGTCTGGAAAGAGTCGCTATGCAGCTCAGCTGACCGTCGGTATCCGAGAACTTGCTACGCTATTGCAAGCGGGAGTACCGCTGCTGGACGCAATCGATTCGGTTGTCATTCAGTCGCGAAAGGGATTTCGAGATGCAATGCTTTCGGTCCGGGACAAGGTGGCGAGTGGGAACAGCTTGGCCGATGCGATGGAGTCGGAGACGACAGTCTTTGACCAGATGACCGTTGGGATGGTCCGCGTGGGCGAGCACGCCGGTAACCTGGATGAGATTTGCGAACAGATCGCTGAATTCAGGGAACGAAGTGGTGAACTAAAAGACCGTGTGGTTTCGGCGATGATCTATCCGCTGATCATTTTGCTTGTCAGCGTTGGTGTCACCGTTTTCTTGATGACCGTGGTGGTCCCCATGCTGCTTCAAAACCTGATCGAAATTGGGCGCCCATTGCCCACACCGACGTTGGTGTTAAAGTTCATCAGCGACTGCTTGCTGGGATACGGATTGTACTTGGTGATTCTAATCGTGCTTATTGTGGGGGCGGTGTTGATCTACTCACGTTCAACGAACGGAAAACGCAGGGTTGCTGCGATTTCACTGGCGATGCCCGTGTTTGGTGCATTAATTCAGAAGCAAGCACTCAGCCGCATGGCCTTGGTCGTTAGCAGTTTGCTGCGGAGTGGACTTGAATTGGTCGATGCACTCGAGATCGCCGAACGATCCGCAACCAATGCATTGCTAAAGTCCTCGCTCGCATCCGTGCGGCGAGATTTGCAGAATGGAATGGAGCTGCGTGAGGCTGTCTCCAAGCACTCATTCTTCAGTTACTCGCTCGCCCAAGTGTTCGCGCTCGGGCAACAAACGGGGCAACTCGATGGGATGCTGAAACGCATCGGTGACGACTACGACCGTCAGGCGAGCCTGCTGGCCAATCGGCTAACGTCGGTGATTGAGCCCGCGCTGATTCTAGTCTTATCCGTGGTGGTGGGTTTTGTCTTATTCGCAACCGTCCTTCCAATTCTTGAGGCAGGCAATGTGTTGTCCCAATAATCTTCGTCCGTTGGCGACGAAAAGACATGGGCGTTTCCGCGGCAGCCGACGCGGTTTCACACTGGTCGAACTGATGGTCGTGATCGTGATCATCGGGCTTTTGTCCGGCGTTGTCACGCTGAGCGTGCGTAGCTATCTGATCCGCAGCAAGCAAAACGTGGCAAAGATGGAGATCAGTAAAATCGTGCAGGCTCTTGAAACCTTTTACACGACGTATGATCGCTACCCGACCAACCAAGAGGGCCTGAGCATTCTCTCGCAGCCGAGCGCAGAGTTTGCCGAAGGGATTTTAACGTTCGTCCCCGTGGACCCTTGGGGTTATGACTACGAGTACATCAGCCCGGGACGGTCAAAGGCTTTTGACGTCACATGCTTTGGCTCTGACAACCGTGAAGGCGGAGCCGGCGCGGCAGAAGATCTGTCGAGCAATGAGATCGCCGATCGCGGGGCGAGGTCACTTCGTTAAGCCGCTTGAGTCACTCGATGATCAGCGGAGCGTTCTGTGGGAAATTGGTTGCTTCTCCCGACCGCCTCAAATCAACATCCGAGAGATAGCGTAGATCCTTAAAGCGATCCTCTCTCAGGATCGTCGGTTTGAGGAACACAAATAGCGAGGTTTGTTGCCAGCTGTCTTGTTGGAGCTTGGCAAGATCGCGGATGACGGGAATACGCTCGAGCCATGGAATCGTGTCGATCTGTGACGATGTATTTTGACTGGTCAGTCCGCCCACAATGATCGTGTAGCCATCCGGGACCGTGACGCGGCTTTGCACCTCATTGGTTTGTCGCGGCGGCGGAACACCATCGGCTCCCACGCCGGTGAAAGAGTTGAGGGTGACGACGTAATCGACTTGCAAGTAGTTGTCGTCGCTGATCGTCGGTGTCGCCGTGATCGTAGTTCCAGCCTCGGCAAAACCTGCGAAACTGGTCGTTGCAACGGTCTGAGAAGCATTCACACTTGTGAAAGGTACTTCCAACACGCTCGTCAGTTGCCCCTCGGCGTTATCGTTGACCAAGATCCTGGGTGTGGCGAGCACGCGTGCCCGGGTGTGGGTCGCAAGAGCACGGACAACCACGTCGGCAGTGGAAGGATCAACGAGGGTTCCGTTGAAACCGACACCCGGCAGGATACTGAGCGCACCGGTGGTCGGTTCAACGGTGCTCAGCCCGAAACTGGAAAAACTGAACAGTCTTCGTCCGCCATCGCGGTCACCACCGGAGACTTCGACGCCGAGTGTGTAGTTGTCGCTCGTGTCGATGATGATCACCTTGGCCTCGATCAGCACCTGCGGCCTGCGTTTGTCGAGAGTTTCGATCAGTTTGGCGTAGATCCGCTGTACTTCGGGTTTTGCGACCACGATGATCGTATTGGTATGCACATCAACGGTCACGTTCGCCTCACCGATTAGATCCGATGCCAGGGAGCCAGCGCTGCTCTCGATCGGATCACCTTCAATGTCGGAGGAAAGAACATCGAGTGATTGCCGCTCGCGGAACTCCGGTGAAATGGGGGCACCGTTGGGCAGTGTGTTGAGCAGATCTGGGTTTGTGTCGCGAACGGCCGGTGGAGTCAGGGGCTCCTGGATCGGCTGCACGCCGAGGGGCGTGAACACGGGGCCTCGATTGGGGCCGGGAACGGCGAAGTCGTTGCTGGTCCGCTGTCTTGGTGACACAGAGCGTCGTTGGCCGCTGCTGGTCACATTGCCACCGATACCACGCAAAGTCTCGACGAGCTCCTGAGCGGGAACGTTGCGGATTTTGTAGAACCGAATAGGGCTTTGAGAGTCGGGAGCTTCGCGAGTATCGACCTGCCGAATGGTGTTCTTGATCAATGCCAAGACGTCCGTCGTCGAATCGACGATGAGCGTATTGCCCTCGATGCGAGCTGAATAGGGCGGGTGAATCGGTTGAGCATCGAGAAGCTTGCGGATCAGCTCGTCGAGTGCTTGCGGGGAGTAGTAGCGAAGTGTGAACGGTTGCTGATCGGTCGAAAGTGCCTGATCGAGCCGCGAGATGAGTGCCTTCGTTTCTTCAATCTCACT
>JBCBOO010000027.1:0-35673 GCA_039821235.1 Planctomycetota bacterium
AGTCATCGATCCGACCGTGAAAGTCGTTGGAAGGACTCAGGAAGAGAATGGGGCAGCGAATATTCTTGAGGTAATTTGGATCGCAAATGGAGTTCTCGAAGACGACGCTCGCATTGGTCCGATCACTAATGCCGCCGCATGAGGGTACGGCGGCTTTCACACGTGGATCGACTGCGGTCATCACCGTCAGCTTGCCGCCCATCGAGTGCCCGTAAACACCCAAACGCGAGGCGTCGACCTCCGGCTGATTTTCGAGAAACGTGAGTGCCCGTCGCATTGCGACGGCGTTGAGGAACCAACCGCTGTTCCTCGGTGATTCAACGTTATCGATAGACCACCGGTGCGGTGTCGCACTCGGGAATGATGTTTTGGGGTAGCGACTGGGTGCGTGATAGCCGTCGACCGCACCCCAATCGGTCGTGACCTTGTATCGTGGATCATCGGTGCGTTGATCCCAGAACAACTTCACCCCGTCGGGATTCACGAGATAACCGGGGGCATTGATTCGTCCCGCCCAAGCCACGGAAATGGTCGCGTAGCCCCGCTTGGCATTCGTCAACACGGCATTCGAATCAGCGTACTGTCCCCCACCGTGGATTTGCACCAAACCCGGCAGGCCTTTCGCACCGGTCGGATAGCCGTAGATGGCTGCCATGCGAGCCACTTGGCCTTTGAACGTACCAACCCGGTACCGCAACACCTTGAACGTCACACCTTCCTGATCCCATTCCTTGAGTGTCTCGACTTCCAGCGGATCCGCACGCGGGTCGTAGGCTTGCCAGAGTTCATCGGCTGTTTGAGGTGCGGCGGCGGACAACTCCACCAACCCAAATAGAACCGTGAATACCAAGAGAAAAGTCGTTTTGATCATGAATTAGGCGTGGCGCGGCAGCATTTCGGGAAATCGATTCCGCGAATTCTACCGGTCCGGCTGAGACTCCTGTAGATCTGGCCGATTCGATGACTGGACCGTTACCGCAGGGGAGGCCTCATGTTGTTTCGCAAGCAAGTTTGTCAGGATCGCGACGGCCAAGCTCAACACCGCATAGATCAGCGGAAGCGTTGCGTAGGAATCCTCTTTGGGATTTACCGCAACCAAGACGAATAGAGCAGTGCTCATAAAACCAGTCAGTGAAATACCAAGGTACGCCAAATACTTTGCATCGTTCATCGCGAAAATCTCCGGGAAGGAACTCGTGTCTTGAGTTAGGGTTGTTGGTAGTTTGGAACGAACACTGCTCCAAAGGCGATGATGAGATCCTCGAAACCATGCGATCAAAGCCGTCGAAGCAAACCGAAGCTTGGGTAGCACAGTTCGCCCACTCATCACGTCGTACTTACCGCGACGAATTTGCTGCCCGATTTCTCGGTAGACGGCGGCAGCAACTTGGATGGCGGGTCGAGCATTTGGCGGGAGGTATCTCATTCCGTTGGCACCCACCTGATAGTGAAATTCGGCGAGATCCAAAAGTCTTCGGACGCATTGGCGGATCTGATCATCCGATGAATTCGAGACCCCTCCCGGCAACCACTGCTTTGGTAGGTAACAGCGTTTCCGTTCATGATCCTCGCGAACATCGCGTGCGATATTTGTCAATTGCATCGCGATGCCCAACGACAGCGCATGACGCCTTGCGCGGTGATCGGATACATCGAGGACCTCGCACATCATCAAGCCAACTACGCCAGCGGCGCAGTAGCAGTAGTGGAGCAATTCGGCCTCCGACTCGATCTGCCTGGGCATCAAGTCCATCTCCATGCCTTCCAAAAGTGACATCGGTCCAGAGCGGTTGAGGCCGAACTTGGCATTCAGCTCGGCAAGCCATCGCGACGCGGGGTGTTTGGGGTCTTCGGCGTTAAAAACGCGTATGACATCGTCGCGTAGGCCTTCCAAACGTTCATTCGATTCTCGCGGCCCGGCACCAGAATCCACTGCCTCGTCGCACCAACGGCACCAGGCGTACAACATCTGAACGTCTTTGCGAATCGCTGCCGGTAGCAGACGGCTGGCAAGGGAAAACGAGCGGCTGTAACGTTGAATTACTTCACCGCACTCTTGGGGCACGCTCTCAAAGGTCTCAATGTCCACGAGAGAACTGCTAGTTGTTTCGAACGTCATGCAACCACTCCAAAGTCCTTTGCAACCAGCCCGCAAGTCGCCTTCGCCGTATTGATGACCCCCGGAACGCCCGCTCCAGGATGCGTTCCTCCCCCGACGATGTAGAGTCCCGGGATTTTGTCGGATCGATTGTGCGGACGGAAAAAGGCGCTCTGGGTCAACTTCGGAGCCACCGAGAATGCGGATCCGTGAAATGCGTTTAGCTCGTCACGGAAGTCGTTTGCGGTGAAATGACGTCGCGTGACGACCGAGCGACGAAGTCCCGGAAGATGCTCCTCGAGCGACTCCAAAATGGCATCTCCATATTTCTGGGCAACAGAGTCCCAGTCAATCGCGGCGCGTCCCAAGTGGGGGACAGGGCTCAGAACGTAAAAAGCTTCACAGCCAGACGGCGCGAGTGTTGGATCGGTGACCGTCGGTGCGTGAAGGTAGAGGCTAAAGTCTTCGGGTAAATGGTTTCCTTTGAAAATGTCGTTGAGCAGACCTTTGAACCGCGGGCCGAATAAAATCGTGTGGTGTGCCAAGTCTTTGTAGCGCCGATTTGTGCCAAAGTACATCACGAAAAGAGACATCGACCATTCCATTCGTTCGAGCCGCTTTCGAGTCGACTGTGCACCAGCAACATTGCGATACAAGTTCGCGTAGGTGTGGTGAATGTCAGCATTGGAGACGACAAGGTCGAAGGTCTCCTCCCTCCGGTTGTCGGTTGAAACGAGATGGTGTGACGTGCGATTGCGTTGCACGACATTGATCTCCCTGACAGGCGATTCGAGCCTCAGTTCACCGCCCAGTTCTTCGAATAGTTTCACAAGTGCACCGACGAGAGCGCCCGTGCCTCCGCGAGGAAAGAACACACCCCACTTTCTTTCGATCCAGTGGATGAGCGTATAAATCGCACTCGTTTCAAATGGGTTTCCTCCAACCAGAAGCGGGTGGAAACTGAACGCCTGTCGCAGATGTTCGCTCTGGATAAATTTGGAGACCGTTTGATAGACACTACGGTCGGCGCGGAGTCTTGCCAATTGAGGACCGACGCGGACCATATCACTGAAGCGAAGGAATGGCACCGCGCCGAGTTCCTCATAGCCGCGGTGGAACACACGCTTGGAGTACTCCGCAAACCGTTTGTATCCCTCGACATCACCGGGGCTCATTTGACGGATTTGCCGCACAAGGTCCGCTTCGTTTGAAACATAGTCAAACGAAGTTCCATCCGCCCAACGCAGTTGATACATCGGTTCGACGGGGAGCAACTCGACATAATCTGCCATCGAGCGATTGGCGATCTGAAAGAGCTCTTCGATGCAATGCGGAGCGGTGATCACGGTTGGCCCGGCGTCAAAGACGAAGCCATCATCCTCGTACACGTAGGCTCGGCCACCAGGCTTGTCACGGGCCTCAAAACATACCGTTTCAAAGCCCATTGCTTGCAAGCGAATGGCTGCCGCAAGCCCTCCAAAGCCGCTGCCCACCACGGCTGCTCGGCCCCGACCGGACTTCGCGGATGATACCGCGGGCGTGTTCGGCTCCGCGTCTAAACCGTTTCTCGTGTTGAAAGTAAGCGGCATCTCGGAACCTATGACACTGAAAACTTTGTTCGGAATTGGTCCAGCACCGGCGATAGAGTATCGACGGACTCCACCGCGGGACTCAACGCCGCTACGGCTCGTTGGAGTCGCCTCTCAATCGCTTGCTCGCCACGGTGATCGACCAAGTCGACCAACTGACCCGCAATGCTTCGAAGCCGTTTGGCGGTTCGCGCGCGACCAAACAGTTCCGCCTGAAGCTGTGTGACCCTACCCAATCGGCCTTCCTCAACAGCCCACGCCCACGGCCAAGTCACACGGGCATGCCTCAGGTCATCGCAACGAGTCTCCCCGCCAAAGAAGCGACGCAGTTCCGACAAGTCGTTATGCATCTGGAGTGCGATCCCGATGTGAACGCCAAAGCGGCCGAAGTGCTTGCAGCTCGTCCGCCCCGCTCCCGCCGAGACGGCACCCAGCCACGATGCCAGCCCCGTCAATCCGCCAGTCTTCAGTCGGCTGATCGAAAGGGCCGTCGAACAAATCTTCGACGGATGAAGTCGGTGTACCATCGACGAGAGGTCAAGCGCCTGTCCTTCGTGGCACCGCCTTGCCGTCCGAATGACCTGTTTCAAGATCGCGCCGGATCGATTCCGATTCGACCTGCATTCCCCAAACTTTTCCAGCGATCGAAAATACATCCAATTGCCGGTGTTGATCGCTTGGGAGACCCCGAGTTCGCGGTGCAGTGTCGGACGACCCCGCCGCTCCAAAGAGTCATCTTCGATGTCATCGATGATCAACGACCCCGCGTGAAGCAACTCGATTCCCTCCACGATCTCGGAGGGCGCCTGCCCCGTCCCACCCGCCAACTGGAATGCCTGGTCGACCATGGATGCACGCACCCGTTTTCCGAAACGAGACAAGAACCGTTCGGCGGGTTCATGCAGTGCTTCTTCCAATCCGCCGGTCGCCTCCGGGAGAGGCCGGACGCCGCAGCCAGTGGGTTGCGGGATTCTGGATTCAAGCGAGAGGGCAGGAATCATGTTGAAACTCCACGCGAAAAGGTTTTCAGGAATGAGATCGGTCTTAACCCGATCAGTGTCGGTGGAATTCCAACGACGATTCGAAACGCGTCGGCGAACGAAAACTGGTGCGAATAAAAACGCTCAATTGCATCGCGTCCGAGGACGCGGTAAAAACGCTGAAAGATGCGATAACGATGTCTCGGTGCGACGAGCCCAAAAAGCAGCCGATTGAGGAAGCGAGAAAACCGCGCCCTCCATCGGTGCTCGTCCTGCAGCGCTGTAACTCGCTGACCGGCGGTCTCTAACGGACCCGACGCGATGGCTTCCGCGAACGCGACTGCCATCGGAAACGAATAGCCCGTCGCCGCGTGGAACCATCCGCCCGCATATCCCCCGGCAAGTGGTCTCCGCCCTTCAGGCATCAACTCAGACGAGTACGGCATCGGCAGCACTCCGGATTCCTCGCGTACAATGTCAAAGCGATCGATGCCGAACGGTTGCAAATAGGTGCGAACGGCTTCCAGGCATTCGGCACGCTCGCAATCTGGGGTGTCCGAGAAGCGTGTGTCTTCAACAAGCACGCGATTGGAATCAAATGGAAGGGTGTAAAGGAAACGAAAGCCGTCCTGTTGATCGATTCTGCTGTCCATAATGACGGGACGCTCAAATGGCCAGTCTTCAGGAAGCACAATCTCAAAGCCGTGAAATTTCTGAAACCCGCATCCCGCGAAGGGCGTCTTTCCGGATGACGGACCCCTGCAGTCGATCACGCAGCGCCCGGTGATCGAATGTCCCTTCGACGTGACGACCCGAGACTCCTCCACGCCAGCGACGTCGGTGCTGCAAAGCAACCGGGATGAGCACGCTTGGCTGAAAACTTTGCTGACCACATCAGCAAAATGCTCGGACGAGATTGATGCGTAGGAGAGTGACACGTCGCGCCTGATGTCACCAACCCTGACCTCGTAACTGTCCCACTGATGCTCGATCAAGGGGGAAATCCAGGGGCGACTCGCTTCAGGGACGTCGCCCGGATGAAACGACCATGTATGGTTACCGGCGATCGTGTTTTCTCTCTCTACCAGAGCGATGGCTGCCGACCGATGGTGATGCCGGATCGCCAGCGCCAAGAGCCCTGCCTGCAATCCCCCACCGACAAGCACATAATCGAATTCCATTTGGGACAATTCGTCACTCACCGCAGCGCCTCCAGTGGTGACCCGGGGGTTATCTCACGACGCCCCATGGTGCTGAGCAGTCGCTTCAACGGTCCGTGCAAGACGAGGTGCGGAACTGCCATCGCTGACAACGCGATAAACAGCGTTCGATTCAGCGACTCTGGAACGTTCTGCCCCTCAGACCAATAAGCCATCCCTGCAGCGGACAGAACAATTGCCCCAACAGTCAATGGAATCGTTGCAGCAACCAGCTGGCCCCAAGTGAGTTGGTGTTCAAGTGCAAGACGCTTTAGGCCCCGCAAGGAGTGCCAGCCGCAGAAATAAATTCCGAACGCGAGGATCGTGTTCGCCATCATAAAGATCGCTAAAAACCCGACGTTTCGAACGACTGCCGACCAGTGATTCAAAAGGCAATCTCGCACGATCGCTCCGATCGCCAAGATTCCAAAGAAGCAGCTCAGCGGCTTCATTACCGCCAGGATCGCAACCGCCGAGAGGCCCAACTCTCCCGGGATGATCGTCGCCAAGGCAGACTCGACTTCTTCCGAGCGAGCCAGTACCGGGATCCAGATCACGAGCCCGCCTATGGCGATCGCGTGCAACGTATCCAGCGCCGGGTGGGAAAGTGGCCGCCGATCATCGTCCAGCCCAAAGTGCCATGCCGAAGCAATGAAGAAGCCAATAGCGGTCAACAGCGGCAGGAGCATCCAGCCACAAACCGCGGCCGCCGCAATCGCAAGGTAACCGGGGAAGAACAACAACATCCACGTGCGTGGAAATTGCTTTGAGAGCAGCATGCGGCCTGTCCAATGATCGAGGCCACCATGCGGGACGCCGATCGACGCGACGAGAATCAACACAGCAATCAAAACCCACTCCTTCGGCAAGGTGATCCCGATGACCGATAACGCGGCCACGAGGAGACTGACGATCGCGACAACGGTCGTATGCATCAGGTCACCTTTGGCGGAAGGAGTTGGGTGAAAACACTCGACAAAAACTGACTACAGAGCGATCAAGCAGTCGCGAGAACAGGCTCGGCAGCGTCGTTCTCTTGCACTTGCTCACTCTTGGCTCGGGCAATCATATAAATCAGGACCCCAAACCCTGCTTTTGCCGTCATGTCAGCAATGGCGTAACCGACCTGCAGAGCGACCACACCGCTTGCGTCGACCGCGCCACCCGCTTTCGCTGTCAGTGCCGCTTCTGTACCTCCGAACGCGTACGCGATGGGGTAGACCGCCCAGGTAATCAAGAGCACCAACCGCGCCACCTCGACCAGCTTCTTCGCGGCCGCCGGTTGAGTTGCCAACGAAGCCGTCAACTCGACCCATAGGACGTAAAGGATGTAGAAGAACGGGATCGATGATAGTGATCCCCAGATCACACGAGCGGTCCAGCCATCCGGGTCCGAAATGACTTCGCCTGGGTAACCCAGCGCGATCATCAACGCAGCCGCAACCACCAACCGCGTGAGCAACGAACGCGCACGCCCTTTCTCAAGTCTCAAGACCGCGATCAGTTCGACCATCAACAAGGGGACCGTCAAGATCCAATCGGCATAGCGATAAAAGTCATTGAACCCCGCCCCTGTTCCCGAATAGCCGGCGTCGCCCAACGAATAGGCACCCTGCCAGCTGTGGCGGATCATGAAGTAGTGGTAGCACGCGATGCTGACCACAATTCCGGAAATCATCAGTGCGGGGCGATACTCCGGATTAACCGAAGATCGCGACATGAAAAGGAACAGAGCCGCGGCACCCATGGTCGCCACGGTCATCGAAAAAATGTTGTCAACGATGCTGTACTGAAAAACAGTCAAGTCGGGCATCGCCGCCGCCAAGACCGAGACTTCTGTGAGCATTTCACACCTCGTGGGGAAAACATTCAAAACTGTCACACACAAAACCAAAAACCGTCAAAACTTTCATCCGATTCACCTTAGAGGCTTGTAAAGGGGCTTAAAACGGAAAGATTGACGCTTTCGAAGGTTCTGAGTATCGTCCCAAGACCGAATTTGGCTATTTATGGAGTTTTGCCTGTGCAACGAATGCTCTCGACATCCGATTTTGCCGCCGCTGTGGGCATCAGTGAGTCCTCCGTGCGACGACTCGCCGACAACGGCGATCTTGAGATTCATCGAACGCGAGGGGGCCATCGACGAATCCCTGTAGCCGAGGCGGTTCGTTACGTTCGCGAGTCTGGTGCCAGTGTCCTTCGGCCTGAGGTCTTGGGGCTTACGAAGGCGAACGGCAAGGCATCACCGTCGGCGCCAGCGAGCCGACTGACGGACGCACTGTGTGATGGTCATGCGACCAGCGTGATCACCATCATTCAATCGATGTACGCCTCTGGGAAGTCGATTGCCCAGATCTGCGACGGGCCGATCCATGAAGCCATGAAGGCGATCGGAAACCGTTGGCCTCACGATAAGCGCAGCATTTTCATCGAGCATCGCGCAACACTGTTGTGCATGCGTGCGCTCTGCCAGATCCGACTTGCCATGCGCGAGCCCGATGAGGGCGCACCGACCGCGATGGGAGCCGCCCCGACGGATGACCCGTACCTTTTACCCACGCAGATGAGTTCGCTGGTTTTGCACGACTGCGGGTATGCGGAAACCAACTTGGGCCCCAACACGCCTCTCGACGTGCTAACGGATTCCGTTGAAGATGAGACTCCGGACATTGCTTGGCTTGCACTGACCAATCCACTTCGCAGTCGTCAACATCATCGAGAGATTGATCGCCTCGGCGCAACCATCCGCTCCTACGGTGGCAGGTTGCTAATCGGTGGAAGATGCGCATCGACATATGAAGGCGCTTTCGCCGAGCATTGCGGGAGTATGGCCGAGCTCGCTCAACTTGCTCTTTCGCTCATGGATGGCTCTCCAAGCCGCGAATCCCGAGACGACCCTCCTTCCCGGTGATTCATCATCACTCGGGATACCGAACGGGACCTTTCTTTGCCTACTTTGAAAGACTGATGAGGTACCGCATCAGATCATCAAACTCCTCGCGACTCTTGAGCGAGCGGACGAGACCGTCTGGCATGATCGAGACCTTGGACTCGATCACATCGTCGATGGATTCGTCCGGAATGACAATCGGTTTTGGTTCGGCCACGTTTCGAAGTGTGATCCCGCTTTCGTCCTCTGAAATGCGAATCCCCGAGATGACTTTCCCTTCGTCAGTCAAAACATTGACTTGAGCAAATTCCTTGTCGATTTGTTTCGACGGATACAAAACCGAATTTACCCAGTCCTCTGGAGAAATCTGTTTCTTCATTTGCGTCAAGTCCGGTCCTAACCTGGGTGCGTTCCCCGGTGGATCATGACAGGCGAAACAGGATGCGGCTGAGGTATAGAACAGTCGTTTTCCGCGTTTCAGGTTTCCGTTCTCCATCGCGATCTTGGCAAGTTCACTGACGGGTTGTTCCAGCAGTTCCTGCTCCAACGCAAGGTTGTTGATGACCTCGGGCTCTTTCAGGTCCTCCTCCGACATCAATTCCCTTTCAAGAGGATGGATCGCCTCCAGTTCCTCGGGTTTCCAAAACGTGGATCGATCCGAGGATTCACTTCGTACCCTTGCGACCGTCTGGGTTTCGATCGGTGACGCTTTGTTTCCCCACGTGTTGCGAACAAACGTGAGCACGTCCGCCATGTCACGATCATTGAGCAGATCACGGAACGCGGTCATCGGAGGAACGCCCCGCGCCGGGTCGTAGATCTTTCCACCGACTTGCATCTTGCCCCACATGCCGTGGAGGGCGAGCTTGACCAAGCGGTCTTCGCTTCCGGTGACCCAGGGGCTGCTAACAAGAGGCGGATAGACGGCTCCGTTGCCTTGCCCGTTGGTCTGGTGGCAGGTCGCGCAGTGTGATTCACGCTGGAAGATATCGGCACCACGTTTGTACGACGCGTGATACTTGCGATCCAGGTGGCGTGGGACACGATACCGAACCACATGCAATTCAGGCGGTGCGGCGAAATCCGCCGCCAACTTGGTGTCATACCGCGTCCAGAAGTGCTCGACCGTTTTGGCCGCCACGGAAACGTGCGGTGCATCGGAGTCAAGCAACTTGTCGAGCAGTGGTTGGTTGGTGGCGTAATGTTGTTGGTGCAGCCAGAGGCATTCCAAGAGATGGTGTGCTTCGGTCTCGTCATTGGGATCAAAGTCCTTGGCCCATTCCTGTGCCGCCGCGATGACCGCATCCGAGTCTCGTTCGCTGAGTTCCACGCGGGTACGATGACGCACGCCGTCGACGGGATGTTTCAGGTTTTCAAGCAGCGCCTCGATGGGTTGGCCATCAATCGCAACTGGCTCTTGTAGCGGGCGATCCTTGACCGTCAAACGCAAGATCCGGCCGTGCTTGTGATCACGACTGGGGTCACGAATGTTGTGCTGCATGTGTCCGATGATCATGTTGTGCCAATCGGCCACGTAGAGCGCACCGTCTTCACCCACAATGGCATCACTGGGACGGAAGTTGCGATCTTCGCCGCTGAGCAGTTCCGTCCCCGGTGTTCCCCAAACGTGTCCGTACTCACGTTTGCCACCATCGCCACGATCCAGGTCATATTGCTTGATGCCCAAGAAGCCGATGACGTTGAGGATCAAGAAGTCTTGCTGCATGTCCTCGGGGAAGTGTGCCGACGAAAGGATCTCGTTTGCCGGCACCGGACGAAATTCCTTGGCGAGCAAGGAATGCATCTGAAAACCATTCCCCTTTGGCCGGACCTGGTATGACTTTCCGCCCGTCCCATCGTTGGCATACAGGTAACCCCAACGATCAAAACTGGTTCCGTGCGGGTTCGGACTGTTTGCCGCGACGGGAGTGATGGCAAAGGTACGAGGATCAAAGCGGTACATGCCAGATCCACCGGTGTTCAGGTTCGGCTTCCAAGGCGTCTCGTGATTGTGGACCAGAAAAATGCCACTCTGCCAATAGATGCCGCCGTCGGGCCCATAGATCAGGTTGTTGGCGGCGTGGTGTGTGTCCGAAGTTCCCAGGCCCTGCAGAATCGGATAACGGACGTCAGCCTTGTCGTCGCCGTCGGTGTCTTTCAGAAATAGTAAGTCTGGGCCGGAAGTCACCAGGACGCCGCCACCCCAAAACTCGAAACCGAGTGGATTGTGTACATGGGCAAAGATCTTTCGCGTGTCGGCCACGCCGTCGCGATCCGTGTCTTCAAAGATCATCAAGCTGTCTTTCAGCTCATCGCCCGGATGCCATTTTGGATAGGAATTCCAGCTGGCCGCCCAGAGACGTCCTTTCGTATCGACTTGCAATTGCACGGGGTTTGCGAGATCGGGAAACATCTCCTCGGACGCAAAAACATTGAGCTGAAAACCTTCGGGAACTTTGATCTTTTTTAGGCTTTCTTCGGGACTCAGGTAGTCGGTGCTGCCTTCCTTTTCGCTGCTGGAACTTCGGCTCCCACCGCCCACGTTGGAGATCACTTCCACCGGCGGAGGAACGTTTGAATCGTCGGGCTTGATCGTCTTGCCTTTGGCGGCAGCCCAAATCGCTTCATCACGATTGGCCGTCATCACGTCCAACATCTTCAGCTCTTGCACCAAGACGTCGGCGTTGGTTTGCCCATCGACAAAACTGAGACCGGAGCGGGAACCCCAAATGTCATTGCCATCGGTGGCGCGGTATCGATTGTGCCAATGCCAGTTCTTGTCGTTGACCGCTTCGAAGACTTTCGCGAGCACTTCGTCCGAGGCCGTCGTTTGACCGAGGAGGCGATTTGCGATCACATCCGCCAAGGCTCGGTAGCCCGTGGCGTTGAGGTGGATTCCGTTGAGCGTGAGCTGTTCGTCACGTTCCTCGTACAACTTTCGCGTGGGATGAAACAAGTCAACAAAAGTCGCGTCGGCTTCATCGGCGGCCTTTTGTGTCGCTTCGGTGTAGGCGGCCAAGTTGGTGTTCAGCTCGGTGCCGTCAGGTAGGTGTCGATTACCCGTGTTCTCGCAGGCGATGGGACTGAAGAGCACGAATCGTGCAGCCACCCCCGCCTCTTTTCGTAATCCGCGATACTTTTCCACAAGCTTGACCAGTTCCTCCTTGTACGCGGAGGCGCCGGCGGGACCGGCGTGAGACTCGTTGTATCCAAACATGATCCACACGACGCTCGGCGCGACGTGTTGCAGGTATTCGGTGTCGTTCGTGAATCCTTTGTTTCGAGGCCGTCGGTTGACGATGTCACCCGAGAAGCTCATGTTCCGAAAACGAACGTTCTTTCCCTGGAGATTCGCCTGAAGCACCGATTCGACCCACGGGTCGTGCTGCATCCGGTCGGCCAATCCGTTTCCGTAAACGGCAACCACATCGTCTTGCTGGAACTCGAACGATTCGTCGGCCTGCGCAGTCGTGCCGACACACAACGCGACCACTGCGACCAAGGTGAAAACAATCGCAGTGATACTCCGTGTCAGATCCGTTTGCCTTGCAAAGCGGTGACGTGATTTTTGAGTCGAGTTGAAATACATCACAAGCGGGTTTTGCATTCTTAATCTCAAGGCGGGAATGGTTGGAGACAAGGTCGAGGCGGGGGAAGAGAGTGTAGTTGGCTTGGCCCGGCACCGCACGCAAACGCGTTAAGGAACCTGCAATTGCTCGTTTCCAATTGCGAAAAGTGATTTTGTCGTTCGAATCAAGAGAATTTCTCCCGAGATCGCCGGCGTGGCGAAACACGGTTCGCCCATCGGATTCTTGGCAATCACATCCAGCTCATCACCGGCCTCGATCACATAAACCGTACCGTCTTCGGACGCGCAATAAATCTTTTCACCGGCAGCGACCAAAGACGCATAGAGAGAGGCTTTGCGACCCAATCGCGACTCGTAGATTTTATCACCTGTCTTCGCATCAAAACAACGCAGGACGCCATTCGTATTGCCGAGGTAAAGACGATCTTTGACGATGACCGGTGTCGACATGTAGGCGCCTCCCTGCTCGGTTCTCCAGCAGAGTGCCTTCGCCGCGGCTTCGTCAGTCGTCAGATTTCCCTTTGCGGTCTCTTTCACAACAATGATCGGAGACTTACCGCCATGCGCGTTGGTGAGATAGATCTTGGAATCATCGACAAATGGGGTGGGTGTCGGGTTGTCGCCTCCTCCCTCGATTCGCCATATCTCAGCTCCCGTGGCCAAGTCATACGACACGATCCATGGCCAGCCATTGATGACGACTTGTGTCACTTCCGAGATGGCGTGAATTAGCGGCGTACCCCAACTACGCACGCAGTCGCCCGCGCGTGAAGTTCGCCAAATTTCGTCGCCGGTGTTCAGATCCAAGGCGATTAAACAGGGGGCGTCAGCCGTATCGCATAAGAGGATGATCCGATCACCTTCAACGGCGGGTGAGCTCGCATAGCCCCATCCGATGCCGTACTTGCTGATGTCGATTACACCCAGATCCTTCTCCCAAAGAAGCTGGCCGGAATGATCGAGGCAGTACAAACCCTCGCTGCCGAAGAAGGCAACGACGTGTTGCTCATCCACCGCGACCGACGTGTTTGCTTGCGTCGCTTTCGCATGTCGCGTTGCGCGGGGTTCACCGGTGCGAAGATCCTTTTGCCACAACAGAAGACCGCTCGACTTCTCATAACAAAGGACCGCCCAGGTCTGCCGGCCCTCGCCTTCCGCCGCCTTGATGCCACCGCTTCGTCCAACTTGCAGTGGAGCGTCTCCGTCAACGGAGATCGCGGTGGTCAGATAAACGTGGTTCCCAAAGACAACCGGGCTTCCGTGTCCCAAACCTGGAACGCTTGCACGCCAGAGAATCGCCGGGTCATCAGCGACCGTGCCGTCCCATTTGACCGGCGGACGGGCGGACTCGGCGACACCTCGGCCTCCTTGACCACGAAATCCCGGCCAGTCGTCCGCTGCCGAAATCGACGCGTACCCAAGGAGTGAGAGACCGGCCGCAAGGACGGCAATCCTAAAGTTCATTGCACAAACCTTGCGGAGGAGTGATTCAGGTAGATTCGGTTGACGTCATCTGAATTTGCAACCGCGATATCGGGATCGCCGTCCGAATCAAAGTCACCAACGCACAGGCCGTAACTGGACGTTTCATCTGATCCATAGGCGAGCATGTCAAACGACTCGGCGGCGTTTTGGTTAATTGCCACGACTCCCTTTTGTCGCACGTTGCAGGTGACGAGATCAAGCATTTCGTCGCCGTTCATATCCGCAACCGCAAGCCCATACGTCATGCCGTCCGGGAGACCAAAAGGAACCTCGCCGATGGTTCCGCCTTTTCCGTCGCCGAGATAAACGCGGTTCGAATCGCCGAGGTTTCCCACTGCCCAATCTGCTTTGCCGTCCGCATTGAAGTCCGCGGTCACCACGGCACGGCTGGATTGAGTTTGGTCCCCAAACCGCTTTGGTTCGGAGAAACGTTGACCATCAATCCCGAATAGAATTGCGTTGGGTTGTTGATCGCGATTGGCCAGAATCAAATCCGGCCAACCATCTTCGTTTAAGTCCGCAACGGCAACACCGAGCGTCGATTCTCGTTCGCCGCCGAAAGAGATTTGTGTTTGAAAACTCGCCCGTCCGTCGTTCAAATGCACCTGATTCGGGCGCCCGCGGCAAATCAAGATGACATCCAGAAAGTCATCCCCGTTGACATCCGCCAGGGTCACACCCCGAAGGCTGGTGGGATCACCCAGGATCGCGTGCTTGGCAAAATGCCCCGTCCCATCGCCAAGCCAGACACGGGTCGGTGCATGATCATTTCCGATCACTAAATCAAGGTCGCCGTCGCCATCAAGGTCGCCGGGTTCGCAAGCGTACGACGTTTCCAGGTCTTCGCCGAGTCTTCGGGCCACGTTGAATCGCGCCGAATTTTGATTGAAGTACAAAAAATTCTGTTGCGGCCAATGTCGCCCATTCGCAACGACCAAATCCAAGTCGCCGTCGGAGTCAAAGTCACCGGCGCGCACCGAGGCAGACCGCAATGGTTGGGTCCCCAGCGTCAGTCGACTGTTGGTCGTCATTCGCCGTGAGGGATCTCGCTTCGTTTGAGCCTCGCAACTTGATGAAGCACCGAAAAGACCTGCGATCACGGAAAGTAAGGCCACCAAAAGCGGCGTAAATTCTGTTGCTCGATCGTTCGGTTGCGGCATCACCATTTCGTTAGCTTACTGACGCGGGGAAGAATCCGAACCGTTTTTGGCCACTTCGACGCAATTCGATACTTGCTCGTCGCAAAACGTCAATTGTCCCGTCAATTACTTCCTTCGATGCGGTGCTTGCCGCCGGTCTTTCTGGATCAAGACCCGGTCGTAGACTTCACCCGGGCGGATCGGTCGATGTGATGATTCCGCCTTGGCGATCAGCTGTTGAAGGATGCCAGTTGACTCGTCTGCAAGATCCACGCGTTCTTCCGGGTCTTTTGAGAGATCATAGAGCTCCCATGGATTTTTCCCTCGCTTGTAGGCTTTCCAGTTGTCCATTCGGACGGCGGTTTGGTTCGCGTACTCCCAGTAAAGGTGTTCGTGTTTGGATTGGCTTTTTTGACCGAACAGCGAAGGAGAAAACGAGAGCCCATCGGTTGGCGGACACTTCGCACCGGTGACCTTGGCGAGCGTCGGCATCACATCTTGGAAACACAAGACATGTTCGTTGACCGAACCGGGATGAATCTTCCCCGGCCATCGCACCAGGCAGGGAACCTTGAGACCGCCTTCATAGAGCGAACCCTTGCCCGCGCGGAATCGCTCGCCCGTTTTTGGATTGAGATTGGGAGCAAAGAAACCGTGGGGGCGGTCCTCGGTTTTGAAGTAGTCTTGCCCACCGTTGTCACCGCAGAGAAAGACGATCGTGTTGTCATCAATGTCCAGCTCCTTCAGCAAGGCAAGCAGTTCGCCGATTTGCCGGTCGACCATGTGTAGAAACGCGGCGTAAACACGCGCGTCACGATCGGTGCGTTGCCCCGCACGCCAAGGTTTGTCGCGGAAAAGTTGCCACGACGGATCGTCGTCATCGATTCCCCAAAGCCCGTGTGGTGGTGTCCAGGGAAGGTAGCAAAAGAACGGACGGTCTCGATTCGCACGAATGAACTGCACGGACTCGCGGAATATCTCCAGCTGAGCGTGCGTTTTTCCTTCGAAGAAACTCTCGCCAAGATTCCCTTCCAACGGGACTTCGCGGCTATTTCGAATCAGATACTTGGGGTAGTAGGTGTGGGCATGAACTTGGTCGTAATAACCGAAGAACTCATCGAAGCCGTGCCGCTCCGGGACTCCGGATGTACTCCGACCACCGATGCCCCATTTCCCAAATCCACCGGTCGCGTAGCCATGTCGTTTGAGCATCGTTGCCAGGGTCGGCTCCTCCGCCCGGATCGGTGAAAATCCATCGTTGACCCGCATCGATGTGTGACCGGAATGCAGCCCAGTCAAAAGGACGCAACGAGTCGGCCCGCAAACGGGTGCACCCGCGTACGCATTGGTAAATCGCAACCCCTCGCGCGCGAAACGATCAATGTTTGGGGTCAGCAACTCGGGATGTCCCATGTGTCCCGACTCGAAATACCCCCATTCGTCCAGCATCAGGTAGATGACATTCGGTTTCTCCGTTGCCCTTGGTTTCTCCGATGCGGATGCCCAAGCGGACAGAGACAAGACCGACGCGAGTAGCAAAGCGATTCGTTTCATCAGATGGCACAACTCAGGCGAGACTCTATTTGCGGACGGACCCGCGCATGCTACTTGGACGCGGGCTGATCACGAAGCGAAGAAAAGACATTCCCTTCCGGCCGGTAGGGAAGCGTTTTTCGCCACTCCCGAATCAGGGCGTTCAGTTTGTCTACGACCTCCGGTTTCTGCTGAGCAAGGTCGCGGCTTTCGAGTGGATCCTCCACCAGGTGATAGAGCTCACTGTAACTCTGATCGTTATTCGTGAGAAGTTTCCAGTCTCCGTTGACGATGGCATAGGAGACCCAGTGGAACCATTTCTGACTCGTCGGTTTTCCGCGGCCGGCCATCTTCCAGAACAAGGGTTGTTGGCGTCCTTGAGAAGGAGGTCCGGCGAGGACTCGGACTTGGCTGATGCCATCGGGTTGGTAGTCCGCCGGCAACGCGACGTTGGCGATCGCACAAAACGTCGGCAGCAGGTCCACCGCCGAGAGGATTGATGACTTGTCGATCTTTCCTGCCGCAATTTTCCCAGGCCATCGGGCGATGAAGGGAACATTGATCCCGCCTTCAAAGAGAGCGGCTTTGTAGCCCTTGCGACCCGCCGTGATCCCTTTGGCCGCCGCGATGTTAAAACCCGCCCCGGTCGCGGAGTCGTGCATCAAGTCGAGTTTCGCATTGGCGGAACGAGCCGGACCATTGTCACTGGAAAAGACGACCAGTGTGTTCTCGGTCAGCTGCAAATCATCGAGCGTCTGCAGCACCTCGCCGATCCGGTCGTCCGCATGAGACAACACCGACGCGTAGATCTCGTCTTCTTCTTCCAGTCCACTGTCTCGAAACCGCCAACGATACTTGGGCACCGTATGGAAGGGCGTGTGAGGCTCATGCATCCACAGATTGACGAAGAACGGTTTCCCCGCTTGGTGGCTCTCACGAATAAATTCGCTGGCGTGCTGCGTGTCTTCGTGGACCGGCATCTGCTCGCCCGAACAGTTGAACGCACCATATTCGTCATACCCGTAAACCTCCGGACTCGGCGAGTCAGGAATCATGTTGTTCGAGAGGTGCCACTTTCCAAAATGCCCCGTTCGGTATCCACCCGATCGAAGAAGCTTTGGCAACGTAACCACATCCGTATCAAGCCAGTCCGGCATATTCCGTTTGGCGTTACTGGGCACCCAAGCAAAATGACCATCGATGTTGTATCGGGCCGGAAAATGCCCCGTCATCACCGCCGTTCGGCTGGGCGAACACACTCCGCTGGCAACCGTAAAGCGATGGAAGTCCGTACCCTCCCGCGCCAGCCGATCGATGTTGGGGGTTTTCACATACGGATGACCGTGACAACCCAAGTCTCCCCAGCCCCAATCATCCGCGAAAAAAAACACGATGTTGGGGCGCGTTTCTTGGGCGAGCGCCCGTGGAGTCAGGATGGAGATGAAAAGCAGACAGAAGAGAGTTTTCATGTGTGAAGGATCGGCAGGATCGAGTGAGGGGGAAACCTTCCCGGAACAAGAGCGTAACAAGTCCGCGTGGTCGGCGTTGCAAGAGCAGCTTGCACATGACAGCACCGAAGCCGACTATTATCGCTGGGCGAGTCATTCCTAACTGACCGCCACGACAACCCTACCTCCGCCACCTCCTCCCGCCCGAACCAAGCCATGCGTCTTGCTCCATTGATTTTGCCGATCCTAGCATCGCTGATTCTGCCACGACTGATCCTGCCACCACTATCCCGCGCTGACGAACCCATCAAGAGCTCACCAACGTTGCTTGATCTTGATGACCAGGTTTGGCGGCAAGTCGTCGTGGATCGTGAGAGTGGTCAATACCTTGGACATCCCACCACGTGCTTGTTGGAGGATGGGAAGACCATCTTGTGCGTTTATCCGAAGGGACATGGTCGCGGAGGAATCGTCTACAAGCGAAGTGCCGATGGCGGACTGACTTGGAGCGAACGACTGCCGACTCCCGAAAATTGGGCGACTTCCAAAGAAGTTCCCACGCTGCACCGAGTGATCGGCCCGAACGGAACCAAACGCATCATCATGTGGTCGGGACTTCACCCGGCTCGTCTAGCCGTTTCAGAAGATGATGGAATGAATTGGTCCGCACTGAAGCCCGCCGGCGATTGGGGCGGGATTGTCGTGATGGGATTCGTGGAACCACTCAAGACAGGTCCCGGGCACTATCTCGCGATGTTTCATGACGATGGGCGATTCTTTGAGAAAGCCGGTAAGAGATCGTCCACGTTCACGCTGTTCAAAACCCTCTCGAAAGACGGCGGGATCACCTGGTCGTTTCCGGAGCAGGTTTACCAGTCCTCCGAGGTCCATCTCTGCGAGCCGGGCTGCATTCGTTCGCCGGACGGAAAAACGCTGGCAGTGTTGTTGCGCGAGAATGCGCGACGCCAAAACTCCCACATCATCTTTTCCACCGATGAAGGCAAGACTTGGAGTGTACCTCGTGAGTTACCACTGGCGCTTACCGGTGATCGTCACACCGCCAAGTACGTCGCTGACGGACGGTTGTTTATTAGTTTTCGATGCAATTCACCCTCGGCTAGTCGAAAAAATCGCAGCTACGAAGGTGACTGGGTCGGATGGGTCGGCACATGGGAGGACCTTGTCCAAGGACAAAGTGGACAGTACTTCGTGCGACTCAAAGACAATCAAAAGAGTTACGACACCGCGTATCCGGGAGTCGAAATCCTGCCAGATGATACCCTTGTCACCACCACGTACGGACACTGGTCCTCTGGACAGTCCCCGTACATCCTAAGCGTGAGACTGAAACTCAGTGAACTCGACGCGATGGCCAAGTAACGGAACAAGCGTCGGACGAGACGGCTGAAATTGGAACGGCCGCTGAACATGACGTCTTTTCGTCGCCGGGAAACAAGGGAATACACCCAATTGCCGCTACGGGGCATCGCGATCAGCGTTTGAACTGTCGATTGCGGCTGGCCCAACTCCTCCTTCAGACCTAAACTTCCATGATGTGGTCTCACGTGTTGTAACTCATGGATGGCAACGGCCTCCAAGAAGATTTTTTGCGGGCGACTTTCGCATCCTCTACAATCCCCTTAAACCTCACTTTCCTTGGGGGCGTCTAATTGTGCGATGGCTTCTCTTTCTCGTGCCGGCTGTTTTGTTTGTTCATCCGGCAAATGCGCAGCAACCGAACTCTTTGGTTGAAGGTGCGACTGAACAAAAGTTGAATCAAACGCTGCGTGATTACGCGGCTGCAATCAATGCGCGTGACTGGGAGCGTCTTCCCGAGTTTCTTCATGAAGACGTCGAATACCGCGATGATTCTTTAGAATTGGTAGCCGAGGGACGCGACGCGCTGACGAAGCAGATTCGTGAAGCACTGACCGAAACTCCATTGAAGCTTGACGCGACGATTGAAAGTATCGATCTGGTTGATCAAACATCGGCGGTCATTAAGGGCACCAATTCGTTGGGGACCGAGATTGACTCCGGTGAGACATTCGCTTTTACCGTTCGGATGGCAGAGGATTCAGGCGTTTGGAAGATCAAGTCCATTTATGAGCAGTCGCTTTCGTCGGATGACGCCGTCGAACCTCCACTGCAATCACTTTCTTGGATGGTTGGTGTTTGGCAGGACCAGGGCGAACGCAAACTCACAAGCTCGATTCGCTTCTTACCGGGAGAGCAATTCCTTGTTCGGACATTCAGTCGAGACGGCGAAAGCGAAGGTTTTCAAGTGATCGGTTTTGATCCGATTGGAGGCGGTATTCAATCGTCTTCTTATTTCGTCGACGGTAGCTTTGGCAGTGCAACATGGTCCAAACGCGACGATCGTTGGTTGGTCAAGTCGGTGCAGACGTTGGCGGACGGACGGATCGCTTCGGGAACGTACGTCATCACTCCCAAAGAGGAAGTCTCGCGGGAAATCAACTCAATGACCGTGAAAGTGGTGGGCCATGAAGTCGCCGGCCAGCCCGTTCCTTCGGTACCCGAGATGGTTATTGCACGGGTTTCCGATCAATCCGTTTCACAGCCACCAGCCGCGGAGTCTGATCAATGAGTATGTTACGAATAAAAGCTTCGTTGATCGCAGCCGGGTTTGCTGCTTTTCTTCCGATGGCTATCGCTGATGCAGGCGGTTTTGGTGGACGAGGGGGAGGCGGTCGTTCTTCCCGTGGCGGTCGCTCGATGGGAGGGTCCCGCCCTCAAATGAGTCGGCCACAGATGAGTCGGCCGCAAGCAACTCGCCCCCAAGTGAGTCGCCCACAGACGCGCCCGAGCTACAACCGTCCGACGACGCGTCCATCGACCAACCGCCCCACCAATAGCCTTCCCCATCTGGGCGGTGGAAACATGTCGCGCCCCCAGACTCGGCCTGGAACGTCTTTTCCGAGCGGGACGCGTCCCGGCAACGCAAAACCAAACCTACCGGGTAACACTCGGCCCGGTACGACACGACCCGGAAGTGTTGGAACTGGCGTTCAAAAGCCCGGTTCGAGCGGGCGTCCTTCGATCGGAAATCTTCCAACGTCGCGTCCTGGAATGAGCAAGCCGGTTGGAAACCGTCCTCCATCGAGTGGGGAGCTCGGCGACTTTCTTGGCTTAGAAAAACCCGTTCGTCCCGATACCGGCGGGAACAAACTGCCCGGTCGTCCGACCACACGACCGGGATCCGGTGAGGGAAATCCAGATCGTCCGACAACGCTGCCCGCTCGGCCCGGGGAACGTCCGACGACTTTGCCGGGCCAACCGGGTAACCGCCCGGAAATCGGCAACCGACCTGAAATTGGCAACCGCCTTAAAACCGGCGACCGCTCGGAAATCGGCAACCGCCTTGAAATCGGCGACCGAACCGCAAGCAGTAACCGAACCAACATTGAAGTTGGCGATATTCGGATCGGGAACAACAACGTGATCAGCAACCGTCCCTCCTGGGCCAACATCGATCGCGGCTCGATCAATCAAATCAACAACCGATGGCAAAACAATCTGTCGTCACTCAATAACTGGCCGGCGCGTTATCCCGAGCGGTTTGATCGCTGGCATCGTTGGGGTGACAACGTTCGCTACGGATGGGGGAACAACTGGCGCTACTTCCAAGCCGGCTGGTGGGCGGGACGTGGATTTCGATTTGGCTCATGGAGTTACTGTTACTCTTTCAATCGCTACCCCTACGTCTACTGGTGGCAAACGCCTACGTATCCTGCCGTGAGTAGTTGGTTCACGTGGTCGACACCCACATCTGCCCCGCAACAACCGGTCTACTACGACTACAGCGATGGCGGCAACGTGACGTACGAAGACAACCGCGTTTACGTTGGTGGGGAAGAGGTGGCGACCGCCGATGATTTCGCAGCGAGCGCCGCTGATCTGGCAACGGTTCCGGAGCCCGAGTCAGAGACGGAGGCACAAGATTCCGAATGGATGGCGCTCGGCACCTTTGCAATCACCACCGACCCGGATGACGTCGACCCCTCTCGTTTTCTCCAGTTGGCTGTCAATAAGGAAGGAGTCGTCTCGGGCACGATGTACAACGATGCGACCGATCGCACCGATGCGGTTCAGGGGCGCGTGGACAAAGAAACCCAACGTGTTGCCTTGCGCATTGGAGAGAGCGAACAAGTCATCGTCGAAACGGGTTTGTATAACTTGACTCAAGACGAGGCCTCCATCCTCGTCCACTTTGGGACGGAAACCCGAGACGATTACTTGCTCGTACGGCTTCCCGAGCCGGAGGAAGATGCCGCCGCTGGCAATTCGAACTAGAATGACCCGCGATCAAGCCAAACTTCCCAAGTGGTTTCGGAGCCCGTTTCGATGCAATCGTTGATTTCACTCACCCTCGTGTTTCTCTTTTCCATCGCTTGTTCCTCGACCCAGGCGGCACGTATTTGGACGAGTGCCAAGGGCGGTTACAAGATCGATGCCGAAGCGATTGCATTTAATGATCAGACAGTTGTACTGAAAAGGAAGTCTGGAAAACTGGTCGCCGTTGAGGTGAATGAACTCTCCGATGCGGATCGTGATTACCTGAAGTCAAAGGACCTGAGTGCCACGCTGAACGCATCGATTGAGAAGATGCAGACTTGGACATCCAAGTCAGGTGTCAAGATTCGCGGCCGAGTTCTCGCATTCGGGCGCAAGGATTATGAACTGACGCGCCAACGAGGGACGCTCTCGGTTAACGGAAAGCTGTTTTCGAGATTTGACCCGTTGCACCAGCAGTTGCTGCTCAAGGTGCTCTCCGCACTCGAGTCCAAGACGTTTACGACCGAGCCGGAGTTGAACGCTTGGGTCAAAGAGACACTTGCCGGAACGTCCAAATCCTACACGCTGGAGGGAGTGTTGATGGAACTGGAATCGGGCGACCAGATTCCGGTGCCGTTCTTTCTGTTTGCCGATGAAGACTTGAGGGTGCTTGAGCCGGGTTGGGAAGCCTGGTCGAAAGCAAATGATGACGAAACGACTCGCGAGCGAGAGAGCTTGATGATGCAGGCCGAAGCCAGGGAGTATCAGCAGCAACGAGAAAGCGAGGGATATCAGCGGCAACAAATCGAAATGCTCAAGCTGCAGATGCTTGCCGCCCGCACGGGACTCACGTCGATTTGGGAAGTGGGACTCGACCCGCCGCCGGGTGTCTATGGTCGCCGGACCAGTGTGATGGTGACCGCCCGAAACAGTCAACTCGCCTCCGAAATGGTGCAGCGCCAGTATCCAGGCTATCGAATCTTTGGGATTCGAAAAGCGAACTGAGCTCCATCGAGGACTGAGGCTGCCCTTTTGACTCGCGCGCTTTTGAGTGACGCGGGTTCGGCCGAAGTACACGCGGCCGTCGGACAAGACTAAGGTAGGGCGATATCGATTTGCAAAGCGCTGATCAAGGTTCCGATTTGCATTTTGCTGATTCGATCGACGAATGACTGACTGACGACGGCGAAAAAAATGAACAGTGAGAGCAAAGTTCTTGGCAGTGATGTCGTCTCTCCGAAGACCACTTCTTCTTCGTTCCAGGTTTTACGAAAGCACGCCGAAGGCGGGCTGGGTGTGGTGCATGTTGCTCGCGATGTAACGCTGGGACGCGACGTTGCACTCAAACGAGTACGGTCGCAGCACCAGGGGCGAGAATCCAGCCAATGGAGGTTCATGCTGGAAGCTCAGGTGACCGGTGGTCTGGAGCATCCGGGGATTGTTCCGGTCTATTCACTTGAGTCTCTGGACGATGGCACGCAGCAATATGCGATGCGTTTCATCCATGGCACCAGTCTGCGGGATGCAATCGATCAATTGCATGGGCATGAAACGCAACGCCGGCAACGGGAATCGGAAGCTTCGTTTTCAGGTTCGTCGGCGAAACGAGACGATTCACTCGGAGTGGAGGCTCCCTGTGAGCCGTCCCCGACGATGCGGGCACTACTGGGGCGATTTGTCGACGTTTGCCAGGCAATCGGATACGCGAACGCTCGCGGAGTCCTGCACCGTGACATCAAACCCGACAATGTCATGCTGGGGCGTTTCGGGGAGACACTGGTGGTCGATTGGGGACTGGCCAAGGTAACCGGAAAAGGTGAAATGCCGCTCGTGATCCAAGCCGACGGATCGCAGTTTGCATCCTGCGTGGAGAATCGGGACGGCCCACGTCTGGGTGACGAGTCACGAATGACCGATCCCGTGGTTCCCGCAAGTGTTGAAACCCGCGATGTGCCGGACAGTGAGCAAGGACTGGACGAGACCGTCGATGCACCCCGCGAAGGATCAACCGGTGCCGAGTCGATGGACCGAACCGTCGAGACGGGCCCCACGCCTGATCCAAAGCCCCGAGCATTTAACGCTCGGGATGTTTCGCCGACGGTTGAGGGTTCTATTATCGGCACGCCCGCGTTTATGTCGCCGGAGCAGGCCAGAGGCGATGGGAAAGCGATGTCGCCGGCGAGTGATGTCTATAGCCTGGGTGCCACACTATATCACTTGATCACGGGACGACCGCCGCACACCGGTCGCTCGGTGTCCATCCTTGAATCCGTGCAAGTCGGTGAATTCGTTCCGCCGCGAATCGTGGATCCGCGGATCGAAAAGCCTCTCGCAGCGATTTGCGAAAAGGCAATGGCGCAAGATCCACCGGACCGTTACGAGTCGGCAACGGAATTGGCGGCGGACGTGGAACGCTACTTGGCAGATGAACCCGTCACCGCGCACCGGGATTCGATCTTGACCCAAGCATTTCGTGCAGCCCGACGGCATCGTGCGTGGACGATTAGCGGGATGGCTGCGCTTCTATTGGTCTCTGTCACCGCGAGTTCGGCAGCATTGATCGTGAACCATTTTCGTGCCGAAAACGAGCGGATCGCGTTGGACAACCGACGCATTGCGGATGCCAACGCTGAAATCGCGGCGGAAAAAACAGCACTGGCTTCAAGTGAAACCGAAGCACGCCAACAGGAAGCAGCGGCCCGACAAGTCGCCGAACGACAAAAGCGTGTTGCATTGCGAACGATGACATCGACGCTTTTCGAAATCGAGGAAAAGCTGAAGGATATCCCAGGAAACAATCCGATCCGACGCCGCATGCTGACGACGATTTTGACAGGACTTAAGAAGGTCGAAATGGACGTCGCGGCGGATCAACCCGATTTACGTGACACGATTGCCAGACACCGATCACTGACTCTCCGTGAGTTGGTCTTGCTCGCGATGAGAACGGGTGAATTCGGATCCGCTCCCATTGTCGCGACGCCCAATCTAACTGACGAAAGCGAAAGCGAGGCGGTCGCAGAGGATGACGCCGACGGTCGAACTGCCTTCGATCGGTACTGTATGTCGAGAGCATCGACGGCTCTGGCGATTTCGGAGCGAGTTCACAAGGACCGCCCAAACAACGCGATGGCATTGCGTGACCTGTCCATTTCGGTCGAGTTGATGGCCAAAGTTCATGATCGAGCCTATCGACACGACGAAGCAGTTCAATTTGCCCAGCGATCGGTGGAGTTGGCAGAGCAACTGTTGGAGATCGATCCCAAAAGCGAAAAGTACGTTGTCGATTTGAATCAGGCGTTGATCGCGTCCGCGCTCTATGCCCGACGGGCCGGAGATTCCGTCAGCTCACAGAGGTCGCTGCAACGGTCGATTGATGTGCTCGAGAACTTTGTCAAACAGAACGACGAAACCGACCAGGTGCTGCGTCAGTTGGCGTGTTCCTGTGGTGAACTGAGTGAGACACTTGCACCGGAAGATCGACCACAGGCCATTGAGCTGGCCGAACGGGCAACGAATCTCTTTCGCGAGCGTTTCCATCGCCAACCCGACAGCCGCAGAAATGCAGCAGACCTGTTTTTGATGCTTCTGAAGCAGGGCGATCTTTTCTTGGAACCGCTCGATATCGAGCGCGCAATGCCTGCTTATGAAGAAGCAAGCGAGATCTCTGCGGCGATGATTCGCTTGGCGCCCAATGATGCTGAGATCATTAGTGACATCGCGTCTGTCTTTGAGCGACGTGCGATGCTGCACACGCAAAAAGATGAACCCGACGAGGCTCGTCGATTGTATGCCGAAGCCTTTCCGTATCGAGAGAAACTGCTTTCGATCGATCCCTCACGGTCTGTCGCTCGTGTGAATGTATTGCGATGTCTGTTTCGCCTGGCGTCCTTGACCCAAGAGTTGGGAGACGAAAAAGCTGCGATCAGTTTGTTTCGGCGTGTGGAACAGATCGCGGAACCGATGGTGGTTGATGGTGAGCACCCGGAATCCATCAAGAGCTATGTCGATTACGCCAAGGAATTCTTGGAACCCCAGTAAGTGTTCCATCAAATCTATTGCACGAGAAGGTGCAGTTTGCCATCGCGCGTGAGGAACGCGAGACGGCGGCCATCAGGACTCCATCGAACACGGATCACGGGATGATCATGTTCTAGCATCAGCACAGGTCGAGCGCTCGTGGTGTCCCAAATGATCAATCGTCCGTCTTCTCCTCCCGTAGCAACTCGCCTCGAATCGATTGACCAATCCACCGACAAGACACGGCCATCATGACCGTTCAACTCACTGATGAGTCGATAGTCGGACATGCCATAAAGAGCAACGGAAGCGTTGGTCCCGACAACTGCGAGAGCGTTGTCGTCAGGGGCGAAAGCGGTTTCGATGGGCAGGAATGGGATCTCGAAACACAAGGTGCCCGTGTCGAGTGAGGGGAATTCGGGGAGAGGTTCCCAGCTGATCAGTCCAACCTGCTTTGGACGGTTGGTGCAGATCGCCGCGGCTTTTCCACTGGGGTGCATGCGAACGTCTGTCAACGTCTCGGAGTCACGCCAATTCGTCACGCCGCTCCATCGCGTATCGCCGACAAACTCTCGGCGCACCAGTCGCCAACCGTTTTTAGAACGTTGCAACCCGAAGATCCAATCGCAACCTGGAACCGCAAGGAGCTGCTCGTCTAGCACAGTATTGAGCGGCGGAAGACGTTGCTCCCTTTTGGGCAATCTCGTCGAATCGACCGGTGATCGATACAGATACTCTCGAAAATACGACAGTAGTTCGGATTGATTCGTCCATCCGATCGGCTCGGCTGCAAAAATACCATCATCTGGTTTCCCATCGGGCAGCGTTTCGGGGACGACGTGGATGTTTCCTTCACGGTCAAACAGATGCATGCGTGCGCCGATCCCGGCAGCGAGATACAGGCCGCGTGGCGACCAAGTGAGGTGCCCGACGCCGTTTCGAGCATCAACCGCCAAGTTGATTCGCCTCATTGGCGGTTGCCCCCGAAGCCATCGAATCGCATTCGCATCAAAGTCGACGCTGATTCGATCTCCGCTGGATGGGTCACGCCCGATCCAAGCAATTCCGGTTCGATGGTGGAACGAGTGACCCACGGCATTCAGGTCGTCAAGTGCGAACGTTTGTAGTCCGCCACTGTTATCACCTATCTCGATCTGATTCCTCTTTGCATCGACATACATCGCGGTAGCAAACGAGCTCAAACGAACACGATTTCGAATCGTTTTTGAGAAAGCGTCGTAATCGATGAGTTCGCCGTTGTACGTCGCGAGCAGCCATCGATCTTTTTCGGAGTTGTCGCGGGTTCCATTTTTGTCGGAGGACGTGGGTGGAACATGAATGATCGAACTCAGAAACATCTCGTGTACGTGGTGCTCGGTTTCGAATCGCCAAACGCCATCGATTCTTCGAAATTCACAGAGCCCAGTCCATGACCGGTAGTTGCTGGCGACCATCAGCTGATCACGTTCTTCATTGAACGCGAAACTCTCAGTCAATTGAATGCCACCACCATCAATCCATGGAATGGAATTCTCCGCCGCAGGGTCTTCTGAGCTGAGTCGGTGACGCGGTTGCAGATCGACTGCAGAAAGCTGTTCAATCGCATGGGTAAATTCACTGTCGGGGTCACCCGAGATGACGAGCACATTCCCAGCCTCATCAAAGGCTGCGGCGCGCGCTTGCGGAACGTGTCGACGGTGCAACAGCTGTCCAGTTTCGGCATCCAGCAATTCGACTTCACCAGAATCCCGGACCAGCAGAATCCGCCCTCGGTCAGCACCGTCTGTTTGCGTCTCACTTGACACATCAAGCGTTTGAACAACGGAATCGCGATCGGATGCAAAGACTCGAATGATCTGGTCGTCGAGCGTCGACGAGACTTGCAAGCGGTTTCCGACGGCGGCGATCAATGCTGCCCGTGACGGATGAACCTTGACCGTCCCCCGCAATTGTTGGCCTTGCGGGTTATTGGATGGATCAAGCTCTTTTAACGGATCCGTCCATGCGGAAGCCTGATCGGCGCCTGCTACTTGCCGGGCCAAAGAAAGAGTCGGTGGACGAACGATCCGACGAAGCCAGTGCCACTCAAAGCCTACCAGATCATGATCGGAGGGCCCTGCGTAAGCCTCTAGAAGTTCATCAAGACGAGGGCCGCCCAGCGGATCTTCGGCGGCGGCATTTGCGAGCAGCATCTCCGCCGAGTAGAGATTCCGTCGATTTTCCGAGGCCAAACGGCGAGCTTCTGATTCGGCATCTCCGGCGCGGCGGGTGAGACGACCTTGCTCGATCGCTGCGGAGCGAAAGCCGATCGCCGCGTAAACGGATCCGACTAAACCGACGAGCAGCAATACCGCTACGACGGCTACCGCGGAACTGAGTGCCGGGTTTCGACGCACCCAACGAAGGAAAGTTTGTCCGGGCGTCGGTGGGACGGCGAGAATGGGCCGACCGTCAATGAATCGCTGTAAGTCCTCGCTAAACGCTTCGGCGGTTTGATACCGATCACCAGGCTCCCCGGCCATCGCCTTCGCAATGATCGTCTCCAGGTCTCGTGGAAAACGAGGTTCGAGCGTACGTAAGGGCTGGACGTTGTGATCGCGAATGCATCGCAAAAGCGAGAGTTGGCCATCTCCGGAAAACGCAGGCTGAAGTCCTGCCAACTCGTAGAGCGTTGCACCCAGCGAATACACATCGCTGCGGCGGTCGCACAATCCATCCAGGCGCTCCGGAGCCATAAAACGCAAGGTGCCAACGACATCACCGGTCTGTGTTAAATCGTTGTCACCCGTTTTGGCTAAACCAAAGTCGGTCAGCCAAACCTTGCCGTTACGATCGAGAAGAAGGTTCGAAGGTTTGACATCGCGATGGATCACTCCGTTGGCATGCGCGTGCGCCAGAGCCGCGGCGACGTCCCTGCCGATCGCGGCGACTTGTTGATAGTAGCCTCGTGTTCCCGAAAGAGTCGTGCGCGAAGTCGACTGGGTATGCCCGGCTTCTTCACCCATTGAACTCGTGTTGGGAGATGGCAGCGCATCTTGAATCCGAATGGATTCCAATCCGACGTGACGACGAATCGACCGATCGCCTCGATGTTGACGCCGCAGTCGAGCGATTACTAGATCAAGTGCCGAGCCGCGTATTAACTGCATCGTGTAAAAGTGAACGTGGTTCGCATGTCCGACGTCATAGATCGGTACGATATGCGGATGTTGCAGTTGGGCAGCCGCTCGGCACTCGATTTCAAACCGCCGAACCGCCAAGTCACTATCGAGCAGCAAGTTCGGAATCACCTTGAGTGCAACATCGCGATCAAGTGACATTTGGCTTGCTTTGAAAACGATCCCCATTCCACCGACGCCTAGTTTGCGGCGGATCTTGAAATCAGGAATGACTGGAAAGCTCTCATTCGTCTCTTGAAGGCGATCGTTGGTCGTACCACCGAGTCGGTCTTCATCGATCGGTGGCATTTCCAGCACCGCAACGGTCTCCAGTATCCGCCGGAGTCGCTCGGCAACATTGGGGTGGTCGGCAACGAACGCATCGATTCGCCGCTGAATGTGTTTCGGCTCCGAAGTCTCGTCAGACGACGAATTGCCTGCCAAGAATTTCTCAACGAGGCTGTCAATCAACAACAGCTCGTCATCGGCCCCCGACCGGTTCACGATGATTTCCCACGCGGATAACCAATTCGGCTCAGTGTTTCCACTTTCTGGCGAAGCGATTCGATGGCCAAGATGAAACGGCGGCTCGTCGTACTCGTTGGAAGTTCCAGTACCTTCGCCGTTTCTTGATTGGTCAATGACTCGAAGAGTCGAAGCGAAATGATCTCGCGATCAACCGCATCGAGTTCTGAGATCGCGTCATGGATCTTCTGGACTTCTTCCTTTCGAATCAGCTGGCGATCCACCGACGAGAGATTCTCAATCAATTGCATCGCGATTCGTGATCCCGAGTCATCACTGGCAACATATTCCAACGATCGGTCGCGACGAGCGTCACGCTGCTTGGCCCCAATGTGCCGCCGCTGTTGAACGATGAGCCGCTCAATCGTCATGCGTCGCAGCCAGACGAAGAACGGCATGCCCGAGGGTTGCTTCTGATATTCGGGCAGCCGCCGGCTCAGCTCAAGAAAGGTCTCTTGAAGTACGTCCGAAGGGTCGATGCGGCCGCGAAGCTGCGGCGACATGCGAAATTCCAACATGCGTCTTAATCGAGGGCGATGCTCTTGGAACAAAGTCGCTAAATCCATCGATCCATGCGGCAACGCAGGCGATTCCGCCTTCGAAGTATCGCCGGGACCACATTGGGTGCCGTCCGCTTGAGCATTGGAATCAGAGGAGTCCATCAACGGATCTTTGTTTGAATGGGACCAAAGTGTCAAGCGAAGGATCGGACGTGAATCTCCAAGGGAAGATCATACCTAATCGGTAGGATCGCTGGACGACAAGCGGGGTGTGTAAAACGGCCCGAATGGGGTGTTTTCTGGCGGCGTGAAAGAAGTTTGTACAGTATCCGAAAATCGACTCCTTTTATTGGGATTCTGCTGAGCGGAGCGCAGATCAGGCTTATGAGGGCTTTTTCAACGAAGCCGAGCATGAACTCAAAACGCGAGCAGGGACCGCTGCGCGACCACTAAATCGACGGCGGCCTCCTGCGGAGCGGTGCGGCGACCGTCATTCGTTTGTAAAAAAGACTTTTCGCGTGCCCCAGTCGAATTCCAGTCGCTGCCCGTCGGACGGATCTCAACAGAATCATGCTTATCGAACAAGCCAAAAGAACCTACTGAAACGTCTGCGAAAGCGCAGCCAACGGCACCGCCGTCTTACAACTGGCCGCACCCGAGGCCGGGTGGAAACGCTTGAAGCGCGTCAGATGCTGGCAGGCGATCTGGATTCCAGCTACGAGCTTCCGCCTTCGATTCAGGATCGATTGATCGCGACGCTGGCACCCTTGCCAGCGGCAGCCGATTCGGTCGACGCCAATCCAGAACTGCAGAGCGTGCTTCCCGCCTTCGGTCGGTCGATCAACCAGTTGATCGGTCACGAGGGAGGTGGCATCGGAGATTTGTTGCGTCTTCGTGATCCGGTCGTCAGCTATCTGGGACGCTTTGATCCGAACAGCGAATTCTTTGATTCTGATCTGGCCGGCGAATTGCCTTCGGCTCAAGGCATCATTGATTCGCTTTCTGCCTCGCTTCCGTTCAGCCTTCCACTCGTGATTGAAGGTGGGTACGACGAGACCGATGAAACGTTGCAGTTCCACTTTTCGTTGGATGCCACGACCGCGATCACGACGGACCTTAACTTTGATGTCTTCGGCGATGACTGGAGCGAACTGGGTGTCAGGTTTGATCCTTCTTCGGCCATCGATCTCTCCCTGACAACCGACCTGGACTACTCGGTCGTGGTGTCACTGGGCGGTGGCATCGACCGCTTTGCGATTGATTCATTCCGCATCGAACCCTCGGCAAGCGTTGCACCGGGAACCGAGCTGGACGCAAGTGTCGGCCCAATCGATGTCACGGTTTCCGTCAGTGAACTGGAAGTCGATGGTGGCATCGAACTCACGCTGCCGGCCGGTGCCGCGGAACTCGCTGATCGCATTCAGATTCAGGTGGTTCCGCCCGACGGGCAAATGCTGGACGTCGATCTCACCGTGGACTCGTCACTGTTTGGTTCGGCATCAGTGACGGCCACGGATGTGGACCTGTTCGCCTCTCCGGCGGCCGCGATTGATATCACACCGTTGGCCATGAACTTCCCAGCCGACGCATTGATCAACGGGCTGTTGACGTTGGCCGATCGACTTGATGCCGCCGTGGCCGATGGCGAGGTCGGTGAGACTGCGATTCCGTTGGTCAATCAAACCGCGGCGGAGTTGTTGGGGGGCGAAGCGGAGCCCCTTCGGTTCTCCGCGGCGTCAGTCACTGCGATCACCGACGTTCAACAAGTCGATGGATTCAATCAGTTCTCGGTGACGCTGGAGACGGGATCGCAGCCTGTCGGCTGGTTGGGGATTTCGCCAGGGAACACCGCAAGCTTCCTGGCCACGACCGGAGAGACCTTTCCCGCCGAAGTCGCCTCGGTTGCGGAAAACGTGGTCACGTTGAGATATGCCGTTGAGCGTTCCGATCGACCTGAAGTCAGTGATCCAGCTCTTTCGTTTAATGTGGGCGGTTCGCTGGGAGACCGATTGCGAGCGGTGCTCGGCAACTACGGTGCCGGCGATACAGCACTGCCTTCGATTGGCGAAGTCATCCGCGATCTATCGGGGCCACTCGGGATCGATCTTGGGCAGCTTTCATTTGATGAAGCGACCAGCGTGTTGACGATGACGCCTTCGTTCTCGCCAGAGCCGATTCAATTTCGACGTCGGTTTGATTTCGGCGACGCGGTCGAGGGATTGGAGTTTGCCGCTTCGGGTGATTTCCTCATCCAAGCATCGCCCTCGGTGCGACTACCGCTTCGCATCGACCTCAACCCGGAGTCGGCGATTGATGCCGCCGATCGTGTGGCACTCGTCGAAGACATTGATCCCGAGGTCACCGTTGCGGTCACCGCGGCGTTGGATGACCCGGCCGCCCGCGCGACGTTGGGCTTCTTGGACGTGGTACTGCGCGAGGATGGTAATGTCGCTCCGAACAACGGTGTCGCACTCACTACCAATCTATCGATCGATCTTAATGATCCAGGGACCGGCGCGGCGGCAGATGGCGTCATTACGATCGCCGAACTTGCGGAAGCCGGCAACTTGTCCGAAACGTTTGAGACGGACGTCGACGGCTCGCTCGCGATTGACGGAATCGAGATCACACCCGAAGTCGCCGGTGCGGCCATTCCCGGGCGTGTCGAGATCTTCACCACCGCCGCGGATGGCTCGCGTGGCTCGGCCACGTTCAGTGACTTTTCATCGCTCGGATCACTGCTCGACCAGGTTTCGTTTAACAACACCATCGGTAGCTTTGACTCGCTGACTCCCGATGCCGTTGCGACAATGATCATACAGCTGGGTTCCTCGTTGCAGGAGGTCGTCGAAGACTTCGAAGTCCCCGACGGAATCCCCTTTGTCGACGATGCAATCGGAGAGGTGGTCAAATTCATCGATACGACGGGCGACTTCGCGCGGCAGCTTTACTTCAGTGCGTCACTGGTGGGCGATGCGGATATCACGGTCACCGACGGACGCTTATCCGCAGACGCATTGCTGACCGTCCGCGTCGAGGGCAGTGAACCGCACTTTATCACCGTTTCCGCACTCGCGACCGACGACAATGTGTCGATCGACGATCTCTACATCGACATCAATGCCGCCTTCGAGGCAGCAGGACTCGGCGGGTACCTTATTGCCGAACGTCTGACACCACTGACCGGCACCGATGTGACCGCAGTGCTCGATATCAGTGGTGATGCAGTCGGCCCCGGCGTGGCACCTCTGCCATCGGGAATGGCGCGATTTGAGTTTGATGTTTCATCATCGGTCGATCCATACACGATCACGCTCAAGGTGGGCGATGTGGTTCGCTACCTTGATACGGCCGGTGATTGGCGGTCCGCCGAGGTCGATGAGTTAACACGCGAGGGGATCCGAGTACGCTTCGATACCAATCAAACCGCACCGGAGACGGGCGCGAATCGTGGGATCGGTTTGTATGGTCCCGAACTTGAGAACCGTTTGGCGATTCGAACGTCGGACCCGACTGTCGGAGTTTCGATCGATGTCAGCACCGTTGCGGTAACGGCGGCCCGCGAATTGCCGTCGCTGCTCTCGCAAGACCTTCCACTATCGGTCACGTTTGCGCCTCTCGATTCGGCCTTTTCGGAAGACCCCGTCGAAGTCACCGTTCCGGCGACTTCGACCAATGGGAATCTGACGGCTGCTGACATGGCCGTTTCGCTCAATGATGCATTTCGTTCCGCAGGAATCGGTGAGCGTTTGACGGCCCGAGTCGTGGGCGAGTTCTTGCAGCTAGCGGTGCTCGATAGCACCGTTGGAGATGTCACCATCCGGGGCGGTGAAATTCTGGGGCTTGAGGCGGAGCAATCACGTGATCGAAACATCGCACGCGACGAGCTTGGGTTGTCGCCGGGACAGACGGGGCAAGCCGAGTTCCGCGCCGGGACGATCCAAGGTTTGGTGCGCACGCTCAATGGTTTAATCGCAAATCAGTTTGGTGATTCCGGCCTGCCGTTTGATGCCGAGCTGACCTACATCGAACCTCCGGTGGATCAGCCCGATGCGGCGGGTTCGGTGCAATTCAAGCTGTCTCTGGGGGATGAATTTAGACGCCAAGTCGAACTTGATTTTGATGAAGGCCTCGATCTTGGATTTGCACAACTTGGTGTTGCCGGCGGTGGTGTCGGTGAACTGATTGCGAGTGCGGGAGTAGATTTGACCGTCGGTTTGGACTTGCAACCGCCAGGATCGAGCACCGAGATAGACGATACGACGCTCTTGGGTTCACTGGACGAGGGCCGGGGGACGGCGGTTGCGGTGGCGATGACCGGGACCACGATCCCGTCCGCAGGACGACCCGCAACATCAAGTGATGTGACGCTGGCATTGGAGATCTCCCAACTGGGGGACGGTGATTCGGCCGCTGCACCCGACTCTGCACTCCTTTCGGTCACGGTCAATGCCGCGACGTTGGCGGACAACACGAGCGTGGATGATTTGGCGGCAGACCTGAACCTTCTGTTGGCCAATGTCTTCGACGCCAGCGGCAGCGGGTTTGCCGGGCCGAGCTCGAATTTGGTCGCCATCGATGGAATCGTCCCGATCGAAGTTCAAGTCGATAACGGACGACTGGTGATTGTCTCGAACGACCGATCGATCAACGGGCTGAGCATTGCAGCGGACACGTCAGCCTTCCTGGGTTTCACGGTCGGCCAAGTCGGAGACGTCGATGACTTGCGAATCGAGCTTGCCAATGGAGAAGAAGTCTTTGTCAATTTGGACTTTGCAGAAACCATCGGGGATGTTCGCGACAAGATCGTGTTAGCGGGAACCACGGCAGGTTTTGTTGAGCGTTTGCAGGTGCGCTACGAAGGGGATCGGATTCTGATTCGTGACACGACGGTGCCGACCGGAAATAACGTTTTCCGAATCACCGCCCTCAATGGTGTCGCGGGATTGAGTGGCATCGGTGCGACACTGCGAATTCTCAAATCGGCAGCCGACGATGTGTCGACTGATGGTGTCGATGAGCGATTCTTGGGAGGCGAAGTGAGCGGGGACCCGATTTTCCAAGGGGACCGAATTGATCAGTTCTACGTCGTGCCTTCGGCGAGCCGAGTCTACGCCAATGTCGTGGTCAGCGCCAGCGACATCAACCTGGTCGGGTCGCTGGGGATTCTGGACGTCGGAATCATTGATGGGAACGCCGACTTTCGGATCGAAGGCGCAGTGGA
>JBCBOO010000280.1:0-8528 GCA_039821235.1 Planctomycetota bacterium
AACTGCGTACCGGTGACCAAGGTCACCGGCAGGGTGCTGTCATCCCTTCGGGATTCGGAACGCTCACTCCCATCGGAGACAGAGCAGCTGGAGGGTCCCATCGGGGACCGAGCAGCTGCGGCCCTTGTATTGCCGGATTGCGATCGCGTCGGCACTGAACCCCCCTTTGACGCTTTAGAGCGTCGTTTCTCCCGAGGGAGAAAGGGGTGATCGGTTTGTCTCCCCCTTAAGAGAGACGCTCGCTTTGCGATCAGAGAGGGGCCAGATGGCGGGTCTACCAGCGATCGCTGGGGCGGTCGAAAAGTTCTCTCAGCAAGAACGCTTGACGCATTCCGCCGGGCTGCTTGAGCATCTCGATCAGTTGCTCGGCAGCGGTGCCGCTACTGATCACCACGGGACTCTCGACGGGCTCGCGAGCTGGAACACTCCGCTTGCTCTTCTTTTGCTGGGCTTCCAGTTTCTTTTGGGCCGCCTTGGCCTTCGCCTTCGCTTCGGCAAGCTTTCGCTGCTTTTCCGCCAGCGGGTTCACGTGCTCGACGACTTCGGCGACCGGAATGGCCTCTTCCACCGGCGGCCGAACTTGGCGTTCTCGCCGCACGTCGGTGTACTCCTGCCGCGGCTTGGGCTTTGGTTTCGGTTTCGCCGGCGGTTTACCACCGCCTCCGCCTTGTTTTTGGGCGCGTCGTTCGGCGGCACGTTTCAGGAATTCTTCGAGATCACCAGCCATGGGAAACTCTCATCAGTCGGGAGGAAGCGTAGACGCCGCGAATCAGCCCGTGGCCGATGTGTCGCTATTTCGAGCCTGACCGGTCGTCGCAATCGACTTCCTCATCTCGGTATCGGCACTGACATTTTGGAGCTTGTAGTAATCCAAGATGTGCAATTTTCCGGTACGAAACGCTTCACTCATCGCTTCCGGCACGGAAGCCTGGGCTTTGACCAGTTCCGCACGAGACTGCTCGATTTTCGCTTCGTTCTCCCGTTCTTCCGCAGCCGCCTGAGCACGCTTGCCTTCGGCTCGTGCACGGGCCACCTGAGTGTCCGCTTCGGCTTGGTCCGCCATCAGACGGGCACCAATGTTGGCCCCCACGTCGATGTCTGCGATGTCGATCGAAACGATCTCAAACGCGGTTTGGGAGTCGAGTCGCTTGGCGAGCACGGCTTTACTGATCACGTCGGGATTTTCCAGGACAACGGCATGATTTTCGGCGCTACCGATTGCACTGACGATTCCTTCGCCGACCCGGGCGATAATCGTTTCCTCGGTCGCACCGCCGATCAGCTGCTGAAGGTTGGCTCGCACGGTGACTCGGGCACGCACTTTGAGCTGAATCCCGTCTTTTGCAACGGCATCGAGAGACGGCTTGGCGGAACCGCGTGGTGGGCAGTCGATGACTTTCGGATAAACGCTGGTTTTGACCGACTCCAGGACGTCTCGTCCGGCCAGGTCGATCGCGGCGGCTTCGCCAAACGTGAGCGAAATCGTTTTGGCCTTCTTTGCCGCGATGACGGCTCGAATGACTTGCTGGATGTTTCCGCCGGCCAGGTAGTGCGCCTCGAGGGCCTCGCTGGTCATTGCGGGATCATCGAGTCCAGCCTGGACCGCCATGATCTTGCTACGAACGATGGATCTCGCGTTGACCTTCCGAAAGGTCATGCCGATCAAGTCGCCGAATCCGATTCCGGCCCCCGTCAACCAGGATTGAACCCAGATTCCGAAGTAGCTGGCGATGACGAAGAAAACCACCAGAGCGACGCCGATCAAAATCAGTGCCACGATCAAAGCGGGAACGGTTAGGTTCTGCCCATCCATCGCCAGCAGTGCCAGCGAGTTGGTGGATTGAGCCACCGCGTCAAAAGACGATCCGAAAGTCATTGTGAAGCCATCCTGTCCGTGCGAATCGGAATCGATCAAGAGTCAATAATTTCATGTCCGTCGGTGAGGGTGTCAACTCCGGTACGGGATCTGCCACGCTCGGAATCGCAAGACGCTACTCTTCCAAGTCGTCAAATTGTCCCAGATCAAGCGATTCCAACGAGGCTTCGACGTTTTCGGTTTGCCGTTTGATTTCCGTTTCTTCGGGCCGCAAGTCCGCTTCGCCTGCCACGCGGACTTTCAGTTTCCCGGCGATCGCGCTGACCACGACAACATCCGTTCCCGCATCAATGGGCGAACCATCCGAAACGGCATCCAATCGGTTTCCATCAATCACCACTAGCCCGGCGGGCAAGAGATTGGTTTTGGCAACACCGACCCGCCCGACCAGGTCCTTGCGTTTCTCCCCCGACCGAGTCTTGCTTTCCGGTAGTTGATCGATTTGGCCGGGGCGCCGATTAAGTATCAAACGTCCAATCGGACTGTAGGGCCAGTAGTGAACCATGAAGTACAGCACGATCGGCGTCGTGACGAGGATCGCAGCGACAATTGCCCCCCCCGCAATGGCGCTGTGCGAAAACGCGACCGAAATCGAGGCGACTCCCGCCAGGATAGCGAGGACTCCCACGGTCCCGGCACTCGGAACCAAGAATTCGCCGATCAGAAGCACGACAAATAGAAGCAACAGACCGAGCGAATAAAGAATCGTCATCACCTTGCCTTAAATCTTACGCGTCACCTTCGACGACGACTTTTGCACCTTGGACTTCGATCACGGTGACTTGGGCCCCCTTGTTGATCATCGATCCATCGCTGACGACCTGAATGACATCGTCGCCGAATCGAGCTTTACCGCTCGGGCGAAGCGGCGTTGTCGCCACTCCCGTCTGATTGAGCAACGCAGCAAAGTCCGCGAGTTTCTCCGCTTCATTGATCGCGAGAACGTCCGGAGTTTCCATGATGAGGTGCTTGAACAACGGCATGTGCGGAAAGAACTTTCGCATGACGAGAAAGCCGCCGAAGAGCCCAACCAAGCTGATGAGTGCGATCCAAATGCCTCGCGTAATGACGGTCAATTGGTACGAGTTCTGTGGCAGCACGAACGTTTGGCTCATCAACACGATTGAGGCGATCGTCATTAGCAGCCCGCCGATTCCAAAGATACCGAACCCGGGAATCACAAAGAGTTCCAAGCCGATACAGATCAGACCCAACCCCAACAGAATCAGTTCGAGCCACTCGGCGGTTCCGGCCAGGTAGTTCATCCAGAAAAAGAGACCGAAGCACAGCATGGCCAGGAAACCCGGTGCTCCCATCCCCGGTGCGTTCATCTCGGCCGATAGCCCCATAAACCCAATGACGAGAACCAACATCATCAGGCCTTGGCTGCGTCCGAGTCGCTCGACAAAGCGAACCAGTCCGCGATCGGACACCGGTTCAGGAATACCCGAAAGCCCGATACGACGAGCCACATCGTCCAACGAATCGCTGCGGCCTTCTGCCAAGCCGAGGTCGACGGCTTGCTCGACGGTCAGCCCCTCGGCCAACGCAATGCGTTCGCCTTTTTCCCAGCGGTCACGCTCCAACTGGGCGTCTTCGACTCCACGGACCAAGTCTTCCTCGGTCGCGTATTTGATTTGCCCTGTTTTCTTGTTTGTGTACCGAAAGACCTCTAAGTCACCGTAGAGCAGTCCGCGAATCAGTCCCGACGGACGCTTTGTGGCACGCGCAATCGTCTCAATCAATTCGGCATGATTGTCTAAATCAGCGAGGGAGATTTCGTCGGCACCCAGGCCTCCCAAACGGGCATCCGGGGCCATCAAAAGTGGCTTGCACGCAAGTGCCAATAAAACACTGTCGCCACGAGCCCTGTCGCTGAGGTAGCCGGCCACGGTGCGCAGCGGAGGCTCTGGAATCGCAAACAAACTCGCCAACGTTGCGCTTTGGTCGATGTCGCCGCCGATGGAGTCGATTGAAATCAGCCACGTGTTGACCTCACCGGAATCAAGTGACGCATTCAAGTTGCTCTGCCACCGACGAACCCGACTACGAGCGACTGACCCAGAGATTTCCAGCAGGACACCTTGTGCTTCGCCACTGACGCCAGGAGCGTCGACGGCCGAAATCTCGGCCAGATCGAGAACTTCGGCCGCTTCCTCCAGCGAATCGACAATGCGCGCCGCGATACGGGCCGAGCGTAGTTGATCGGCTGTGAACCGGCCGGGAACCCCCGGGGCACTCCAGACGTCTTCCTCCAGTGACCCACCGGTTTCACGCAGTTTCACAAGGTCCTCCGCGACGGCGAAACGCTTTCCGCCTCCGACCAAACTGACCCATGCCAGCTCCACTGCCGGATCCACCAATCCTCGGACCAGCGGCTCCGGAAAAAGGCCTCGGCGTGAAGCGATCGCTTGGTAACTGAGCAGGATCGTTTCGTCAGCGGTGGACTCACCCGCGGTCGCATCCGCGATCAATCCGCTTGGACCAAGCAGTAGGGCGTCCGACGCCAAAATGGGCAGCACCGAATGCCCGCGAATTTCACTCTCTATCAAAGAGACGAATCGCAGCGTGCGAAATCGGTCGCCCGTCATCGCTCGTGCGACTTTCAACGCATCCTCGAAATCGGTGCCTTCACCTCCGGCGGAACCTTCAGGATATCGCAACACCACATTCAAACGGTCCTCGTCCGACGTGGACTCAACCAGTTTGTCAAGACGCTCCAGCAACCTGCTGGCGGACGGTGCCCCGAGCGGTACCGGGACGTCGATGTAGTAGCCTTTCTTCGTCTCCGCCGATGCTCGGGAGAGCAAACAAATCGAGACCAACAGGCAGAATAAAAAACCGACTCGAGTGGACACCGTGTGCGTCTCCGAAGGTATTGGAACCAGGCTCCCAGATTATAGGGCACGTTCCAAATGTGGCGGGAGCGCCCCAAATTCACCCACGCCGCCGCGTGTGGTGAAGTGTCACGCCAAGACACTGAGAAAATCGAGAGTCAGAGAGGGGCGGGTTGATTCCGCCGGCGGAGCTTCCGGCGTGGAAGAGGCGGACTCTAAGTTCGCGATGAAGTGAAAGTAGTTCTACGTCTCAATTTACTTCTTGGGTCGCAAAGATAGTTACTCGGCTCTCCTAGCCGAGACCTCACGGCTCGGAGAGCCGTCCTACTATCTTTCACCAGATGTTCCGGCCGGGTGAGGCTCAACCGGCGACTCGCAGGGCCGGTCGATTGGCATCGGTGAGCATGGCACGCAACCGTTCGAACTCATCGTTATCGGTGAAGTGCAGTGTGATCTTGCCGCGTCCACGGGCGCTGCTTTTGATCTCCACCTTGGTGCCGAATACCATTCGCAATTCCTGCTGCATGGCTTCGATTTGCGGCGACACCTGGCGACGTCGCTGACGGGTCGCGTTAATGACTCGGCGCCCTGTCTCGGTGTCCTCTTCGGCTTTCAGCATTTCGGCGACCATTTGTTCCGTCGCTCGGACGCTGATGCGTTCTTCCATGATCTTGCGAGCCGTCGCGACCTGAACGGGCTCGTCACCGATCGGCAGCAACGCTCGCGCGTGACCGGCGGTGATCTTGCCAGCTTGCAGCAGGTCGAGCACGCTCTGGGGCAATTCCAGCAATCGCATGAGGTTGGCAATCGTGCTGCGATCGATGCTCAAACGGCGAGCCAAGTCATCTTGCTTGCACTGGTGTTCTTCGATGTAACGCTTGAACGACAACGCCTTTTCGATCGGACTCAGGTCCTTCCGTTGCAAGTTTTCAATGATGGCGAGCTCGGCGACCAATCGGTCGTCGGCCTCACGCACTTCGGCACGAATGGTGTCCAATCCGGCGTGGATCGTCGCACGAAGACGGCGTTCGCCGCTGATCAGTTGGTACTTGCCATCAACGACACGCACCAAAATCGGTTGCAGTTGTTGGTGGCTCTTAATGCTCTCTGCAAGCGACGCGATCTCTTCGGAATTGAACTCCCGTCGTGGCTGAAAGGGGTTTGCCTCGACTTCGTCGACCCGCAAGGCAAGCGATTGCACGCCGTCCTTCTTGGTCGCCCGCGCGGGCTCACCCGCTGGCATGATGTCTTCATCCAACGGCGTTCCCAACAGAGCCGCGAGTCCTTTGCCCAAACGACGATCCTTCGTTCCAGCCGTTGAATTAGTCACGCTGTAGTACCTCCATGCACAACTGCGTATAGGCGAACGCGCCGCGGGATCGCGGTGCGTATTGAAAAACACTTTTGCCGTGACTGGGCGCTTCGCTGAGAGCGACGTCGCGTGGCACGACTGATTCAAACACGATATCGCCGAAAAACTCGCGGACTTCCAGATCAACTTCGCGAGTTAATTCGAGCGTTGGGTCATACATGGTCAACAAGATGCCTCCAAAGGTCAGCCGACCTTCGGTTGCAACGATGACCTTTTTGATGGTTTTGATTAGCTGCGTCAGTCCCTCCATCGCAAAGTATTCGCACTGGATGGGTATCAGCACTTCGGTACTGGCGGCGAGGGCCGTCTGAGTCAGCTCGCCGACGCTCGGCGGGCAGTCGATGAGCACGTAGTCATACAGTTCGAAAACGCTATCAAGATGCCTTCGCACACGTCCCGCCTGCTGGTCGTCGGCGGTCGCCAATCGGTCGACGTCCTGAAAGGTTCGACTGCCGGGCAAGACGGATAAATTCGATTGCTTGGTCTCGAGAATTGAGTCACCAATCGCAGCGTCACTGACCAAGGCATGGCCGACGGTGGGCTGTTGCCCGAGCGACCCGGTGGCATTGCACTGGGGATCCATGTCAACAAGGAGGCAGCGGTGATCTGCAACGGCGAGCGCGGCAGCCAAGTTGACTGCCGTTGTCGTTTTGCCGACGCCGCCTTTCTGATTGACCACGCAGAGAATCCGTCCCACGCCTTGTTTCCTGCAATTACGACACAGCAGACTGTTTCGTTTCGCGGGAAACTAGGCAAAGTGAAACCGAGGAGACAAGGTCGGTTTCACAAGAAACTGATCTTGACATGGGAGCGAAAGGCAAAGGACGGCCGGCAACCCGCGTGAGTAACCACGCATCCATGAGCCCGATGACCAATTTCACACTCCCGAGGGACGGTGGTCGACGAAGCACTAGTACCGGTAGTGATCCGGTTTGAATGGGCCTTCGACGGGGACGCCGAGGTAATCGGCTTGCTCTTGCGAGAGCGTCGTCAACTTGGCACCCAGCTGATCCAAGTGAAGCCGCGCGACCTCTTCGTCAAGCTTCTTAGGGAGCATGTAGACCTGCACCCCGTAGGTATCGTTCTCCTTGTTCTGCCAAAGCTCCATTTGGGCCAGCACTTGGTTGGTGAACGAAGTACTCATCACGAAGCTCGGGTGGCCGGTGGCACAGCCCAGGTTCACGAGTCGTCCTTTGGCGAGAATGATCACGCTGCGACCGGTATCACTGAAGGTGTAACGATCAACGGCACCGATGTCGGCGGGCTTGATCTCATCCTTGGTCGCACGACCTTGCTCGACTTCGTTTTCAAGCCAAGCAACATCGATTTCGGTATCGAAGTGACCGATGTTGCAGCAGATCGCATCCTCGGGCATTTCCTTCATGTGCTCGCCGAGGATGATGTCTTTGTTGCCCGTCGTCGTGACGTACAGGCGGCCTTCCTTGCAAGCGTTTTCCATCGTCGTCACTTCGAAGCCTTCCATCGCGGCTTGCAGCGCGTTGATGGGATCGACTTCGGTCACGAGCACTCGGCAGCCATAACGCTGCAGGCTGTGCGCACAACCTTTTCCGACGTCCCCGTATCCGGCGACGACCGCGACCTTTCCGGCCAGCATCACGTCGGTCGCACGCTTGACGCCATCGGCGAGTGACTCGCGGCAACCGTACAAGTTGTCGAACTTGCTCTTGGTGGCACTGTCGTTGACGTTGATCGCCGGCACCTTCAGTTTGCCCGTCCGATTGAGCACTTCCAGACGGTGAATGCCAGCCGTGGTTTCTTCGCTGATGCCGTAAATGTCATTGAGCAATTCGGGGAAGCGGTCGTGGACCATCGCGGTCAAGTCACCGCCGTCGTCCAAGATCATGTTCAGCTTTTCGCCGGACGGGAATGTCAGCGTTTGCTCAATGCACCAATCGAATTCTTCGTCCGTCATGCCCTTCCAGGCGTAAACAGGAATACCGGCCGCAGCGATCGCCGCGGCGGCGTGATCCTGCGTGCTGAAGATATTGCAGCTGCTCCAAGTGACTTCCGCACCCAACTCGACGAGCGTTTCGATCAGCACGGCGGTCTGGATGGTCATGTGCAAGCAGCCGGCAATCCGAGTTCCCGCGAGCGGCTTTTCCTCACCGTACTTTTCGCGGAGGGCCATCAAGCCCGGCATTTCGTTTTCGGCCAAACGAATTTCTTTGCGACCGTACTCGGCGAGGTTGATGTCCTTGACCTTGTACGGCATCTGTTTTGTATCGACCTGCGACACGTGTTCACTCCTGGTGGTGGGAAAGTGGGCGCTAATCACCCAAAGAAACAGGGTGCTCTGACCCAAGAAAAACCGGGGCACGAACCGACCACAGGGACTCCCGCTGGCACGCGTTCCCCGAACGCGTTTGAGCCCAGAAGTGTAACAGTGCGAGGAGGAATTGGAAGGTCTCCCGACCAAGCCAAC
>JBCBOO010000281.1:0-8496 GCA_039821235.1 Planctomycetota bacterium
TCCCGTCATGGAGTGCCGGGGCGACATTGGGAGGGTCTGATTTGGTTTTGACTTGAGTGCCGACGAAATGTGAGCCTTCTTCGAAGAGCACCTTTAGTTTGAAAAGCGGCGAATGTACTTTCCCGGTAGATCGCTTTCGCGGATCAGCGTTGGGAGTTTCCGACCTTGTTCGAAGACGACGTAGCGGACGGGCGATGGCGATAGCAACTGAATCGGCTGCAACTCCATCTCCTCGAGCAGAAATGCCAGTTGCCCGACCGTCATTTCCTTCATTGGATGGTTCGACATCGCTAACTCAAGGTCCGTCCATGAGCGACCTTTTGGAGCAGGCCGAGCCGAGTTCATTGGCGGCCAAGGGAGATTCATTCGGGAATGACTCGGTTTGATCACGAGAACGACATTCGAACCTGCGATTCCGTCTTCGATCCATGTTTTGAGCGTCTTGGCTTGCAGCGCGTCAGTTGTCAACACGACCGGATCGGACCACATGCACTCGGTCAAAATCGGAATGAGTTCGATCGCGGGCAGGGTCACGATCCATGGCAGGACGGCATCACACCAGTCCTCCCTTGCTTCGAGATGTTGTTCGACCAAGTACAGTCGCGTCTCATCACCGGGAAGCTCAAGCGCGTACCGAAGCTTGACGTCAAACCGGTATTGGTTTTCGAGATCTCGCAGGAAGGTCACCATTTCGGGGAGCGCACCCGGTTTTTCCAGATCGAATGGTTCGCGATCGCGATACTCCGATCGAAATCGCTTGAGCGCGTCTTTATAGAGACGGCTGAGTGTTTCATCAGCCCGTTCGGCAACCATCGCTGAGACTTTCGCTTCGTTTCGATCGGCGAGTGAATTCGCGGCATCGATTTCCAAGGCATCTTCCACGAGGGCCGTAAGCTCATCGGCCGACGGAACGCCGACCTGGACTTCCAATAACTGGCCGTTGCGATTGGCCACCAACGTGAGCAACCTTCCCGGCAACACCAGTCGCTTGCCACCGGCCAAGAGCGGTGGCACGCCTGCGCGGAGCTCAATCGCGGCGCAGGTCTCTTTCAAATCGGGCCGATTCGCTAACAGTTGCTTCAGTGCATCCTGAAGCGGGTCGCGACACCAAAGAGGCTCCGGTTCGGGCAGGAACTGATTCGCCGGTTGATTGGACAGGAACAGGAACGTCAACCGTGCCGCTTCGTTGGGCGAAATCTGATCCACCGATTGCAGGATGCGGATCCCTTCCACCTCAAGAGACGGCGGTTTTTGGCCCTGGCAATGGTTTTGGTAGAGGCTTCCGAAAGCGAGCAGCAGCCATGTGATCAGCGAGCGACTCGAAATCCGGTCACAATGCATCACGGAAACTCCTTCACAATCGGATCAGCAACCACGAGTGATCACAGCACCGCGAAAACGCCGAAGGTGCTCGGAGCCAGAGAACTGCGGTGATATTCATCCCGCAGAGGCGACTAGCAGATTCGAACTGCTGTAGACGGATTTGCAATCCGCTGCCTAACCACTCGGCCAAGTCGCCTGACTTCCAGGAAGGTACAGAAACCTACCCTAACCGTCAAGAATCCACTCATCGGAAACGTCCCGCCTAGCGGAACAATCCGGTCAACCCCTGGTTGCGTGTGATGAGTATCGGCCGAGCTGACAAAGGGCTTGAATCCCAACCCCACGTTTTTCAAGAATCCAATCCCCTGCGGCAACGCGGCCGCCGCGAGCGAGTCTCCCGCTCGGACGCGATCGTTGCGGCACGCTCCGATGAGAATTCTCCTGTTGCGACTACGCACGGTACCCTTACCCGGCAACTCTCTGTGATCACCAGCCCTTTATCTCTGACGACCCATGAACCGCATTGACTACAGCCAACTCAAGACCGTCGATCATCCTCTCATGCGGCCACTCCTGGTGATCACCGCTCCCAAAGGATCACTGTGTTGTGGCTACATCAGCATCGATGCATTGAATCGCAACGGAGATGCCGGTGCGACGGTGACCGGGACGGACAATCACGAGCAAATGCTGGATGCGAAAGTCCGAAATGTATCCGACGCGGGTGCCAAGCTTGGCGTGAAAGTCGGTATGAGCGGCCAAGAGGCACTCGAGAGATTCGGCGCCACGTTTGAAAATTCGTCAGCTTGAACGATTACACTGAGCCGTCCTCCCCCTCCCCACACTGTTGACTTGATCTTTGCGATGACTTCACTTCGAAACCTGGGTCGGAAACCGTCTCGAAACAACCTGGCGGGCGACTTTCCCGTCCGGCTTCGCGATCACGCCCACCGGAGACGCGGTAAACAGAAAGTGCTCCTGTTCTGCGCTGCTTGCTTATTTGTGACTTGTCGAATCGAGAGTTCTACGGCTGACGAAGCCACTCGTCCAAACCTCGTTCTGATTTTGGCGGATGATTTGGGGTACGGCGATGTGAGTTATCAGGGAGCACCCGACTTGCGTACCCCTTTCCTGGACGCATTCGCAAAGCAGTCCGTTCGATTCCGGCAAATGCGCGCCAACTGCACCGTCTGTTCCCCGACCCGCGCGGCGATCCTCTCCGGCATCTACGCCGATCGTGCCGGCGTCCCGGGCGTGATTCGTACGCAGCCGGCCGGCTCGTTCGGATTTTTGAATGCCGGCGTCAGTACACTCGCAGACCGTTTGAAGGGTGTTGGCTACCACACTGCGGCCGTCGGCAAATGGCACTTGGGATTGGAGTCGCCGAACTTGCCCAATGACCGTGGGTTCGATCACTTCCATGGGTTCCTGGGTGACATGATGGACGACTACTACACCCATCTACGCGGCGGCCGAAACTTCATGCGACTCGGTCGCACGGTAATTGAACCCGAAGGCCATGCGACAGAACTGTTCACCCAATGGTCGATCGACTATCTGAAAAAACAGTCCCAGTCATCTGACGAGCCCTTCTTCCTTTATCTTGCCTACAATGCACCACACTTTCCGATCCAGCCGCCTGCCGAATGGTTGGCCAAAGCAAAGAAACGGTTTCCAGCTCTCGATGCAAAACGCATTGCAAACATCGCGCTGATCGAACACTTGGATCATGAATTGGGGCGGTTGTTTCGATCGCTCGATGAAATGGCATTGAGTGAGAACACCGTCGTGGCGTTCACCTCTGACAACGGAGGTTCGCTGCCGCATGCTCAGCGCAACCTACCTTGGCGAGATGGAAAACAAAGTCACTTCGACGGCGGCCTGAAGGTCCCGTTCTTGATTCGCACGCCTTTTTCATCTCCGACTGTCTCGGACTACGCGGGGCTGACCTTTGATCTGCACGCAACGTATCTCGAACTCGCGGGCGCCGAACCGCCAGCGGATACCGACGCCGTTAGCTTGGTTCCAATCCTAAACGGGCAGGCCATCGAGACGCCGGAGCGCGAATTGTATTTCGTGCGCCGAGAAGGAAACGCTCGGTACGTCGGCAAGGCCTACCACGCATTGATCAAAGGGAAATGGAAGCTCGCGCATCACGACCCGTTTTCGCCGTTGGAGTTGTATGACTTGGAAACGGATCCCGAAGAAACGACCAATGTTATCGCGCAGCAGCGAAAGATTGCTCGTCAAATGAAACTGTCACTTCTCCGTCATGTTCAACGCGGCGGGCGGGTGCCATGGCAGCCACCCGTGACGCAGTGAAATAGTGTCGCCAAGATGCACTGTGGCAAGAGTTTGTCCGTTGCGTTTGAGTCATCGAGCCCCGCGCGCGACCACCAGCGCGGGGATGGTCTTGGCAATCAAGAGGAGATCGAGAAGCGGTGAACACTCGGCAACGTACATCGTGTCGAGTTCGCATTGCGTTTCGAAATCCAAGTCACCTCGCCCGCTGACTTGCCAGAAGCACGTCAGGCCGGGCTTGGCGGCAAGTCGCAACAGGTGAACCGATTGATAGGTGGCCACCTCGCGGGGAAGCGCCGGGCGAGGTCCGACCAAGCTCATTTCACCCCGGATGACGTTCCACAACTGCGGCAGCTCATCGATGCTGGTTCTGCGGATGAAGTGACCGATCCAAGGAAGGATTCGTGGGTCGTTGGACATCTTGAATGTGATCGAGTCACTATGCCCATTGTGGTCTCGCAGTGACTCAATTTGTGCATCCGCATCGCGAACCATGGAGCGAAACTTGAGCATGGTGAATTCTGTGCCATTGATGCCGATCCGTCGCTGACGAAAGATGATTGGCCCTCCGTCGACCAGCCAAATCAGTGTCGCCACGGTCAACATCAGCGGTGATAAAAAAAGCAGTCCGGCTGCTGCCGCGAAGACGTCTATGGCGCGTTTGCAATGCGGATAAAACGGTGCGTGAATCGCGGGGCAGCTCACGATTGGGCGAGGATTGACCGTGGTCGCGATGGTTTCATGCGGCATCAGGCCGTTGATAACACTCGTCAAACCGTCCGCGCGTAACGAACGCTGTGCGGGCGACGCGGCCCCGTTGCCTGTTGCCTTGGTTTCCTCTGTCGCCGTCTGACTTGCCGCCATCTATCACTCTCCGTTTTGAGCTTCCGTGGGTTCGATGGTTGACCGTGATTTTTGGTCGCTGCGATTGTAGGGAAGGAAAAAAACGTGTCTGAATGCGTGACATCCGGCGACGTATTCGGCCGGTGTACAGGCCAACACAGGTGTTCGCGATTAGCGAGCGACGCAGTGACCTTACACGTCGCCTGCGGATTGTTTTTTCGATTCGCAAGATCTGTAAAAAAATGAGCCCGGCTCCGTTCCCGGGCACGACAGTCTGCAACATGGTTTTGCAGCCAACTCGGGTAGGTTGCCCAAAGTGAACCCACCCCACCGCAAGTATGTTCAGTGCATTTCGTCGAGTCAAAAGACGCCACGTGACGCACTCAATGAATGATGACAATTGATTAGATGTACGACTGTAAACGCCTTTCTTCCTGGACACTTTGACGGTCTTGAGGCTGCGCGATGCTGACTTTAAAAAACCGCCGCTTGCTTCGTAATGGAAGATCGCCAAGCGTTGATCGGTTCTCACCGTCCGTGTCAGCATCACAGAGTCTTTGAAGGTCCGTGTGCTTGGAAAGCAATCTTCCCTGTACAAGCTTGCTGCGCTGCCACTGCCGCATAGCATCGTGCCGGTACCGCTTTTATTCGCGAACCCAAGGAGGTGAGTATGAAGAGTTTGGTACTGGGGATGACGTTTGTGTTGTCCCTCGCATGTTCCGGCACGGCATCCGCAATGTCAGTGATTGGAACCACGATGGAGACGAGCGATCCGGTGTTTGGCTTTGCAAGTTTCGACTTTATGTCGATCACGCCAACCACGGAGGACTCGGGGATCCTGACGTTGACTTCGGTTTCGTCGGACGCCCCAGAGTTGTTGCTGAGCGATGTGACCTTTGGTTCCATTACCGGAACACTGGATCCATCCGGTGACAATCCACCCTTCACGTTTGTCTATGAGATTGTCAGCGGTTTGGCGGCAGCCTCCGCGGACGGCATGATCGAGATCAACGCGTTGGGGGCTCCTGGCACGGACTACTTAGCGGTCTTAATGACGGCGGGTTCCGGGTCGGTGGTTCCAGAACCGGGGACACTTTCGATGCTGTGCATCGGAGGTCTTGTTGGATGCTTTGGCATTCGACGTAGACGGGATTAAGTCGTACTGCATCTTGGTATGCCCCCTCGACGGAGACCGTCTCTGGTCACTCAGGGGCAGTCTCCTTTTTTTCCCTCTTTTCCTTCGCCACCTCGACGTCACGGATGCCTGAAATGGTCACACCAGTCAACGAAGCATTACCGCATGCTTCGGCGGAACGCGCCGCGAGCGTGTCCAAGCCATCGCCGGGCGCAGCGGTTCCGGAGGTGGAGTCCGAACGTCGAACGCTCTGGTCGATTCCGATCGACGCTGTCCGAATGGAGAACGCTCTGGAGCGGATTGAATGTTGGATCGATGATCAGCGGCGTGATTGTAAAATGGTGGTTACGCCCAACGTGGATCATGTCGTGCAGCTGCATCTCAACCCGGGGCTGTTCGACATCTATCGCCGAGCCAGCCTCACACTTGCCGACGGCTGGCCGATTGTGACGCTCTCACGCCTGTTTGGTGATCGATTGCCGGAACGGGTCGCGGGCTCGGATCTGGTTCCGAAACTTTGCGAGCGAGCGGATGCGGCGAGCCGGCCACTGAAGCTCTTTCTTCTCGGTGGTGACCAAGGCGTTCCGGAGGCTGCCGCGGCAACACTCGAGTCGCGGTTTCCGGCCGTGCAAGTGGTCGGGACCTGCAGTCCACCCTTTGGATTCCAAACCGAGACGGAATGGAATGACCGAATCTGCGAACAAATCAACGAGTCGGAGGCCGACGCGTTGGTGGTTGGGTTGGGGTTTCCCAAACAAGAGCTTTGGCTGCTCGAGCATCGATGGCGCCTCCATGTGTCGACCGCGATGGCGGTTGGCGCGACGATCGATTTTTTGGCCGGGCGTCAAAATCGCGCCCCGAGTTGGATGCGACGCTTCAAGCTTGAGTGGCTGCATCGTCTGCTCAGTGACCCGCGCCGGCTGGCGTCACGCTACGCCAGCGATGCGATTCAATTTCCATTGCTTTGCCTCATGTATTCCATCAAGCGACTTTCGGCCCGTTCATCGTGACTGCACTTGTTCCACTCGCATTGTTCGGCTGGATTCCGGTCGTGCTAACGCTTTATTCGCTGTTGCCCGCGCGGCTGGCAACGGGGATCGCGTTTGCCGCCGGTTGGTGTTTTCTGCCGATGGCAAGCTATCCGTTGCCGGGTCTGCCGGACTACTCCAAGATGTTTGCGACCGCGATCGGCTCGTTGGTCGGGCTGGCGATTTATCACCCCGGCATGTTGACTTCCTTGCGTCCCCGTGCATTTGACTTGGCGGCACTGACGTGGTGTCTTTGCCCGCTCGGTAGCAGCTTGAGTAATGGTCTGGGCGTTTATGACGGCGTTTCTGCGGTGGTGCATCAGACGATTACTTGGGGGCTGCCCTACCTGATCGGACGTGCGGTGTATCGAAAGACCGAAGACTTGGTTCCGCTCGCGACCTCGATCTTGATTTGCGGTGTTTTGTACGTACCGCTTTGTCTGTGGGAAATTCGCATGAGCCCACAACTGCACGCAAAGCTCTACGGATACCACCAGCACTCGTTTGCACAAACCGTTCGTTTTGGCGGCTACCGACCAACCGTGTTCATGCAACACGGTTTGCAGGTTTCGCTGTGGATGGCCAGCTGTTTCATCATCGCCTTTTCGGCGTGGTGGGTTGGCAGCATGAAGCGACTTCGATCGGTGCCAATGTTACCCGTGGTACTCTCTCTTGGAACGACCTTGATCCTCTGTAAGTCACTGGGGGCTTGGTTCCTTGCGATGCTCGCGGTCGCCGCGTTGATGTGCCTTCGCCAGTTCCGCATCGCCCTCCCGGTGACCATTCTGGCTTTCATCGTTCCGCTTTACGCATCCACCCGCATCGCGGGAGTCGTGTCAGGTGAGAGCATCGTCCACGTTGTGGAAACGCTGGTCAATCAGGACAAGGCAGAGTCACTGCAGTTTCGACTCGTCAACGAAAACATGTTGATCGGAAAAGCCATGGAGCGACCCATTTTTGGTTGGGGGGGGTGGGGCCGAAATCGAGTTCGTGATGAAGCTGGTCACGACATGACGGTCACGGACGGATTGTGGATCATCACGCTGGGAATCAATGGTCTCGTCGGACTGATTTCCATGTATGCGATGTTGCTGTGGGGGCCCGTTCGAATCTTGAGCAAGATGAAACGCCGCGAGATGACAAAGCAACCGACCATCGCCGTTGCGATCGGATTGTCGGCTGTTTGCATTTTGCACGCCGTGGATTCACTGCCCAATGCGATGGTGATTCCCGTTTTCGCCGTCGCCTCCGGGGCACTGTCTTCGGCTGCCGCCCGAAAAAGGCTTTTGCCGGAACGACCGCAACCGGCTCGGCCATCGCGGACCGTCCGTCGTTCACAACCCATGGTGATTTATTCGTGACGCAATCGAATTCTCAAAACCGACCGCTCATTTCCGTGGTGATGTCCGCGTTCAACGCTTCGGCGTATCTGCGCGAATCGATCGAAAGCATTCTAACGCAGACGTACCGCAATTTCGAATTCTTGATCATCGACGACGGATCCTCTGACGAAACCGCATTGATTGTTTCAGAGTATCGTGATCCTCGCATTCGCTTTCAGCGGCAGTCCAACCGTGGGCTCACCGAAACACTCAACACGCTACTTGCGGAAGCGAACGGGGAGTACATCGCGAGAATGGACGCCGACGATGTTTCGCTGCCCGAGCGATTTCATGACCAGCTGAACCACCTCGAAGCGAATGGCGACGTCGTTGCGCTCGGCACGGCGGCACACTACGTTGATCGGGCGGGACGTTGCCTTTTCCGTCGGCGTCATGTCCAACTCTGTCGTGGCACGTCCCATTACGACGCCCTCGCTTTCATGTCTTTCCGGATGATCTCGGCCAGTGCGTCGTGGGCGTCCTG
>JBCBOO010000282.1:0-8450 GCA_039821235.1 Planctomycetota bacterium
ATCGACAAGCTACGCAGCGGCGGCGGTGCACGCGATGGTGAATCGCTCGCCGTCGTGGCGGAGTTGTGGGATCGTTGGTTAACGTCTTTCCCAGAAGAGCAACGAACACCGGCGATGCAGTCCCACGATGAGTTCCGCTGGATGGTCGAAGAGTTACGAATCAGTATGTTCGCACAGCCACTCGGCACGTCGGTGAAGGTCTCACCGACGCGATGTGAAAAGCTGCTATCGGCGGATAAACGCTGATCGAACAGATCAGTATCAAATCTCTGTCGACGCGTTGATGGGTCATCGCCGTGGCGGTACCTTTCACCGCCCTCGTTTCGCGATTGCAACTCAGTGAAGGATCAAATAGACCGATGAGTCGACTTTTTGCGGGCACGCCTTTTGATATCCCTCCCGACTGCGAACTTTGCGGTGTCTCGGTCGATGACTGCACTTGTACCGAGGAGCAGAAAGCGGCTGCCGAATTGGAGCAAAAGAAACGGGACGCCCGAATCGCTCCCGAGAAACAGAAGGCGCGTGTTTCGGTGGGAAAACGCAAAGGCGGCCGGAAAGCCACGGTCGTGGACGGATTGACCGCCGAAGCCAATGATCTGCCCGAGTTGTTGGCGAAGTTGCAAGCCGTCTGCGGAACCGGTGGCACCGTGAAAGCCAGCGAAGATCGCGTGGAACTGCAGGGCGACCACTCCGCTGCGGTCCGCAAGGAGCTTCAGCGAATTGGGTACCGGGTTTAGCGGACTGTTTGGTCTTGAGGTCAGAACGAGGAGTTTGAGAAGGTCATGGGGAATTCTCTCAGACCGTCTCACGCCGGGACGCTTCGTCACTCAAGAGGAAACTGGATGATGTTTGATTCGCTCAATCGCTTGGGGCAATTTTGTTGGGGCGGGTTTCTTTGTTCGGTTGCCGCCCTGATGGCGTTTGCCACCGTTCGAATGCCGTTTGCCAGCAAGGATTACGAGTGGTATCAGGTCGTTTTGCTGATGGGATTTCTCACCATGATGGCGACGATGATCTTTTCTTGGGGGGCAACGCACGTGCTGTCGGCGGCGGATCGTACGGTACCGGAATGGCTGACCGGGCTGGCCGTTTCGATCTTCAGTTCTTTGGTCACCCTCATCCTTTTGTTTGTGCCTGTGCTGGTTTTGGTGGCCGGGAAAAGCGAGTTTAAGTGGCCAATCCTCGTGCTGCCCTGCATCGGGATTGCCTCGGCGTTTCTGACGTGGAGGCTCTGGTGCGGAAGCGTCATCGAGCCTTTCCGGGCTGGACGCACGTCCCATTAGCATCGTTGAAACAGGCAATAGGACAGGCTTCCAGCCTGTCAGCCATGATAAGACAGGCTGGAAGCCTGTCCTACGTTTAGCTTTCACCGAAGCAGCGTAGGACTCCTTCGTCGTCGGCAATGAACAGCTGTTTGCCGGCGATCGCGTTGCCTCCGACGAAACCGCCTCACGCACGTCCCATTAGCATCGTTGAAACAGGCAGTAGGACAGGCTTTCAGCCTGTCAGCCTTGATAAGACAGGCTGGAAGCCTGTCCTACGTTTAGCCTTCGCCAAAGCATCGTAGGACTCCTTCGTCGTCGGCAATGAACAGCTGTTTGTCGGCGATCGCGTTGCCTCCGACGAAACCGCCTCACGCACGTCTCATTAGCAACGTGGAAACCGGCAGTAGGACAGGCTTCCAGCCTGTCAGCCTTGATGAGACAGGCTGGAAGCCTGTCCTACGTTTAGCTTTCACCGAAGCAGCGTAGGACTCCTTCGTCGTCGGCAATGAACAGCTGTTTGCCGGCGATCGCGACGCCGCCGACGAAACCGCCTCGGATTTCGTAGCTCCAAAGGACTTCACCGTCCTTGAGCGATAACCGAACGAGTCTTCCGTCGGTGGCGGGAATCCAAACTTCGTCTCCTGCGATGACGGGTGAGGCATCTGAGCGCCGGCGGAGCGTGTGTCGCCAAATGCGTTTGCCGGTCTTGGTGTCGATTGCATCGACGTGCTTTCGTTGGCTGCTAATCACGGCGATGCCGTCGGCAACTGCGGCGCTGCTTCGGTACTCCTGGGCTTGATCCATGTCCTCGTATCGCCACAGTTCCTTTTTTAACTTCCAGTCGAAGCCGAAAACGACGCCGTCCATCGCGGGAACGACGGCCAAGTTGTCTCGGATTGCGGGCGTGCTGCCGGTGGGGCCGTCCAGCGGCAACGTGTCTCCGTCAGCTTCGCCGGTCTTCAGATTCACAATGTGAAGTTTTGCGTCACAGCCACCAAGAAAGGTTCGATCACCCGCGACGGTTGGTGCACAGCGGATTTGGTCGTCGGCTTGGTAGGTCCACGCGGGTTCTCCCGTGGCGAGTTCGAAGCAGTAGAGTTTTCCGTCTTGGCTGGAAATGAGGACTTTGTCTTCATAGAGCCCCGCGGCACCACTGATCTCACCACCGGTTGATTGCTTCCACCGTTCTTCGCCGGATTTGACATCCAAGCAAAAAACGGTTCCGTCGATGTCTCCGATGATCAGCGAGTCGCCGGCAATCACTGGTGCGCAAAGAAATCCGGATTCGTAGTCCTTGGTCCAGCGTTTCGAGCCATCGGTCCGTGAGACGGCGTAGAGCTTTCCCATGACATCTGCCAGGAAAACGGCATCTTGAGAGACCACCGGAGGAGCTTCGATCGCTTCGTCCGCCTTGAACTCCCAGGCGACCGAGAGCTCCTTGGGCAGCTGTGCGGTGCTCGCACCCGAGGAAGCCGCGTCCCCACGCGGCAGCGGCCAGGTGTCGCCGGCGAGCGAAAGCTGCGTCAGGGACGCGAGAAGCCCGGTGCCTGAGATTGCTGCGGCCGCCAAGACGAGGGTGGCACGCAAGCGAACCCCGCCGGTCGCATGACCTCTAAGTACGTGACCTCTAAGTACACGGTGCGTCACGGCGAAAGCCTCGAAAACGGTGAAGTGGACGGCTAAGCAGCCGATAAGACCAAAACCGGGGACACGCGGATTCGCAGAAAAGGTGTTCCCCCCTGCTCGGCGTTATCGCCCGCATCTATTATACGACGGAGTCGTTCCCGGACTCCCCCCCATCGCTATTTCGCAGGAATCTCGTCACCAATGATTTGCGTCAGCCTCGGCCGTAGCCGCCATAAGCGGATGATCGCCGAACACAAGCACCTTGCGGAGCAAGGCGTCGAATTGGTGGAGCTCAGGCTGGATTACATCGGGCGAGCGGTCAACCTGAAACGGTTAATGGACGACCGCCCCGGCCCGGTCGTGATTACCGTTCGGCGTCGCCAAGACGGCGGACGGTGGACCAAAAGCGAACAAGATCGATTGATGCTGCTCCGCTCGGCAATCGTTGCGGGGGCCGAATACGTGGATATCGAAGCCGACATCGCTTCGCAAATTCCGCGGTACGGCAACACAAAACGGATCATCAGCTACCACGATTTTTCGGGAACCCCCGACAATCTGGACGAGCTCTATGCCGCCATGGCCGAGGAAGACGCCGACATCATCAAAATCGCCACGATGGCGAATTCATTTTCCGACAACGTGCGGATGTTCGACCTGATCCGCAAGGCGAAGATCCCGACGATCGGAATCTGCATGGGGGAAGTCGGTACAATCACACGCATTCTGGCCGGCCGATTCGGTTCGCCGTTCACTTATGCCACCTACAGTCTGGACAAGAAGATGGCGCCCGGCCAGTTGAACTGGAAAGAGATGCTGTCGCTCTATGACATCAAAAACATCAACGAAGACACCGAGCTGTTTGGAGTCATTGCTGATCCGGTTGCCCACAGTTACAGCCCGCTGATCCACAACGCGGCGTTCGCCGATGAGAAGCTCAACGCACGTTACCTGCCTCTCCGAGTCACCCCGGATGATCTGCACCAGTTCATGGATCATGCGGAAAGTTTAGGGATCAAAGGCATCAGTATCACGATCCCGCACAAAGAACGATCCCTCGACTATTGCACACAAGCGGAATCCAGCGCCAACGGGATTGGGGCCATCAACACCATGGTTTTCGATCAATCGGAAAAACTGGGTTACAACACGGACTATCGCGCGGCGATGGATTGCATCCTGGAAGTCATGGGAGGCGAAGATCAGCCCAAGGAGAACGCTCTGACAGGCGTCACCGCAATGGTGCTTGGTGCCGGTGGCGTCTCACGGGCCATCGCCTGGGGCCTCAAACAACGCCAAGCCGACCTGGTGATTTCCTCACGCACGGAAGAGCGTGCGCGGATACTGGCGGGCGAGATCGGCTGTCGGTTTGTTCCGTGGGAAGACCGCCACAGCCAGAAAGTGCAGCTCTTGGTCAACGGGACACCCGTCGGAATGCATCCGAACGTGGACGTTTCGCCGTTCAACGCCTCGGCACTAAACCAATTCATGGTTGTTTTTGATACCGTTTACAATCCCGAAAATACGTTGTTGGTCAAACACGCCAAGCAGGCTCAGTGTCGCGTCATCACCGGGATCGATATGTTTGTCCGCCAAGCCGCCTACCAGTTCAAGCTTTTCACCGGCAAGCAGGCACCGGCCATGCTGCTGCGCAAAACGATCAAGCAAGCGACCAATCCGGTGCAGGTGCATTAAATGGCGGCTCTGGTGCGACAGCAGGCTATTGGCTTCGGGTTGTGATTTGGAGGTCGCATCAACAAGAGTCATTACATCAACCGCGGCTAGCGCCCTGCGGCTCAAGCCTAAAACGAAACGTTGACAACGCACTAGCCGATGAGTAGATCCGATCCGTTGCCTGCGGTCCTGCGCCAGGCGTCGCCCGAAGACGTCGATGCGATCCATGCGTTGCTGAGACCCTTTGTGGCCCAGCGACTGCTGCTTTCAAGGACCAAGGCGGAGTTGATCGAGCTTTCGCGACATGGATTCGTGGCCATGGTCGCGAGTGAGGATCAGGGAGGCGACGCGCGATGTGTGGGTTTTGCCGCCGTGGAGGTCTACAGCTCCAAGCTGGCTGAGCTGCAATGTTTGGCCGTCCACCCCAGCCATCAACGCGTCGGGGTGGGGAAACAGCTCGTTCAGCGGTGTGTGGACCGTGCCCGAGACTTGGGCGTAATGGAGGTCATGGCAATCAGTTCGTCCGAGAGCTTCTTGCACGGCTGTGGCTTCGAGTACTCGCTTCCCGATCAGAAGCGAGCACTCTTCTGCCAACTGCGTCCGCGTCCCTATGAGGAGCGCTGAGCGGACGTCGGGTCTACTTCTTCTTCAGCATGGCATCGATTTGGTCGTCCAGCTGAGCCGCCGTGATGTTGTGCGCGACGACTTTGCCCGACTTGTCGACCAACATCATTGTGGGCAAGGTTTGCACGCCGAAGGCCTTTGAGAGCTGGCTCGATTCCAGTCCGCCCTCTTCGAACAGTTGGATCCACGGCAAGCGATTCGTCTTCAGGAATTGTTCCGCGTCTTCGCGTCGTGCATCGACGTTGATGCCGATCGGTGTCAAGCCGGCTCGTTTGTAACGTGCCATCAGGCGATTGATCAGCTTCATGTCCTGCTTGCACGGCTCGCACCAGGTTGCCCAGTAATGGATCAAGACCGGGCGTCCACGCAGTTTTGACAGCTGAAACGGGCGGCCGTCGATCGTCGTGCCTCGCAGTTCGATCTGTCGCCCGACCGATTCGAGTCGCCGCACGGCGCCAGCAGCCTTCTCGCCGACCTCGGATCCTTCGTAGAGATCGCGGACCTGTCGGTAGTACGCGAGGGCCTCTTTTTCTTTGTCCTCAAACTCCTTTGCGAGCGCGAGTTGGAGCATCGCTTGAGCCGCCTCCAGGGTCCTCGGGTGTGCATCCACAAAGACGTCGAGCGAATCCAGGTACCATTTTTGGACCTTTTCGAACTCGGCATCGGGGGTCTGGCGTGACACGTATTCGGTTTGGATCGCCTGATAGTTCGCGTACGCCGCCAGTCCGCGGTCATTGCCGGCAAACTGCTTGGCAATGGTCTTCATTCGCTGCAGCCCTTTCGGGTACTCGCCGCTTTGAACGGCGACACCCACGGTGTCAATCAACTGGCGGACCCAAGTTCGACGTTCTTCGGGGGTGGTTGCCGATGCGATCAGTTGCTCGACCAGGCCGGCTCTTGCCGCGTGAAGTCGCTCGCTCGTTCCCGGTTTGGCAGCGGCCAATTGCTGGTCGATGGCTTCCAGATCCGTGACCAGTTCCTGCGTTTTCGAGTCGCTAACCAGCGAATTTCCGCTCGTTCCCGGTGAGGTGAAAAACAGTCCCGAGGTCTGGCCGATGGCATCTTCACCGACGAGCGGCAAGCTGACCAATCGCCAGGCGTCGCCTACTTTGACAAGCGAGCCGACCATGAGTTGGCCGCTCTTGCCGGCGTTATCAAACATGGCGACGACGTTCTCGTAAACCAACACATCCTGGGACGAGCCGTTGGTTCCGACGGGGTAAATTCCAGGCGCGGGAGCGGCAAACTGCAGCCACTGCGCGTCCGGGCCGATCGATCGTTGTTCGGCTGCAATATCGGCGAAATCGGAGGCCGCCATGCGAAGGTTGCTGATCACCTGATCGGCCTTTTCGTCGCCCAACCCCAACGCTTCGATTTCACGGGGTGTGGCGAGAAGGGCGCGAAATCGGTCCGCGTTCCCGTCTCGAATTGCCGCCAGGACTTCGGCGGAAACCTCCTCGGCGGAGATCCGTTTCCAAGCATCGATTTGGCCGTCTTCGTCTCGATCCAGCCCCCAGCGGGTGCCTCCGTTACCGAGCCAGCGATACTGATCTGCCTTGTTGTCAAAATCCGAATCGACATCGCGGTAGGACTCGATGCCGAACTGGAAATACGACCATTGGTCCAGTTGTTGATCGTTGTTGGTGTCAACGAATCGTCGTAGTGTGGCGCCGTCGGGACCAACGACTTCCCAGCCCCGTTGTCCATTTTCGTTGACGTCGAGGACCTTGCACTGGTCAACCTGGTCCGCTGGAACGGATTCGTAGACGGCGTCTGCTTGCAAGGGCTTCAGTGCCAGGGTTTGTTTGGCGGTGTATTTCTGGGCGGCGGCGTTGGAAACGCCGCAGGCGAGGCAAAGTCCGGCCAGTAAAGTGGCGAACTGAGAGCGATCCATCATGGTTTTCAGGTGTCCGGCAGGGGTTGATTTCAATCACGCGGTGTTTATTTTGCCCGAACCTGGGGCTCGCTGGGAATGTCGATTTAAGTGAAAGAATCGAACAGCCGAATAAAAACGGTCACCAAGACGTTTGTGTTGGGGAAGACCGTGCTGAGGGAGCCGAGGAAATTTCGTCCGTTCAGGAACCGTTGCCTTTGACACGGCAAGCGGTTTGCGTAAACTTCTCGCTCGCTTGGGCGGCACTCGCCTGAAACGCGGGCGTGTAGCTCAGTTGGTTAGAGCGCGTCGCTGATAACGACGAGGTCCCAGATTCGAGTTCTGGCACGCCCACTTGAAGAAAGCGGTGAGACATGTTCTCTCTACTCTCTTCAAACTTCCTTAAGGGGGTATAGCTCAGTTGGGAGAGCGCCTGCTTTGCACGCAGGAGGTCGTCGGTTCAAGTCCGTCTACCTCCACTTAGGAAGAGGATTGAAAGGGCTTTTTGCCCGGGGTTGCGAGGTCCGTCAGCGGACTCGCGACGGTGATCGAAAAGAATCTTTGAATTCTAGCTGATCGCGGTTGACCTCGGCACAGAAGCCTGTATCTTTCCGCTCCCTCGCTGACAACCGTCAGCGAACGGGCCGCAGAAGGCTGCGGCGAGAAGGTCTGGAAAACTTTCCTTGACTTTCTCATGAAGATCGGTTGACGCTCACCGCGACGACCTCTATCTTCCCGCTCCGCTTTGTGAGTGACCGCCGACGGCACGAAAGTTGCTGTCCGCGGCTGCTAACACAGCGTCCTCCGCAAGTTGCGAAAGTAACGAGTGGAGAACTGATTTTTGACAATTTGGTTGTTTGGTAATTGGCATCAGTAATCTGCCAGTCGCATTGTACAGGTGGACCGTTTCGGCGGGAAGCTTGGTTTGTGATTGGCGACTACAAAGTTCTTCGGAATAGCGTAGTGGACTGGCCTTCGGGTCAGGTCCACATAGAAGCGAATCTGACAGGATTCTGTGCGAATGCGAGTTTGGTAGGAGCGTCGGCAATGCCGTCGTGATCACCAGACACGCCATGTGATATCGTTATGGTTTTTTGAATCAGCGGTAATTGCGGCGAAGTGAGTTGGTCTGCTTGCAGATCGGTTTCATTGAGTTCGGGATTTCGTTGGCCAATCTACCAAGGGCACATGGGGGATGCCTTGGCATTAAGAGAATGGGCGTGGAAGTCTGCGAAATGCCCGGGGAAGTTGACAAACAAGCGATGATCCCGGGATTCCCAAGTCAACCTGGTGAACTGAAACATCTAAGTAACCAGAGGAAGAGAAAGAAAAATCGATTCCGTTAGTAGCGGCGAGCGAAATCGGAATAGCCCAAACCGAGGAGGTTT
>JBCBOO010000283.1:0-8383 GCA_039821235.1 Planctomycetota bacterium
CTGCCCTCGCGTTCCGGCGATCCTGGTCACCGCGCACGGAAGCGAGTCGCTCGCGGCGGAGGCGCTCGGTGTCGGTGCTGCCGGATACATCGCCAAAGAGAATCTGCCCATCATTCTCTGCGAGTCCGTCCGTCGCATGGCGGCGTTTACCTTGGCTAACCGTGACTCGCTTTCGATCAAGGCGTCGCTTACGCCCATGCCATTCGAACTTGTGATCGACTGCATGCCAGAACGCCTTGTGCCCGTCATCGAATTGCACCTTCGCATGTTGGGTGCGATGGGCCTGCTGCATTCATCCGAGCGAATTCGAATTGCCGAGGCCCTGCATTCTGTTTTGGCTTATTGTCTGCTTCACTGCAACCTAGAGGTCCCCTTTGGGTCGGCACCGGTCTCATTGCAGGAGGCAGCGACGATTTATGAAAAGATGAGTGACTCAGATCCCGACAAAACTCAGCGAGCCGTCACGCTGCGGACAAACGTCCTCGAGCAAGAAATTCACTTCGAAATCCGGCACGATGGTGATCATCGCCAGCTACAGCGAGCCCCACTTCCCGGAACACCGCAGAGCTTCCACGATGAAAGCAGTCGCGGCCTCTTGCTGTTGACCAGCGTCATGGACGAAGTCGTCTTCGGGAATGCGAATCAAATTTCAATGGTCAAGTATCGACCTCGATGATCTGATTCGCGAGAAAAACGCTGCTACTGCACTACGGCGTGCAACTACGGAGTCAACGAAGAATCGACGTGGGAGCACCACCCGAGTTCCGACACTTCATCTTTCGAGGCCCAGCGTGACGTTTGCCACAGTCCGCCTTGACAGACCGGACAACGTGGTGTGTCGGGGTCGACGTAAACGTGCTGCGACGTGGTATCGGGTTCCAGCCAAACCGCCTCACATTCATCACACATGACGAAGCCCCGATTCGGATTTGCTTCAGTCGGGTCGTCACCCAAACAGATGCGAATTCCGCACAGCCCGGCTTCACAAATGGGACAAAGCGAGAGGGACTGGCTGGGCGCGTTGGGTGTATCGGAGGGGAGCGTATTCATGGGGGGCTTCACCGTTGGTAGCTTGTGGTTGTCTCGAATCACTACAGCGGAAATGCAGTGATCACTTTTTTGCCTTCCAACACCAATCGCACGCGTCTCGCCATCGGTTTTCGTTTTCGATTCCCGTCGCGGCCACCGACATACCCGATCCGACGTCCCATATCGACGGTGTAAACGGTTCGATTTCCTCCCACCTGCTTGGTCGTCCGCTGGTTCTTCTTTGCCCGGGCATAAGCGGTGTCAATGGTCTCGAGTGCTCCTTCCATCCCGCCGTCGAAGACGCCATGTTTACCAGATCGCGATGGCATGTCGCTGACATGACGCCGCAGGTGTTCAAGTCGGTGCCCTTCTTGGCTCCCGGGACCGTAAAGCAAGCCTTCGGGCGAGAGGAATCGATCCGAACCGGTATCGACAAGCAGCCCGTACTTCAGCTTTGGCTTGCTATCTTTCGGTGGCGGACCCCGAATAAAGTCCGTCGAACGGTTGTTCGCCTTCTTTGACGTTGAGTCTTGATCGCGTTCGGTTGCCGATTGGGGAGGAGCCGGCTTATCGGCTTCGCCCGTTCGTTTCGCATCCACCGGCGCCCGTTCCATTGAACCGCGGTCGTCAGTGGGCTCGCTGCGAACTTGGTCAGCGGAATCAGCCGAACGTGTCTGAGCCTGTGAGCCAGAGCGATTCAGGCCCGGGAGGTTCCAGCCAAAACGATCGTTCAGTCGCGGCTGCAGGAAGGCATAGAGGCTGAGAAGGATCACGACGGCGATCGAACCGGCGCTCTTTTTCCCCACCCGTTTACCCGGTTTCTTGGAAGGACTTGCGTTCATGACGCGGATTCAATCGAGGAGTAGATCGTGAGGCATTTGCCAACGTTTGACCGATACTCGAAGCGAATCAACCACCGCCGTCAATACGTTGCCTGACAGGCGAGGTCAAAACGGTACATAAACGGCGACGAGAAACCACACAGCGTGGTAGTCACGGGTACTTGTTATCGAGCGGATGCTTCCGACGATGGGTTCGCCGAGCGATCTCCGGGAAGGTTGCTCGGTGCGGCAGCTTGTCCCGGGTGAACGCTGGAATTGTTTCCGCCCGCAACACCCGGTAATCGTTCGACGGTTTGCTTTCCCTTCACGACGTAGGTGTCTGCCACGTTGGCTTCCTTTTGGTATCGACGACGATACTTATCACCATAGCCATAGCCGGCGGACTGGTAGGTACCGCTCGCACTCGTTCGATACGAGGACCCACCTATTTCGTCGATCTCGTTGACGACGACTCCCATCACGCGAGCTCCTGCGGCACGAAGCATCGACATCGCCTCTTTCGCATTCGGTTTGCTGCGGCGTCGAATTCGAATCACCATCAATGCCGCATCGACATAGGTCGTGACAACGGCGGGGTCGCTGACCATCAAAAGCGGCGGGGTGTCGACGATCACACAGTCATAGTGTTCGCGAGCCCAGTTAAAGATCTCACCCATCTCCGCGAGCGACAACGCCTCGGCCGGATTGGCGGGCAAGGGGCCACAGGGAAGGATATCAAGGTTTTCAATGGGAGTTTGATGAACGGCTTCAGCGGGAGCCAGTTCACCGTTGAGCACATTCGTCAGGCCGGTTTCGGCTTCGAAGTTGAATCGAAGCGAGAGACGAGGGCTTCGCAAGTCCAAGTCGATCAGAAGCGTGCGTTTGCCCGCCTGGGCTACCGAGCAACCCAAGTTGGCCGTTAGCGTGCTTTTCCCATCACCCGGAAGCGGGCTGGTCACCTGAAAGACCTTGCTGCCGTATTTGCGGTGGTCAAACAGCAACGAAGTACGAACACCACGAACGGCCTCCGCCGACGGCGAGTACGGTCGATGGACGACTGCCAGTTTTTCGTCCAGCTTCGCGAGTGCCGGATCAACCACTTCCTTTCCGATCTGCGGCCGGGCCTCATCAAGTGGGATGTGTGAAAGAACCGGAGCACGCAACTCACGTTGAACCTCTTCCGCACTTCGGAACATCTTGGCGGTAAACTCAAAGAGCACGGAAAGCAGCGCGCCCAGTCCCAGTCCCGCCAATCCGAATACGATCAGATCTTTCTTCAGATCAGGGCCGGTCACGTAGGCCTGTCCGGTATCCAAGAGCGCTTCCACGCTAATACCACCGCTGACGTCAGCCAAGTTGAGTGCGGCGAGTTGATTCTCCAGCTGATTCCCGAGACCCTTGATGCTCTCGAGTTGCCGAAGGTAAGACGCGTTCTTGTCTTCTGCGTTCTTGAGTTTGTCCGCATCGCTCTTCTGAGCACTGATCTTCTTGTCCAAATCATCGAGGTCTTCTTGTGCCACGGAAAGCCTCTCTTGCAATCCATTGACGTATGCAATCACGGCATCGCGGGCTCGCTTTTCGCGAATCTGTTGGGCACGTTCATTCAAGTCGGTCGTTTGCGTTTGAGCTTGAAGCTCTTCTCGTCGATCAGCAATCTGTTGTGACAGTTCATTGAGCTTCTTCTGTGAGCTCTCGATCTGTGTCGTGATGGCTTGTACTTCCGGGTGCGACTTTGCGTAACGAACCTCAAGTTGTTCACGTCGCACTTCGAGCGGTATCAGCGACTTTTCAATCTCATACTTCTGCAGCTCGATGTCGTTTGTTGCAAGATCCACGGGACGAGCCGCCGCTCGGATCTGGTCAAATTCATCAATGACACCACTCAGTTGACCGATGATTTGAGCAGCCAAGACAGGGTCCTTGTGACGCTCGACGGTACTCTGAGCGAATCTCAGTTCGCTCTTCAGTTCCCTCTGTTTTTGCTCCAGCTCTGTTCGGTAAGTTTGCAAAAGGTATTGCTGCTCACGAAAAGGATTGATTGCGCGGCCTTCCGAATCGTATTCCAGACTCACTTCGTCCCGAAAAGTCTGGTACTCCAATTCGAGCTGCGTTTGCTCCTCAAAGAACTTGCGTTTCGCGTCATTGAGTAACTCTTGGAACTCATCAATCGTGCTCTTTCGATCCGCTTCAAATTGATCTCGAATCGCAATGTTCAAGGCATCGACAGCCGCGACACAGACTTGCGGGTCAAGACCGTCAAAGTTCAGCATGGCGATCATGCGATCGCGAGAGTCTTTCTCATCGGTCAACGTCTGAAACTTGACTCCGTTTCGAATCAGGCTTGCGAGTCGCTTCTTCGATTTGCCCTGCAACGAAGGAATGGACGTCAGGTCCGGGTTTTCGACCACACGATCGATGATCGAATTACTCGTCACCAAAGACTGCATCAAATTGCCGCTCGGAATTCCTCCGCTGATCGCGCCCGTGGTGGCATCCAACGTCAACGGTGTATCGCTTTTGAATTGCAACTGCGTCGTCGCACGATACGTCGTGGGCTTTTGGGTGTAGAACCAATAGCCAATTGAGATTCCACAGGAAGCGAATGCGAGCAGCAACCATTTGAATCGCCACATAACGGAGAGAATGTTTTCTCCGCCGACATGTTGATCCGAGTTGTTCGAATGCAAACGATCTCGATCGAGGGACTTCGAAGAGACGTGGTTTTGATCCAGCATCGAAATGTGTTGACCGTGAAAGGAAGCGAGCCGATCGTGGGTAAAACCACGAGGTTAGTTCACAAACAGAAGCTTGCATGAACTATGGGGAGAAATCAGGACGAGGGAGTTCCCTCACAATCCTACAGGCTGCCTAGGCCTGAGCGTCGATTTCTCCTTCTGCTCTTATAAGCAATTTCGGGCTTCCCGTCATCCAATACCAATAGGTTACCCAGGCCGAATAATCGCTTCCCGGCATCACCCAGACAACCTGCAAATCTAGCAACTGAGCAAAAGAATTAAAGAAGTCTGAGAAATGGAACTTGCGTTCCGCCGCTGCGTCTAATAGCGAGCGCCACCAGAGTGGTGTCAATAAAGAAGTCGCGAGAGACGTGATGATACACGTTCTGGCGATGCCCCGCCCAGACGAACGGGGGATAAAGCGTCGGCAACCTGCGAATTACTCGCCAGCAGGAGTGCCGTACTGCTGTGCCTTTTCCAGGTTCTCTTCCGCCAGATCTTCGATCCCCAGCGCCGCATACGCCTTTGCAAGACCCGTGTGGGCAAGCTCACGCATTCTTGGGTCGGCTAGGGAACCTTCGAGATCCGAAATCGCGTCCTGGTAGTTTTTCATCTTCAGATGAATTTGACCTCTCGTTTCCAGAAGAAACGGGTGGTTTGGAAGCCGGCGAAGGGCTTCCTCGGCAAAGCGAAGGGCTTGGGGCAACTGTTCAGTGCTGGATTGGCTCAGCGCGACGGCCAAGTTGTTAAAGAGTCCCGCAATGTCGTTGCTTTGCACCGAGGTTCCATCTTTCATGGCGAGCTCGAGATGCTGTTGCGCCGCTTCGGTGTCGCCTGCCATGAGCAACACCGTTCCTTCGATAAAGTGCATTGCAGCAGGGGACACTCCGCTGAGCAGCGCCTGGCGTACCCGCTGCAACTTTTCGTCATCGGCGTCCCCACATTCGATCGCCAACTGCACAATCGACTGCATGACATACGGACTATTCGGAGCAAACTTGAGCGCTTCAAGAAGCAACTGAGCTCGCTTCAGTAGCGTTTCGTCACTCCCGATGTTTCTGCGCAACCGCTCCGCTTTAAAGATCAACGCCTCTCCGGCTGCCATCGGGAGTCTCGGGTCCGAGCTGTTCTGCATGCCTTCAACAACGAGACGGTATGCTTCGTCGTCTTGCTCATCGAGCACCATCGCCTGAGCGACAGCGATTCGAAGGTCGACCGACGTCGGATTTGCGAGAAATTTTGGCTCCAGGTGCTGAAGAGCCGACTGAGCAAATTGTTGCGCAGCGTTGTAGTCATTTGCCTGGGCGGCAATTCGAGCGGCTTCTAAGGCGACACTTGGGTCAGACCGCGCGATGGATTGGTACAGTCGCAAGGCGTCGCTGGAGTTTCCAATTGAACTCAAGAATTCCGCGTAGACCCGTTTTGCATAGTCGGATCGTTTCGCCGACAACTGTGTGATCGCAATGGTCGCGCACCGATGACAGAGCTTCCTCTCGTCTTCGGTCCACTCTTGCCGGCGTTGAAGTTTAGCCGTGTCGTCTTCAAGTTGCTTCGTATCACTCGGATCGATTTGATAAACGAGTACTCGCAACAACCAAAGAGCGGCGGGACCATATTCGGACTGCAGTCCCAGGCGAACCATTGCGGTCCGCGCGGAATCGAATTTCCCAAGTTCTTCGTCCAGCAATGCCAGTTGGAACTGGTGCTCCAGATTCTCGGGATCGATCTGCAAGAGACGCTGTGCGGCAACCGACGCAAGCGAGGTTTCGTTCGTCTGAATGGCGTCGCGAAGCTTGTCGAGGTAAACCGTTTGCGTCGCCACCTCGTCGCGCCGAAGCACACTGACAACGGTAGCCAGCATGAGAATCACTACCAGCACCGCAGGAATGGCTGGTGCAAGTGACAAATAGGGGCGAGTCGCCAACCATTGAAACAGGAATCGTACGCTCCAACCCGTCCAACAAATCGGGTTCAACCAGTCCCGCCAAGTCAGCTCTTGAGACTCATCCGAAAGTTGCTGCCGAAGTCTTCGTGCCCATTTGTGTTGCGGGAATGCAAACAGTGCCACCAAGCGATCGAACAGGTCGAGCTGCGCCGGAATTGACGCAACCGTGCGGTAGGCGTTTCGGATTCGGCGAATGAAAAGGTGAACGTATCTCATCGCAAGATCCCCCGTTCCTCAACCAGCGTGACGGAACGAGTCGGCATCTCAAGAGTCGCGTGGCCTGTCAAGTTGTTTTTCGCGCGTGTTCGGAATGCGCCGAAAAACTCCACCAGGCGATCGAATTGCTTCATGGACAATGGACTCGCCGATTCGGTCCACAGTTGCAGCATGATCGTTTGGCTGGCCAGGCTCTGTCGGTCCTTGATGCGATTGCCCAACATGGAACTCAGGCCAATCATCGGTGGTTCAAGTGGATCCCCGTCACTGTTCATTCCCGAGAAGAGGAGTGTTCCGAATTGACCGTTCTCACGTATGAGTTCGGCTCGCGAGATGATCCAGTCCGTTTCGCTTGCACCGGCCGACTCGAGAGCGGCATTCCACTGATTCACTTGCCAGCCATCGCCGGTGTAGCACCACCGCATGTCATGCCATTCCGGGTAAGGCTGGCTAATGGCAACTCGGACCAGCATCCCGTCGACCACAACTGTCCAGACGTCCGCGTGATGCCCGAGCTGCTTACTGTTTGCTCCTCTTAGCACCTGATAGTCCGAAACGGCGGGCGCGTAGGCGGTTGTCGCCAGCAGATCCGCGTCCGGCTCCCACAGCAAACTCCGATCGGCTGCATTCGCGATTTCACCAAAACGGCCGACGACAACCTGGTAACTCAACGAGACGCTGATCAGGCATGACAAAACACAAGCGGTGACCAACGCCTTGGGGACGGATCCCGCCAAAGCCGATTCGTTGGACGGCAGGACGTCTTCTACATCTTCGGATGCCTGGTCTTGCGGAACGCCAAAGGAAACAGCGTAGTTCCAGCAGCGTGCCGCCGGGTTCCCAAGCTGCCCCGCTTCGTCCGGCGGTACCGGATAAAAGATCACACGCAACAGTCGGTCAGTGGACATCATCATCAAGATCGCAATCGCCAGACAAATCCACCCGAGTATCTCGTGCGGTGTGCCGCTTGAAAGATCCGATGCGTACCACTCTTGCGCGATCGAAACCGTCACAATGCGAATCACGTTCATAACCATCGCCCAGGCGATGCCAGCGGCCAAATAGGCTGGAACCGCCGCAAGGGGACGCTTTCGAAACGCGACCCACAAACAGGCCAGAAAGAGCACCGTGAACAAAGACTGAACGCCACTGCACGCTTCTTCGACGAAAAGCGTTCCGCCAGGCAACTCGATGACGTTGCCCCGAAGGTAGTGGGTAATGTCGAGCGCATCCAGGACCGAACTGCTGATCCGAGAAGTCAATCGTTGGAGCCCGGATGCCAGCCAGACGTCTAAATTCAACGGTAGCCGAATCAGCATCAGCAAGAGCACGCCGAGATACGTGAGGCGTTGTTTCGGTTGGTCCGACGACTCGTGTGAGGAGAGCCAAGCCAAACTCGCAAACGCAATCGCGATTGCAGAAAACCATGGTGAGGCTCGGTAGCCTGCAAATAAGCCAGTGACCAGAGACGCTGCAAGAAACCCGTAGGACAACGCTCGCGTCGGCATGCGGAGACGGTAGTCCCAACGGAAAAGAACGAGTGCAATCAGGCTGAGAAGTAGCGGAAGAACATACCCGTACTGATCCAGTTCATTCATCCAGGACAAATAGACGACGAACCCTGGAAAGCAACCAAG
>JBCBOO010000284.1:0-8349 GCA_039821235.1 Planctomycetota bacterium
GGTAGACGGACTTGAACCGATGACCTACGCGCTGCCAGCGCGTCGCTCTCCCAACTGAGCTATACCCCCGGGGCCTGAGGCGAACGCCTCATTGAGTTCGAAGATTATCTTTCTCCCCCCTGATCCGTCAACCTGTCTTTCGAGACGGAATTCCAGGGAGTTCTGGGCTGGACGTCACCTCGCAATGTTGGCGGCTCATCCCTTGGCCCCCGAGTCGGCGCCTGACCGGGATACTTCTACAATTTGTTTCGCGGAGGCGAGTATCGCTACTCCCATGGTCTCGGTGTCGACCGGACGTGCCGCTTCCCTGCCCCCTTCCCATCCCGCCACTGGCGGTCGAGAGCCACCGAGATGTCGAACCGCCGTCGTGCACGCGAAATCGTTTTGCAGCTGCTCTATGAGTCAGATGTCAACGAGCCGCGAACGCCCGAAAACGCTCGAGCATTCATCAAGTCTCGACTACAGGGCCGAACCGCGTTGACGGCTTTTTCGGAAAAGCTCCTGGCTGGAACCTTGCTGCATCGCGACGAAATTGACTCCCATTTGTCCCGTCTGGCAAAAGGGTGGGCGCTCTCTCGGATGGCGATCACGGACCGCAACGTGATGAGAATGGCTGGATTTGAGATCCTGCATTCCGATACACCGGGACGCGTTGCCGTTAACGAAGCCGTTGTCCTGATCAAACGATACGGTGATCGAAACAGCCCCCGTTTCGTCAACGGAATCCTGGACCGACTGCTCAAGGAGTTCGAATCGGGATCGCTGAATCCGAAATCGACGTCTGCCGCGCCCGACGAAGCGTGATTGCGGCGGCGGCCGAAGCGAGTCTGACGATCCCATCAACCGGTTTCGTCAACGGCAGTCTGTACATTGTCATCACGCTTTGCGTCGGAATCTTTGTTCAGTCGGCAGCAGGTTTTGCGGCAGGATTATTGATCGTGCCCTCACTCTTGTTTCTTGGTTTCACGATTCCGGAAGCCAGTGTTGCCTTGTTGGTTGCGACGGTTCCGCAAAATGCGTTTGGCGTTTACTCGTTGAGAGATTCAATCGAACCCAAAAAACTTGTTTGGCCGGGAATGGGGCGTCTCACGTTCTTTCCCGTCGGAGTCCTGACGCTGGACTGGGTGGAGCAGAGTTTTCCGAGCGAGCGAATTCGTCAGTTTGTCGGTGGCGTCGTGCTGGCGGTCACTGTGGCGACGATTCTCTTTCGAGTTCAACCTCGTGAAAAAATCGCGTCCATTTGGGCTTGGATCGCGTTTCCGATTTCGGGTTTCTTGCAGGGGCTCGTTGGCATGGGCGGTCCGGCAATGGTGTTTTGGGTCACGGCTCACAACTGGACAACGCGGCAGGTTCGTGGATTCCTCTTCGGCATGTACTTGATCAGTGTCGGACCGGCGATCGCTGTGCTGCTGTTCTACTTTGGACCGAGGCTGTTTCAATCGGCGACGGTGGCGCTCGCTTCGATTCCGATGTTACTGGTCGTCACCTATCTGGGACTCAAAGCCGGCAACTGGCTCGGGCGTGAACGGCTGCGGCGTGTCACGCTTGGGTTGCTCTTGTTGATGGGGATCGTCGGGCTCGCGTCGCCTTGGATTCGAATGCTAACGCCCGAATAACGGAGTCTTAGCGGACGATCGGGATCAGCGGCAGTGGTTCGAGCGCCTCAGGTTGCCAAGCCCGAATTTGAACTTCATCGATCGTTGCTTCTCCGTCACCGATGACTTCGAAGAAGACTTGCACCGGTGTGGCCTCTTCCATTTGTCTGTAGAGGCGAACGGGAGTCCAACGCGATGCGCCCCGCACCAAGACTCCCAGTTCTTGACCACCGACGCTGTCGTAGACCAAGACGCCCTGATCCGGTTGGTCGAATCCGATCGTTTCCACCATCACATCAACGCGAACAGTCGAACGTTCCTTGGCGGCAACGGGAGGACTCGAAAACATTGCGACGGTACCTTCGTATCCTCCACCGAGCGGCTCTGAAATCGTTGATGCCGCTGACAGGCGAACGGCGCCCTTTCCATCAAAATACCCTCGCCCGATCCAACGCGCGTCACTCACGGCACGATTCATTTTCCGGGATGCGAATGTCCATCCCGATTGAGTCAACACGGACGGGGAATCCAGTCCGCCGGTTGCAAGTAGGTTATCGCTCCAGCCATCGTCCGACATGACCGGAGACCAGGTCGCCTGGAGCATCGCGTGTCCCTGATCGATGGGCGGACAACTGCAATACGCGAGCGGTTGCCCGGCAGCGTCCTTTGGACGCAAGGCTTGTGTCAATTGAACGTTTGCCCTCGACACCCAAGCGTCGGCTCGCCGTGCCAGTCGCAGGACCTCCGACCATTCGCCGGCTCGGTAAAGCCGTTCCGCATCACCGAGCGTTTGCTGGGCGACGGTTAATAGTTCGACCGGCGAAATGGAATCTGTTGCTCCGGAAATCGTAGCCTGATTCCAGTCCTCGCGACATCGACGAAGATGCTCCAGTGCGAGCTGCCAGCGGTCGGCCGCCGCCTTTGCGATGAAGCGTCCCGCCGAGCGGTCCAAGCGGGTTCCAAGCGAAGCGTCTCGGCTGACCGCCAAGACTTCTGACACGTCGGGAGAGACAATCTGCAGACGCAGTCCCTGCGAAGAAGACTCAGGCACCAAGCGTTCCGACCGGAACCCGGTGAGTCGCCAAATCGTCCTCCCGCGATACTCGGGCGGCAATTCGAGCGAGATCGATCCACCGTCGCCGGCCAACGTCTGTTCACCGAAGTTGGCCTGGGAAGTAACAATCAAGAACTGGTCGCCTTCGCTTTCCAGAACGGAACAACGGTAGTTGCTGCCTTCCACCGGAAGCACCCCCGAGAATGTTGACGTCGCAAGCCAGGGTGATATCGAGGCGATCAGACGATTGAGATAGCTGAGCGCCATCGAGCGTTGCTGGGCAATCATCGTGCCCGTCGCAAGTGAATCGCTGGAACGGAACAGGATCGCTTCGGGTGTCTGTTCGAGTGCGCCCATCAGTTGTGTCATCATCGAGTGCCAATGGAACAAGCCTGGCTCTGGCACTCCCAAGCTGGACTCAATCGCCTGATTCATCAATCGCATCTCATCAGGACAGGAAGAATGAATCGCGACAGCCAAACCGACTCGGTTGCCGGTCTTCCGGCGTCTCTTGGCAAACAACTCCGACTGCTCTGACGCGGAGACACGCCGGGATCGCAAAGCGGCATCCCAGACTTGCCCGCCCGCGAGTTCGGCGTAGTCGGCCCAGGACTCGACCGGGGCGATGACGACTGGCCGCCTCCAGATTTCCGGAAATTGGTTCAGGCGATTGATCGTCGAATCGGTCTGTTGAAGGCGTCGACGGTCGAGCGCGATCCCGCCTCCCAAGTACCAAGCTGCAACGGGGTCCAGTAACGTTCTTATCCTCGGATCCGGTGAAGTCGGTGGCGGCGCGTAGATCAACATCTGCGACTGAATCGCTTCCCGTAGGATTGCATCGGTCGGCGGAGACGAAAGCAAGACAGCATCGAATCCGAGAGATCGCACCCATGCCAATGGTTCGCCGCGGTGCTCGAGAATGCGGAGCGTCTCGCCACCGGGAAACGGATCACGCGTCCCGGTGATCAATGACGATCGCTGCTTTAACCGGACGGTCGATGATCCATCTCCCTTTCGATTCGGTCTCGGCGACGCTGACGCCTTGGGGTTCAGGTCGGGCAACGAAGCGATGTGCCCATTCTGTCCGGCAGGAACAAGTCCACGTGCGGAAAGCGAGTCAATCCGAAGCGTGGTTTTCCCTGGTCCGCTGTAGGCGTTGATGGCGATCGCATCGACATAGGGATCCGTTAAGTCAACGTCGCGACCCAACTCCATCCTCAGCTTCGCCGTCTTGACCCGCAAGTCGCTTTCAATGCTGCCGACGCCGAGCGACTGATACTTTCCCGGGCGATCATATGATCCTCCGTAGACGATCGTGGAGATCGGTCGACCTGTCTCACTGTCGCGTGAGTAGGGATAACGGACACGCAAGCCGACTCGCGCGCCTCCGCGTGCACTCATCAATGAAAGCTGTGCGACCAAATCGTCCAAAGGATGGGAAGGCTCGATGGAATAGAGCAGAATCACCTGGCTTCCCAAGCGTGCATCGATCGTAAAACGCTCGCATCCTTTTCCGTCGACACCACCACCGGAATCGTTGATGTGCTCCAAGACTCGGGCCTCGCAATCGGAAGTGTCCAAACGCCAACGAGGTGGATAAGCGTCCAACGCATCAAACAGATCGGCATGTGCCGCCTCGGCGAGGAGCAACCCCAAAAGAAGACTCAGTCCAGCAGTCCAGGCCGCCATTTGTTTCGTTTGGAGTTTCGCCGGAAAGCTTTGCCAAGACGGAATGACCGACCGGCGAATCGGCGGGACACGGAAGTTAGCATCCATCGCTCATTGACCCAGGTGTCAGATTCTCGAACAATCCACCGCATCGACGGGTTCCAAGTGATTGCGACGCGATGGGGACTGCGGCAAGCAGGCCATTATCCGCCAGAACTCGTGAACAGAGCGTTCGGTCGACGCGACGATGTTGCAAAAAATCCACATCACGTCGCAACCCGTTCCTCGACACGTAAAACGTTGGTGTACCAAGATTTAGGTGGCCAAGCCAAGACGAACCGGTGTTGAAATATTTCACCGTTTCCTTTTGACATCGCTCATCGAGCAATCAACCTAAGTCTTTGCCGAAAAAGCAGTTACGCTGCAAAAGGGAATTCCAGGACGGATTCGGCACCGGCAATGCAATGGAGGCACGCAAAGCAATCTTCTTTCTGAAACCACTCCTCGGAGCCCTGGCGCATGCAAAAGTCGACGATCGGATCGAACAAGGAAACCAATGACGAAGTCCCGCAAGAGCTTCGTGAGTTGTCCGCCGCGATCGACGCCCTGCCCCCTCGTTATCGCGACACCGTCGCTCCGGCGCTCCTGCGAGCGATCGAGTGCAGCACACGGCGACGTCGCATTTTGAACTTGGTTCAAGAGGCACTGTCACAACTCCGGCTCGATATGAAGTACCTCGTCTTCGACCTCGAAGCCACCCGCAGAGAACGCGATCAATACCGCGAGATCCTGGAAAAGGAAGATCTGCTGTGAGGGATTGACGCTGCTGGGAATCCCGCGGCGGTTCGCACTCGTCGGTCGCCGTGATAGGATGTGTCTCTCGAGAGTCGCATTCTTTAATTCAAGGGAACGGTCGTGAAGGTGAGCAGTGGCGGAGGCTTCCGCGCAATTTGGTACACCGTCAAGAAGGGACGCGAAGCGGGTGGTGTGCTCAAGCTTTTCAAGGCACTGCGAACCCGCAACAGTTGTAAGACGTGCGCCGTCGGAATGGGTGGCCAAAAAGGAGGCATGGTCAACGAACTTGGCCATTCGTTCGAAGTCTGCAAGAAGAGCATGCAGGCGATGGTCGCCGACATGCAGCCCGGAATCGATCCGAATTTCTGGAAGCAGAATTCGATCGAGGAGTTGAAGCGGCTTAGCCCGCGAGAACTTGAGTCACTCGGTCGCCTCATTCATCCGATTCGCTACCGTGAGGGCGCGACGCACTATGAAGTGATTACATGGCAAGAGGCGTACGATGCGATCGCGAGCAAGTTGTCAGCGCTGCCGGCGGACGAGACGTTCTGGTACTTCAGCGGTCGTAGCAGCAACGAAGCCGGATTCCTGTTGCAACTCTTGGCCAGAATCTATGGCACCAACAACGTCAACAATTGCAGCTACTACTGCCACCAAGCAAGCGGCGTTGGCCTGAAATCGAGTGTCGGTACCGGCACCGCGACGATCGTTCTGGACGATCTCGAGAACGCGGACCTGGTGTTCGTGATTGGTGGTAATCCGGCCAGCAACCATCCCCGCTTGATGACCAGCCTGATGCGTGTTCGACGTTCGGGCGGGAAAGTCGTGGTGATCAACCCGGTCCTGGAAACGGGCCTGGTCAAATTCCGCGTACCAAGCGACCCCGTCTCACTGCTGCTCGGTACCAAAGTCGCCAGCCACTACATTCAGCCACACATCGGTGGTGACCTCGCATTGCTGTGGGGAATCGCAAAGGCGACCAAACAGCGGGATGGATTTGACAGCGAATTCCTGACCGACCACACATCGGGCACGGACGAATGGCTCGCCGCGATTGATGATCTCTCGTGGCAAGAAATCGAATCCAAGTCAGGTGTCGCGCGCAGCGAAATCGAGACGATCGCGAAGCTCTATGCCGAATCCAAACGCTGCGTTTTCTCATGGACGATGGGGATCACCCATCACGCGCACGGCGTTGAGAACGTGCAGGCGATCGCCAACCTTGCGTTCGCACGCGGCATGGTCGGGAAACCTGGTAGCGGCTTGATGCCTATCCGTGGGCACAGCAATGTTCAAGGAATCGGGTCGGTCGGGGTCACGCCGAAGTTACAGCAACAAATCTTCGATGCACTGCAAGACAAATTCAACGTGCAGTTGCCGACCACGCCGGGCAAAGACACGCTCGATTGTATGGAGTCCGCTGAAGCAGGAACGATCAAGGCGGCTTTTTGTTTGGGAGGCAATTTGTTCGGCGCCAATCCCGATGCGACCTTTGCCGACAAGGCCCTCTCAAATCTCGACCTCATGGTGATGATGAATACCACCATGAACACGGGCCACGCACACGGCCTCGCACGAGATACGATCGTCTTGCCGGTACTGGCCCGCGATGAAGAGCCCGTGCCAACGACTCAAGAGTCGATGTTCAACTACGTTCGCATGAGCGACGGTGGACCGTCACGTCTGCCGGGCCCGCGAAGTGAAGTCTCGGTGATCGCAACGCTTGGAAAACGCCTTCTCCCTGACGCCCCCGGCGTCGACTGGGATGACCTTCAACAACCGTCGACGATTCGCAAGTGGATCGCCGCGGTTGTCCCCGGCTATGAAAAACTCGCCGAAATCGACAAGACCAAGGAAGAGTTTCAAATCGACGGGAGAACTTTCCACGAGCCCACCTTCAAGACGCCAGACGGTCGCGGTGCATTGCATTGTCACCGAATTCCCGATCTGAAAGGGACCGAGAACAATCATGTTCGGCTGATGACCGTCCGGAGCGAGGGGCAATTCAACACGGTCGTGTACGAGGAAGAGGATCTTTACCGCAACCAGGACCGCCGAGACGTTATCCTGTTGCATCCGGATGACATTAAACGATTCGGGCTGGAACACGACCAACCCGTCACCGTTCGCAGCGAAACCGGTGAGATGAACGGCATCCTTGCCAGGGCGTATCCCTCCATTCGCAGCGGCAATGCGTTGATGTACTACCCCGAATCAAACGTGCTGGTCGCCCGTCACGCCGATCCGCAAAGCCGAACACCGGCGTTCAAAGGGGTGGTCGTCGAACTCATTGCCGAAACCACCGCCACTTCCGTCAGCTAGTCGACTCGATTGACATTCAACATGAAGACGCTTTCCCGCACCGTTGTCGCCTTCGGAATCGCCGTCCTGATCGCAGGTGTCCTCCCCACTCGCGTCGTCGCGAAGCCACCCAACATTGTTTTGCTGTTGAGTGACGATATGGCGTGGACGGATTATGGATTCATGGGGCACCCTGATATCAAAACGCCCAATTTAGACCGGCTCGCCTCCGAATCCGCTCTGTTTCCACGTGGGTATGTTCCGACCGCACTCTGTCGCCCCTCGCTGGCAACCCTATTGACCGGACAGTTTGCGTCCGTTCACGGAATCACCGGTAACGACCCTTCGCCAAAATACGCCGAGCGCGGTTCGCGACTTTATCAAGAACGCTGCGCCGCATTGATCGCAAAACTTGATCGTTTTGACTCACTCCCCAAGAAGCTTGCCGAAGTCGGCTACTTGAGCCACCAGAGTGGAAAGCTCTGGGAAGGCAGTTACCAAAACGCCGGTTTCACGCACGGCATGACGCGAGGATTCCCTCAGCGTGGTGGACGTCATGGCGACGACGGGTTGGTGATCGGTCGAAAAGGCATCGGACCGATCAACGAATTTCTTGACTTAGCCGTCCAAGAGGAGAAGCCCTTCTTTCTATGGTACGCGCCGTTTTTACCACACACGCCGCACACGCCCCCAAAACGACTTTTCGACAAGTACAAGGAAGGACGTCCCGGATCCATCGCCAAGTACTACGCAATGTGCGAGTGGTTCGATGAGACAACAGGCGAACTGATGCGTTCGCTGGACGAGAGAGGTTTGGATGACAATACGCTTGTGATTTATCTCACCGACAATGGATGGATCCAAGATCCGAACAGCAAAAAGTACGCGGCACGCAGTAAACAGACGCCCTACGAAGGCGGGATTCGCACACCGATC
>JBCBOO010000285.1:0-8339 GCA_039821235.1 Planctomycetota bacterium
GGGTTGATAAACGCCGCGCGGTAACCGTCCAGCAGATCCGCGGGCGGCAATGTCCCGTCAAACTTTGCGAGCTGAGGCTTGTTGTCAAACAACTCAAGGTGGCTCGGCGCACCGGCCATGAACAAGAAGATGACGTTCTTGACCTTGCCTGGGAAATGAGGCTGACGAACGGCCAAAGGATCGGAGCGATCTGCCGCGCGAGCCTCATCGGCCATTAACTGTGCGGCGGCGATCGATCCGAGCCCGAGTCCGCAGTCGCGTAGAAACCAGCGCCGCGAAAGACTCGATTCCGGCGGTCCACCATCGTGGGTCTGGGCCAATGGCCGCGGAGACTCGTCGAGCGTTCGATTCATATTGCTAAACATCAATCAACTTGAAGCGTTATTGTCGGGTAATCGTTTCGTCGAGATTCAGGATCACTCGGCAGACGAGCGACCAAGCCGCAAGAGAATTCCTATCGAACGGACCAAGGTCCAGCTGAGAACCGGCAACAAGGATTTCATCGGCATCGAGTTCGCCGTTGCCGAGCCGCGTCTTTTGGTCGTTGAGATAGTCGAGCAGAATTCCCGCCTCTTTCTCAGTCGGCTTCCTTGCGACACATCGAACAAAGGCATCCTGCAATCGATCCGCATCGCGACGGTTCGCTGGTGATGCCTCCAATAAACGGTTCGCCATCGCAATCGAACATTCAAGGAACAAAGGCTCGTTCAAAGCCGTCAGTGCCTGCATCGGCGTGTTGGATCGACTGCGACGAACGCAGGACAAGTTACCCGGCACGGCATCAAAATTCTCCAGCATTGGATACGGAACGCTTCGAAACCGGAACGTGTAGAGAGCTCGACGGTATCGTTGTTCGTCTTTATCCTCGTCCCAGACCTTGGGACCGTAGCTAACCGGCGGTTTGAACAGGAACGCCGGCGCTGGCGGGTAAACACTCGGGCCGCCGATCTCGCGGCTCAACAGTCCGCTGGCGGCGAGGGTGAGATCGCGAACTGTTTCGGCGGGGACTCGAAATCGCGCCCCTCTCGCCAGCAAGCGGTTGTAGGGATCTTGCCCGAGCAACTCAGGTGTCACTGCGGACGACTGACGGTAGGTTGCCGAACTGACGATCAAGCGATGCAGGTGTTTGAGACTCCAGTTGTTTTCCATCAGTTCGATCGCCAGATAGTCGAGCAACTGCCGATGCGAAGGCGGCGTGCTTTGCGTTCCCAAGTCGTCGCTGGTTTCGACGAGGCCCGTCCCAAAGTAGCTTTGCCAAATCCGATTCACGATCGAGCGAGCGGTCGTCGGAGACTGTTCCGATGCCAGCCACCTTGCCAGTCGCAAGCGAGCGGGTTCACCGGAATCAGGAAACGCATGGAGAAACGCAGGCACATGCGGCGTGACTTCATGCTCGGGACTAAGAAAATCACCTCGATTGAGCAGGAAGGTCTGCCGCGCCGAATCACGCTGCTGGAGCGTCAACTGTGTACTGCCGAGTGGGTGTGCGGCCCAAGCACCGGCGATCGCTCGATTGATGCGGGCCACCTGCGCGAGCGTCGGTTCGTCGATGGTGCTGGTTTCCGCATTCAGGCCTTCTCGCCAGTGCGTGAAAACCGTTCGCTGGTCGCCCTCCGTCCACTCGCCGAAAGGCCTTCGCAATGCATCCCGCACTGCGATGGGAAGTGGGGCTTCGGAGGGAAGAGGATCACCCGTGACGGAAACACGAAAGCGACCGATGTTAAACGTCTGGTTGTCGTCACTATTCCATCCGCCGTGACGCTGTGCCAGAAAAACCGTGACGATCGCGTACTGGCCGTCGGGAATCTCGATCGGCTCTTCGAACTCGAAAAATGCAACCTGATCGGTGTTTGCCAGTGGCGAGTCGACTTCGTTGGTCCAAGCCGTTTTCTCATTCCCATCAATCGCGAATTCCACTCCTCCGGTCACGCGTTTCGACTTCTTTCGATTGTCGTAACGAGACTTCAGGGGCGCCGGCTCCGGTGACCGATCGGCAAAGGCACGCACAAACTTGATCGGAATGGTCTTGCCGGGTTCACCCGAAAGTTGAATGCTGGCGGAAAGTTCGCTGAGCGCCCATGTTCCATCAACACTGCGCCCGGGACCGCTGCGAGGGAGGTTGGGATGACGAAGTAATTCGAGGCGAATACCGGTGAGTCGCTTCCCATGAAAGTCAGTCGTTCCTTGCGGCTTGAAGTTTGTCGGCGCGTAGCCCTGACATAAGAAAGAGCCGTCTTCCTGCGGTAAGAACTTTGATCCGCCAAGCGAACGATCGAGAAAGTTCAGCTCGAGTGGTTTCCAACGCGGTCGCGTGCGTGCCGCCTGCTGCTCCGCCCAAGCCTCGACGCGAGTCTTCCAGTCGGGCACCAAGGACTTCAACTCCGACTCCAGGTACTCGATACTCTCAAGAGACCTCTCTCGCTGAGCCTGCTCGGCATCGTCGTACACACTGATGATTGCATCGTGGGTGTTGTTCAGACACGCCATCATCCCGTAGTACTCTTCGTGCTGCAGCGGGTCGTATTTGTGCGTGTGGCACTGCGCACATTGAACGGTGATACCCAGGACCGCTTTGCCGATCGCATCCATTCGATCAAACATCGCCTCCATGCGAAACTGCTCGGGATCCGCGCCGCCTTCCTCGTTGACCATTGAATTACGAAGGAACCCCGTCGCAACATGGTCATCTTGCGTGGCGTCGGGAAGCAGATCGCCGGCGATTTGGCGAATGAGAAAATCGTCGTAGGGACGATCTTCGTTGAGGGACTCGATGACCCAATCGCGGTAAAACCATGCGGTCCGCGGCTTGTCTTTTTCGTACCCATCGGAATCCGCATAACGTGCGGCATCTAACCAGACACGCCCCCAACGCTCTCCATAATGTTGTGAATCCAAAAGCGACTGAACCAAAGTCTGATAAGCCGCTTCGTCACCGCTGGCGATGGCTTCGACGTGGACTTGCAATTCCCGCGGTGTTGGCGGAAGACCGATGAGGTCCAGGTACAGCCGCCGAATCAGAGCGGGGGCACTGGCTCGGCTTGAGGGCGAGAGGCCATTGGCATCCAGCTTTCGCGCGACGTAAGCATCGATCGGATTGATCACCCAGTCGTCCTGTGAGGTGGCGGGGATGCTCGGCCGAACAGGTGTCTCGAATGCCCAATGGGCTTCGTAGCCGGCACCTTGATCGATCCACTTTCGCAGCTGATCAATTTGCTTTTTCGTAAGCGTCTTGCCGGTTTCCGGAGGCGGCATGACCAATTCGGTGTCCGTCTCAAGCACACGTGCGATCAACTCGCTTGCACCGGAGTCTCCCGGCTTGAGAACCCACGCCGCGTCCTCTTCCACATCCAGTCGAAGGTCCGCCGCCCGCGATTCTTCATCAGGTCCGTGACACTGGAAGCAAGCGTCCGCAAGGATCGGTCGGATCTCCGTTGCGAAGTCGACCGTGTCGGCGTCGTTCGAATCCGCCGCTGGCACGTCGGCTGTCACACAGAGACCCCATGCCAAACCGAGAATCACTGTCCCTCGCTTGAACAGACCGAGGGTTGCAAACGGACGTATCATGAATTCGGGCAGGGATTAGCTGTGTGGGAGGCGGGTTGGGGCGGGCTCCCCATTGTAGCCTCCGGGACGCCGAATCACGAAGGAGCTGCGGTGAGTAACGTTGGGAATGACTTTTCGATGAGAGGTCGTCCCTTCAACTGCTCCATCCAGTCGCCCGGAATGCCCGAGCATCCGAAGGCCGCACCCGCGATCTGGCCGCAGATGGCACCGACATTGTCGGCGTCGTAACCCAAATTGACCGACTTGAGCACCGCTTCCGAAAACGACTGGGCGTCATGGAATGCCCACAGTGCCGCTTCCAAGCACTTCGCGGCGTAGCCACTGGCTTGGATCTCAGGCGGACGCAAAACCCGATAGCTGCCGCCGATGACCAATTCCACGTTTCGGTGCAAAGGAGCAGTCTCGCGGAGTTCCTGAACCGGTTCCCAATCCGCGGACAAAACGGTGTCACGGTCTTCACCGCTGATCAGTCCAGCCATTAGCACTGCGCAGTAGCGACATGCGGAAACACACTCATGATGCGAGTGTGTCGTGCGACTGGAATCCGACGCTCGCTCGGACAGCAACGGCACGTCGATCGGATCGTGATGAAAATGGACTACCACCGGAGCCAGTCGAGAAACGGAGCCGTTGTTGGTGGAACGTTCTGATGCGAGATGGGCTTGCCGAATATCGCCGTGAACTTCGAACTCGTACAGCGTGGAAGACAGCGTGCTGGAGATGTCAAAGCAGTGCCCCCGCGTGGAGTAGCTGCCGTTTCGCCACCAATCGAGGTACCGACGCATTTGGTCTTCGCAATCCCAACCCGACAAAACAATGCTGTCGGCGAGCGCAAGCGCCATGCTCGTTTCGTCGGTCCATTCCCCAGGTTTTAAACCATGTGGTCCTCCGCCTCGAAAGCCGGCGACCCGCTCGAACGAACCTGGACGTTGGAATTCGACTTGAGCCCCCAATGCATCGCCGACGGCGAGCCCATACATGCAGCCCCGCTTTCGGTCCGGAATCGTCATGTTTTTATCTTACCAATCAGAAGGCAAACGCCCCCATGCGGCGGGCGTTTCGCGAAGCAACCTGGGTTGCCAGTTGTGCGCAGTCTCCGATCGACATGCCTTGCACGTGTCCGTGCAGAAAACCGCCATGGAAGGTATCTCCGCAACCGGTTGTGTCGATCGCTCGTTCCGGATTCAGTGCCCCGAGCCGAATTGCTGGTCCGCTCGGCCCGCTCAAGAGGCAACCGTCGGCGCCGTCGGTGACGCCCACGATTTCTGCGTCCAGATTGCCAAGCAAAAATTCACCCAACGCTTCGAGCGAAGTCGGCAACGGCGCCGATGACTGGTCACGGAAAAAAGACTCCGCGAACTCGCGTGCCACGATCACAATGTCGCTCGCGCGGAGCAACGGCACTGTTTCACCTCGATACCGATTCGCTCCGCCATCGAACGAGAGCTGCGTCTTGTTCTGGCGAGCGACTTCGATGGCCCGCTTCCAGATGGCAGGGTGCCGCCCGTTGGTGTGAACCACGTCTGCAAAGGCGATTGCCGCGGCAATCTCCGAGGTCCATGTGAGCGAGTCTCCGGCGGTGCCTGGCGAATAGACGATGGTTCGCTCGCGCGTCGCTTTCGAGCTCCAGATCGAAGCCGATGAGGTCGTCGCTCCAGGAATTTCGGTGACAAGCGAAGTTTCGACGCCCGCAGTCGCAAGTGATTTCCGAATTCGCTCCGCGGGAGCGTCGCCGCCGAGCGCGTCGATCAACGCGGCAGAGGTGCCCAACTTTGCAGCCGTCGCAACCGCGACCGTCACACCACCGCCGATCCCTTCTACTGCTTCGCCGGCACGCACAACGCTCCCTTCACCGGGGTAGGAATCGAGCAAAAGCACTCGATCCCAAACGGAAACCCCGATCCCAACAATTTTTGCGTGGCACACCGGCTGATTGAGCCGCTTGCGGCGTCAGTTACTTGGCAGCATCAAAGCGTGCCGCGACGGCATCCCAATCGACCAGATTCCAAAACGCGCCGACATAATCGGGACGGCGATTCTGGTAGTGCAGGTAATAGGCGTGCTCCCAAACATCCAGTCCGAGAATGGGCGTCCCTGCAATGCCGGCGATTTCCGCACCCATCAAGGGGCTATCTTGGTTGGGAGTGCTGCCGACCTTCAATGCGCCTCCTTCCACGTACAACCATGCCCATCCGCTACCGAAACGCGTCGCGGCGGCGGTGTTGAACGTTTCTTTCATCGCATCGAAGCTACCGAAGCCGCTGTCGATCGCGGCGGCGAGATCACCGCTGGGGTTGCCGCCTTTGCCGGCACCCATCACCGTCCAGAAAAGCGAGTGGTTGGCATGACCACCACCGTTGTTCCGCACGGCACCACGCTTGTCATCGGGAACCGATGCCAGGTCGGCGATGAGAGCCTCGACGGCTTTCGAGCCCAGATCTGTCCCTTCCACGGCTCCGTTCAACTTGGCGACGTATCCCGCATGATGCTTGCCATGGTGAATCTCCATGGTCTTTGCATCGATATGCGGCTCCAGTGCGTCGTGTGCGTAGGGCAATTCCGGAAGTGTGTAAGCCATCGCGAGCCATCTCCAAAGCGTAATGGTTGTTGTGCGTGTTTGAATTCGCCCCGTCGCAAACGCGATACCGCGACTCACGCCGGGACAATATTGTCAGAACAATAGTGAGACCGACAAGGGTACGCGATCACTCGTCGGCAACGTTGACGTACACCTTGAGCGCGTCTTTGTCCTCGACCAAGAGTCGCATCATCTCCTGATACTGGTCCAAGCCATCGACGGGATGGGTGAGGATTTTCTCAAGTACGCCGGGGAACATCACATCGCCGAGCGCGAGGTCTCGGATGCCACTTTCGAAGTGCGTTCGGTTTGCATTGACGCTGCCGAGCACCAGTTTGTTGCCGAGGACAAAATTCAAGTTGATTTCGTCGGAGGGGATTTCAATCTGGCGACTGCCTCCGGTGATGCTTGTCCAAACCACGACGCCGTTGTGTCCGACATGACGCATCGCTTCGCAGGCCAATTGACTGCTGCCGGTCGCGTCGACGATCAAATCGGGCTTACCGGTTTTCTTGACGAGCTCTTCCAGTGGAGTTTGACGGGTGCTGATGTACGTCGCTTCCATCCCCTCGACGATTTCACTCTTTAGATGGGGCGGCTCACTTCGCGAAACCGTGTAAACCTGCAACCCACGAAGCTTGAGAATCAGCGTCGTGAGCAGTCCGATCTGCCCCGAACCGAACACATAAGCGAGTTTCGGACGCCAGACCTTCATCCGGCGCTGGGCCTCGTAAGCCTGCTCGACCGCTTTCGCAGCACAGCTCATCGGTTCCTGCAGCACATGAAGGTGCTTCAGTCCGCTCGGCACGCGAACGATGTACTCCTCTTCGTCGACAAATTGCTCGGTCATGAACCCGTGACGGAGATTGATCCCGCGCTCGTAATAAGTCTCTTCGCTGGTCATGTCGTTCGTGCCGATCATGTCGTAGATCGACCCGCCGGGACGGCGAACCGTCGCCGTGACGTAATCACCCGGTTTGACCCGCGTCACCTTGTCGCCGACGGCTTGAACAATCCCAAAGGATTCGTGCCCGATCACCAAATGCTGATCGCCGTCTGGGGCGTTGCCGTAGAGCGCTTCGTTGATCTCTCGGTCCGTCGCATCGACGCCGACCTTCAGCGTCTTGACTAAGACGCCATTTCCTTCCGGGTACTGGTCCAGACTGGGCTCGGAAATGTCCGTCAGGTGAACGCTATTGGCTTTGCCGGGGGTGACCGCGACGGCTTTCATGGATTTTCGTTGGAAAGAGGTCAAAGGAAGGCAAGGACAAGGTTCAGAATCGTAGCAACGAATCGCCTGCGGATTGAGGGGGTGGGGCAGAATCTGCGGCGGTGTCGCTTCCCAAAGCCCGATCCAGCGGCCGATTCCACGCCGCGGTAATTCACCTACAGCCGGGAAAATGCTTTTCGGCCGATTCATCCCTCAGAATTCGCTTTTTATTTTTAACAACGGCAGTTGTCAAAAAAGGTCGACCTTGCAACAGTAAAGGGGAATCCAGTCCGCAGGGACGAACGACTTCGGGAACAAAAATGCTATCCAAGACCGCCAAATCAGATACGGGAACGCTTCGGTCGATCGACCGTGACGTGTTGCTGGTGATGAATGGTGATCAACTGTGGGGCATTGGCGAGCTCACGGAGTCGCTCGGTGTGACCGCAACGGCGGTACGTCAGCGGATCGAAAGGCTGCTCGATCGAGGGCTGCTGGAGAGGGAAAAGGTTGTTGCCGGTCGGGGACGTCCGACTTTCCAATACCGGATCACCGCATCGGGACGTCGCGCAATCGGCGCGGACTCAACGGAACTTGCCGAGGCCATGTGGCAGGAATTGGTTTCGATTGATGACCCGGAACTGCGCGATCGTTTGCTGTCGAGTGTCGCAAAGCGGTTGGGCCGTGAGTACGCCGCACAGATGGACCGGAGCGCCCCGCTTGAGGAGCGAATGAGAGTCCTGTCGCGGTTGCTGACCGAACGCCGCGTTGCCAGCGATGTGGTCTCCGAAGGTGACTTGCCGGTGCTAGACATTAACGCCTGCCCCTATCCCACACTCGCTGACGGCTCCGTCGATCATTCGATGTGTCGTCTGGAAGAGAAAGTGCTTTCCGAAGCGCTCGGCAAAGCGGTTCACCTCAGTCAATGTCGCCTTGATGGCGATTCCTGTTGTCAATTCGCCCCCGAGGATTCGGTTGACTAGAGAA
>JBCBOO010000286.1:0-8324 GCA_039821235.1 Planctomycetota bacterium
GAGCCCGGCACCGCGATCTGCGAGGTCGTCGATCCGAGCCAGCTCCGCCATCAACTCTTCGTCGATGGCCAGACGTCCGGCAGTGTCCAAAATCACCACCCGTGATCCGTCCGCTTGCGCTTTCGCGACGCCGTTCTTGCAGACTTCGACGGGATTTTTATTATCGGGTTCGGCATAGACTGGCACATCCAGTTGCTTACCGATGACTCTGAGCTGTTCGATCGCCGCGGGGCGCTGCAAGTCGGCCGCGACCAAGGTGGGCACGACGCCCTGCTCTTTCAAGAGCTGGGACAGCTTCCCGCAAGTCGTCGTTTTACCGCTCCCCTGCAGCCCGCACATCATCAGGACCGTGACACCATCCTTCTTGAGATGGATCGACGGATCGACCGGACCCAGGATGGAGACCAGTTCGCTGTGAACGATGCGAACGAGTTCTTCTTCCGGACGCAGGCTGAGCAGAACCTTCTTTCCGGTCGCACGCTCGGAAACCTGCGACATGAAATCCTGGACGACCGGGAAACTCACATCCGCTTCCAACAGAGATCGCTGCACGATCTCCAACCCTTCGCGCATATTGCCCTCGGTCAGCTTGCCTTTGCCACGCAAGCTTTTAAACGCCGACTGCAATCCTTCAGAAAGGGAATCAAACACGTGTCAAACAGGAAAAAGGTGGAGGGCTCACCCAACCCCACATCGCTCTGGGAGCTGACGGGAAAGCCCGGCAGTTTACGAGCCGCGGTGCTGTTTTGTAAATGGAGAAAGCCGTCACTTTGGTCCCACTTTCTGCCCTTCCCCGAGTTTGGTCGTTTCAAGTACCCACTCCAGCGGCTCGGGCGAAGCCACCAATTCGGTGTGAGTCAGCTCAAAACGTCGCTCCGAGGCCCTTGGGGACCACGCCAAAGCACTCTCAATCGTGACCGCCCCGTCACCTTGCCCCATACGTAGCTCTTGCGCAGAAATCAGCTTCGTCAGACTTTTGGAGTACGTATCACCGATCTCCATTCGCGCCAGTTCCTTGGGCAGCACGGTTTTCAGCTCCTCCAGTCGTCCCGCCGGCAGAAAACTCTTGGTTCCCGCAGCCAAATGAAATCGAATCCCAGAATCCGCCCGCCGCGAACTCAGTCTGCGCAGGAAGTCACTGCTCGGCTCCAAAGCCTCGGCGGCTTCCCCCTGACCGTCGCTGATCGTGTCCAGACCGCTGAGATCCAGCGAAGCCGTGCGAAGGACGACATCGAGCAGTTCCAACTCCACGTGGAATTTCGCCAAAGCCGAGCCCGCAAACGGAGTTCCCAGCGTCAGCACATTCACTACGCCGCTCGTTCCAAATTCGGGTTCGGTCACCGCCCACGTTGAAACCAGACCGCCGAGCGAATGGGCGACCAGGTGAATTCGTGTCTTGGGCGAGTCTTCGTGAAACGCGGTCAACTGCTCGGACAGCATTTCACCGATCTCGTCCGGCGGGCCATCGTTCGGAAAATCAAAACGCATCGAAGAAATTCCAAGCTCCTCCAGCTGTTCGGCGGCCGACGCAAACGTTGCCGCTCCACCCTCCAGTCCATGAACGAATACGATGACATCCCGTTCGCCACCGGCATTCTCCACGCCCAGTAAACGCGGCGGGGCGAGTTGACGAAGCATGTTCCACCGCTGCCCGCTCGCGATCTCCAAACGCAGTTCGGTCGGTGTGATGTCGAACTTCAGTTTTCCAAGCAACTCGAGCGTGACCAAACCCACACGATCCTGTTGGTCGAACTCGCGCCAACGTGGATCCTCCTCGGACGAGAGCCCCAGGGCCGCGCGGAGTCGGTTCTCGTCATAACGACCGTCCACCAGCGGGATCGTCACCACGCTGGGTTCCGCCGGAGGTTCTGCCGAGCAAGTTCCAAAACCGACGGCAGCGGTCATTAGAACGAAAGCCGCGGCTCGCGAAGTCACTCGAGATCGGCGCAGAAGACGTCGACTGAGCGGTGTCGTCTGCAATTGCAACACAATCCACGCCGCACAAAAACTCAGCAGCGACATGCCGGCCAAGACCGTCACACTGGTCCACTGGGTCTTTCGAGCCTCGTCAACTTCTTCAACAGAAACGGCAAACGATCGGATCCATTGATCTCCGTATCGCGAGATCGTTCCATAGGAAATGAGCGATGTAACCGGCATTGGTTTTGCGTCTCCCGAATCAACCATTTCCCATCCGTCGTCTTCCCAGCCATCCTCGTCCCAGTCCTCAGCGCCGTCGCCGACTTCACCCTCCGTCTCTTCGTCGGTATTCCAAGTCAGTCGCTCGTAATCGGCAAGTGGTTCGTAGCCATCGGGATTCGAAACCGCAAACGGGGCGCTGAACAAGATTTGTACCATCAAGATGACTGGCAAACTGGCCGCGGCCAGCAGCGGAGAACGCCCGGCAATGGCGGAAACTAGCAAGCCGAGCATCGTTGCGGTCATGGAAACCACCAGAAAACAAGCGGCCAACATGAGCCACGAGGTGGTGTCGGGAAGGATAAAAAACGAACGTTCCAAGAAGACGCTTCGAAGCACTGACAGCAGGCTCAGGAACACGCCGGTTTGCAGAATGGCCGAACCACAAAGAACGAGCGACTTGACCCCAAGCACGTATCCCCAGGTCACGCCGTGTGATCGCTCGTATTCAAGAAGCTCGCGTTCGCGCGTCAACGAAAGGTGGCTGGCGCTGGCCGACATCCAGATCACGCAAATCAACGAAAGGAACCCGACCCGAATCATCGGCGACATCTCACCGTACAAGCCGTCCGCCGGGTCAAGTGCCGCGTCGGTGGGAACGCTGATCGCCACGGCTGCGGCGAACAGCAATGGAATCAGTCCCCAGGACACCAAGCACGATGGGATCTGAATCGGCCCCATCGAAAACGATGCGAGCCGCGGCGAAACCAGTTTCTGGCACTCACGCCACAGCAGCGTGGACATGCGCGAGGCGATTGAAACTTTCGACTGCGATGTCGGCAGTGCCTTGGCGTCTTCGGTTTCGGAGTGAGTGATCGCTCCTTCGGTTTCCAGTACGCGGCGGTCGCGGGCGACTTCACCGCCCTGCTCTCCGGGACGAAGCTCAACCACACGATCAAACGAATCCAACACGTGTCGGTGGTGGGTGACCGCAATCACCGTCGCACCGCGAATGGCCAGCGAACGCAGGAGCGCAATGATCTCGTCGGCGGTTTCATGGTCGAGTCCACTGTCGGGTTCGTCCAAGACAATCACGCCAGCACCCGAAAGCAACGCGCCGGCGAGTCGAAACCGACGCAGTTGTCCGCCGCTCAATTCGCGAGGGAACTTCCGTTTCGCATCCAGCGGAAGTCCCACGGAATCGAGCGCTTCGTCGATTTTGTAGGGAAGCACCTCTCGTCCATAGATCCGCGCGGTCGCGCTCAGGGCATCTCCGAGCCGGAGGTCTTCGTGAACGAGGTCACGTTGCGGCACAAAGTAAACGAGTCCCGTCGCATCCAGTCCTTTGTCCAGAAAACCGTCCAGTCCGCTGCCGTCGCGGATCGTCTCCAGCAACGTGGACTTGCCACAGCCACTGGGACCGACGACCGCCGTCATCTCTCCAGCCGCAAACTCCAGTTCGGTCCGCGCCAGCCGACCGGCGACTTCGGAATGAACCGCTAGGTCAAAACCGACGATCGGTTCGACGGGGACCAGCAACGACTTGCGTTCGTGATATTGCCAGCCGAGTGGTCCGAGCTGGACGACTTGTCCGTCTTCCAATCGACTCGCAACGGTCGCCCGCCCGTCAACGTAGAGCTTGCCCAGTGAAGGGTGGTGGTCAATCAGCCACGCGGATGTTCTTTCGTCTTCACTGGTCGATGGCGCATCGCGAAGGACAACGACGTGCTGTGGTTCGAGTTCACGATGACGAACAACGGTCACGTCTCTTGGGGAGTCTTCGTCAGCGATCGCTTCTTCCGCGTCGTCGGATCGACCACGACCAATCCACAGCGGTTTCTCCGAGATCAGCAGCGTCGGTGTGCCCGCGTGGCTTTGCAGGTTGGGGCGTAGCCTTGGCGGAGGCGACGAAAAAGTCTGATCGAGCTGGATGCCGCAACGCGTCGCGAGTTGCAAGGGGAAGCCACACGAATGACATCGTGATGGAGTTTCACAATCCGTTCCGCAGGCCGGGCAGACGCACTGGCTCATGATCCCGAGTCGATCACGAGAGCTTCGTATCGAAAGTCCGCTTGAACGTCGCGCTGCCACTTGGTGCCGAACAGCAAGTGGTTCTTGCGTTCGACTTTGGCTTGGATGTCGCACGTTCCGCCGGCTTGCAAGACCAGGTAATCCTGCTTGCCATAAAACACACGTCCCTGGATGCCACGAATCCTGGCGTCGTAACGTTTGGCGTCTTGGTCGAGCGCGAGTTTCAAGTCGCCGCGTTGGATCGCAAGTTGACGACACGGCTTGCCGTCGTATTCGGCGTCACGCAAGTACTTCAGTTGCATCGAGCCATCGGAAGTCGCACCGCCCTGCTGGACCATCAAACCACTGGCATTATCGGCATCAATGGTCCACGTTGCACCGGGCGGACGATTCACGTTGTCCATCACGTAGTAGTCCAAGAGCGGTTCGGCCGTCTCCGCCCAGCGACGGATGTCATCCAGTTTGACGCGAACCGGCCCATCCGTTTGACGAACCCGAGTCACACCCAGGCCATTGGACCAGACGACCTCAAACGTGCATCCCGAATAGGGCGCCGGGTCCTCGACCAAACGCGCCTCGTCGATTTGCGTCAAACGCTCGATGTCAAAGCCACTGACTTCGGCCAGTCGCGTGAGTGCCTTTTCGTATCGCGGGTCGACCTTTCCGTACGTGATCAACAGCTTGTAGGCCACGTCGGCCGGCGGCACAGCAGCTCGTGTGACGTCCATCAGTTGCTCCAGCCCGATTTTCAACAGCGGAGAGGTGCTGCTGAAGTCCGCGACTCGGAGTTTCTTTTCACTCACCAGTCGTTGCTGCGAGGCCTCCAAGACTTCGATTTCAAACGTGATGTCACCGAACTCATTCGACACGACCTTCGTTCGGCTGGAATAGCGGTTCGTGTGGGCAACATGCACGCGACCTTCGATGCCCCAGTTCTCGTTGACGGCCAAGCCGCGGAGTCGAAGGATCTTTGTGGCCGCCCATGACTTTCCAATGGGATATCGCCGCAGCAATTCACGTTCATCGACACGAGCGGGAACGTCAGCGGGACGCTTCGTTTCCTGCCACTGGGAAGTCACCGCAGTGGTCACGCCGCTTTGAGCCATCGCGGCACCCGTCAGTGCGAGCACCATGATCGAGCTGATCAGTGTTCGAATCATCAATTCAGTCATTTGAGAATGGAAGGAGGTCTTTCGGGTCCACTTCGCCAGCCGCGATCGGTTGGGAAGAGTGACCGACGGCACCGGACGTCTCGGTGCCCGATTCGCGCGAAAGTGTCACGGTTTCCAGCTTCGCGGGCGGCCCGATCCGTTTGTTGGTGGAGAGGTCCAATTGGTATCCGGTCGTGTCGCTTTTTAGGCGAACGGAGCGAGACAATCGCCAAAGCAACAGCGGGCCGTTGAGCGTGTGTTGCAAGACCGTCTTGTCCCACAGCGGAATCGAGCTGTCCCGGGTCAGCCAAACGGAGAGAGCCTGCCCGGCATCAAAGTCTTTCACGCTTAACGTTGTCTTTCGCGTGCCTTTCCCACCGGCGTCGAGTTCCCAGTCGACTTCGCCCGACGATTCGCTTGTTTCAAACCCCATTCGGTACGCGACCCAGTCCTGGTCTTCTGTCGGGATGACGGCCAGCGTGCACGTCAATTCAAAATCGTGCGCCGACAGAAGGTCCGCCAACCAACTGCCCAGTAGGTCTTTCACGGCACCGCTGGGCATCAGTTGCTGTTGAGTTTTGATTTCGTCGATGGGGCGCGTGCTTTGCGACCAACGCAGCCACCGCGCGTATGCTTCGCCGAGCGATTCGGCTCGGTCGTTCGTCTCCTGGACGATGGAGGCGTTCCACGGGGCATCCACGGTCTTTTGCACGAGCCGGCGGAACTTGGCATCGGATCGTCGCCACTGAACTTGGCCCGGAAGTTGGACCAGGTTTTTCAAGACCTCGCGGTATCGGAGGGCTTCATCAGACTTGAATGCGGACGATTTCTCAATTGCATCTTCGAGTGAGCGACCACCGATGGAGTCCGTCCATTGTTCGGTCACCTGATCCTGATTTGTCGCGGGCTTCACCGGTTGGTCCGGTTCGGTGACCGGAAGTGGCGGCAGGGAGGCTTGAGCAAGTTTGGATTCCAGGACGCCGACCGTTTCGCGTGACTTCTCAAGGTCTTGTGCCAGCTCGGTGAGCTGTTGATCGGATTGCTCTCGTTGTTTCTCGGCATCGCTTCGCTCATAAACCAGCCAGGCGATCGCGAGGCCCGCCGCCACGGCAACGGCCCAGCCCCAAGGGCGTTGCGGTTGTTTCTTCGGCTGACTCCACTGCGCGATGACCTTTTCTTCCGGCTCGCCGTGTTCCGCCATTTTCAGGAGATCGAGGGCAAAACGACGGAACGGACCGCGTCTGGAGCGACGTAAGTTTTTTTGCAGCCGTTTGACGAAGTCACCTTCCTGTTGGCTGTGTTCCCAGATCGATTGCACGGCGGCAGGTGTGAGGTGGATTTCCGCTAGCACAACAGCCAATGCGTACCAATCATCGATCGGTTGTGGTGGCTCACCGTGTTGCAGTCGTTGAGGCCGCCAGTACATCGCCTCCGCGTCGCCGGCATGCACCTCGTCCTGCGTTTCCGTCTTGCCGTTGTCAAACCAGAGCGTCGCTTCGGGCCGTGTTTCGGAACCCCGGTTGTGAAAGGACTGCAACGTGATTCGCCCGTAGGGCGTTTTCTTCGTATGCAGCTTTTCGAGGGCGGCGGCGACTTCCGTGAACGACTTGGCCAAGTTTTGTTCAGCGGCGTTGTCGAGCCCATCGAACGAGAGGGTTCGAAATGCATCAAACGCATGAATCGAACGTGACTCGGCAATGGAAATTGCCAGTGAGCATCCGGGCAAAAACTGTCCGGGTTCCAGGTGGGCGGGTTTGCGTTGACTCATCAGATGGCAGGCCCAATCAAGCCGGATTTCGGTCGCGCGGGATTACTATCGTACGTCAATCCAAGCCATCTGGGCGGACTCCGCCGCTTGAAAACCGAGCGGAGAATCCTCAAAAACGACACAACGGTCAGGTTGGACACCCAGTCGTCTCGCGGCCTCCAGGAAAACGTCGGGTTCCGGTTTGTGCCGCTCGGTGTCTTCCGCGGTCACAATGACTGGAAACAGGCTGCTCAAGTCAAGCACTTCGAGCTGCCGATCGACGACGTCACGACCACTTCCACTCGCAACGGCCATCGGCTTGCGATTGTGAAAGGCGCGTGCAACGTCGATGACGTGTTGCATGGGCGTCACGCGATCGATCATGGTTTGGAAATGTGACTCCTTGTCACTGGCGACTTGAACCGGATCGACCGACACACCTTGCTCGCCGGAAAGTTGCCGCACGATCGTGATGCTCGGCATCCCTCCCATCGAATAGAATCGGGTTTCGGCGAATTCGATTCCGAAACGCGCCAGCGTCTCCTGCCATGCCACGAAGTGCAGCGGCATAGAGTCGGCGAGAGTTCCGTCGCAATCGAAGATCAATCCGTCATACTGTTCAAAGTCGCTCGCTTTCATCCCACCAGACTTGCACAAGTCACACCCACCGGGAACCACCCGTGAATCGCTTATGAATCAACCGCCCCAAATCGCTCCGAAAGTTTCTGCGGCGAGAACGACCACCGGCGAAGAAACCGCCAGCGACAAGACCGGTTCCGAAAACGTAAGCTTCGTCGATTCGATTTTTGCGAAGGCGTTCCAAGCCGGCGCGTCCGATTTGCACTTCGAGCCTTTCGAGCAAGCGTTTCGCGTGCGAATGCGGGTCGATGGCAGCCTGTCGCAAATCGCCGCGGGACCGTCGGCGGACTATCCGCAAGTTTCCTCGCGTATCAAGGTGCTCAGCGAACTCGATATTGCCGAACGTCGCCGCCCGCAGGAAGGGCATTTGCGACTGGTCATCGCGGACCGCGCGGTGGACTATCGAGTCTCGTCGGTGCCGACGCGATTCGGTGAGAAAATCGTATTGCGGGTGGTCGATGCGACGGGGCTGAAAGCGGATTTGACCAAGCTGGGGATGAACGTCAAAGAAGCCCAAGTCATGGCCCAGGCGACCGGTCAGCAATACGGTATGTGTCTGGTGACCGGTCCGACCGGTAGCGGAAAGACAACGACGTTGTACTCCGCACTTAATCGCC
>JBCBOO010000287.1:0-8313 GCA_039821235.1 Planctomycetota bacterium
CCTGAAGTTACTGCCGTTGTGCCACTGCCGGTGATCTCTATCGGCACGTCGAGGGCTCGCATCACCGTCTCGACGGTGGTTCCCGCAGCCACCTCATCGACCTCTTGCTCAATCGGATCACCTTCGGGAAGGTTGACGATGACACGCACGGTGCCGGCGGCTTGGGGAGCCGCAGCTGAATCGATGTTTGGCGCTGTGGTTTCCGCGCGGCGACACGCGGTCGTCACCATGAAGAGAAGGCCAACGAAGAATGCGATGCGAAACATGAACCACTTCCGAGCTGCTGTGTAGAACCTGAACCGCCCACGATTCTACTTGATAAAGTCTCGGCCTCGCAGGCAATCGAGAATCGCGTCCACACAGTCGTCAATGGATTGCTCCGAGGTGTCCACGACCACATCCGCTTTTTCGGGGTGATCGTAAGCGGCCGTGACGCCCGGGAAGTTCAGCAGTTCACCGGCATCCGCCTTTGCATACTGGCCTTTCGCATCGCGCTGGCGGCAGACTTCTAGCGGCGTGGCGACATGGACGACGACGAATCGATCTTCGCCGATGACTTTTGCAACCTTTTGGCGAACGTCCTCGCTGGGCGCGACAAAGCTGGCCACGCAAATCAATCCCGACTCGTTGAGGGTACTTGCCAAGTGTGCGCTTCGGCGGAGATTTTCACTGCGATCCTCGGCACTGAAACCGAGGTCCTTTGACAGACCTCTGCGAACTTGTTCCCCGTCGATCATCGAAACGGCGCGGCCGGACTCAAACAGTTTTCGCTCGAGTGCCTGTCCGATAGTTGTTTTGCCCGAGCCGGTTAACCCGGTCAGCAGCACCGTCGCCGGTTTCTGCCCGAAGCGAGCGGCACGTTCCTCCGCGGTGACTCCGCTGACCGTGCTTGGATCCGTGGACGATCGTTCTTCGTCATCATCCCAAACCGATGCCGATTTACCATCGCCGGACTTATCCAAAATCATCCCCGCGGCAACCGTCGCATTCGTGATCCGGTCGATCACGATGAAGGCACCCGTGGAGCGATTGCGACGGTATGCATCGAAATGGATGGGCGAGGAAAGCGAAATGCTGACTCTGCCGATCGCATTGAGTTCCAGTTCCGGTGCGGGACTGCGGTGCAGCGTGTTGACGTCGACGCGATACTGCAGCGTGTCGATGGTTCCCGGGACGGTCTGGGTCGTGTGTTTAAACAAATACGGTTTGCCCGGCACCATGGCTTCGGAGTTCATCCAGACCAACATGGCATCGATCGTGTCACGGGTCTTGGGAACATTTCCCGGACGCACAATCATGTCGCCGCGAGATGCGTCGATTTCATCATCCAGCGTCAGCGTGACCGCAAGCGGCGCGTAGGCTTCGTCGAGTTCGCCTTCATAGGTCACAATCGATTTGATGGTCGACTTTTGCCGACTGGGCAGCACCATAATCTCTTCGCCCTTGCGTACGATCCCGGAAGCAATCGTGCCGCAGAAGCCGCGAAAGTTCAGGTCGGGGCGATTGACCCATTGGACGGGCAGACGGAAATCCTGCAAGTTACGATCGCTTCCGATGTAAACCGATTCCAGAAAGTTCATCAGGGTGGAACCCGTGTACCATGGCATCGATTCGCTTCGTTCGACGACGTTATCCCCGTTGAGCGCGCTGATCGGAATGAAGTGCAGGTCAGGAAGATCCAGCCGCATCGCGAACGACCGATACTCGTCGCAGATTTCTTCGTAGCGAGTCTCACTAAACTCCACCAAGTCCATCTTGTTGATCGCAACGACGACGTGACGGATGCCCAACAGTGAAACGATAAACGAGTGACGCTTGGTTTGCGTCAGCACGCCGTGGCGTGCATCGATCATCAAGATGGCGAGGTCGGCCGAAGAAGCCCCGGTCGCCATATTCCGCGTGTATTGCTCATGCCCCGGCGTGTCCGCGATGATGAACTTGCGTTTCGCCGTGCTGAAGTATCGATACGCGACGTCGATGGTGATGCCCTGCTCGCGTTCCTCTTTCAGCCCATCCATGAAAAGCGACGGATCAAAGTTACCGCCGGTGCTGCCTTGCTTGGCCGAGTCGGATTGAACCTTGGCTAGTTCGTCCTCGTAGACCAATTTGGAGTCATACAGCATTCGTCCGATCAACGTGCTCTTTCCGTCATCGACGCTGCCGCAAGTGATGAAACGAAGCAGTTGCTTATTTTCATGTTGCTTGAGGTAAGCGTTGATATCGGTTGCGATCAGGTCCGATTGATGTGACATGGTTCAAAAAATGAAAGTGCAAAAGGCAATTGTCTTGGTCGTAAGACAGGCTTCCAGCCTGTCTCCCGGTTCTTAGACAGGCTGGAAGCCTGTCCTACGTGCTTACGTGCGGAGGTTCCGTCTACCGCTAGAAATATCCGCGTTCTTTTTTCTTCTGCATTCCGACGCCGCCCTCGTCTTGATCGATGACCCGGCCCTGACGTTCGCTGGTCGTCGTGAGCAACATTTCTTGGATCACATCGACCAGGTCGGTCGCGTCCGATTCGACCGCACCTGACAACGGGTAACATCCAAGCGTTCGAAAACGGACCATGCGTTCTTCTTCGACTTCGCCGTCCAAGAGCGGCATGCGATCGTCGTTCCGCATCAAAAGAATGCCGTTTCGATTCACCACCTTTCTTGGTGCGGAAAGATACAACGGAACGATCGGGATTTTTTCCAGATGGATGTATTGCCAGACGTCCAGTTCGGTCCAGTTACTCATCGGGAAGACGCGGATGGATTCGCCCTTGTTGACCCGAGTGTTGTAAACGTTCCAAAGTTCGGGGCGTTGGTTCTTTGGATCCCAGCGATGGCCTCGATCACGAAAACTGAAAACGCGTTCTTTGGCTCGCGATTTTTCCTCGTCGCGACGAGCACCACCAAACGCGGCATCGAAACCGTACTTGTCGAGGGCTGCTTTCAGCGAGTCGGTCTTCATGATTTCGGTGTGACGCTCGCTGTCCTCCCAAGGCATGATGTTGTGTTTGAGGCCTTCCTCGTTGATGTGGACAAGAAGCTCCAGCCCGAGTTCCTTCGCGATGTAGTTGTCGCGAAAGTCATACATCTCCTTGAATTTCCACGTGGTGTCGACATGCAACAGTGGAAACGGAGGCTTCGCCGGTGCAAAGGCCTTCATCGCCAGGTGCAGGAGGACGGCGGAGTCCTTGCCGATGCTGTACAGCAGAACCGGATTCTGGAATTCAGACGCCACCTCACGAAAGATGTGGATGCTCTCGGCTTCGAGTTGTTTCAGGTGGGTCAGGCTGTAGTCTGACATCGGAGTGTTTTTGTGGGTGAGGGATCTTGCCTGGGAGCGTCTTGCGCGAGGCGTTTCGCCAGGGCTTCCGGGGAGTTTCCGCCGATCGCCCGAGGGAGTATAGACACGAAAGACGATCAATGAGCAGGGGGCGGGGATCGTTGTGGCGGCCGAATCCACGTCCGAGGTTGGTGCACGCCGCAGGCTCCCCGTTGTCATCGGCCGGGAACACGCTTACGCTCTAGAATTACGCATGAATTGGTCACACGGCCGTTTCTTTTTTGTCCGTAGCGTGCCCGAGGCGGCGGTTTAATTCGCCTTATCAGAGGTTCGCAGAGTCGGAGCCGAAGGAGCGGTGAAAGTTCGCACGCGAGCCGGCCATTGATGCAGTCGCTCAGCTCAACCAGCCGGAGTCGTTCGGGTGTCGGGAACTTGTGTTATCGGTTTGCAATGGGGCGACGAAGCCAAAGGAAAGCTCGTCGACCTGCTAGCACCCCAATTCGATCTGGTCGTTCGCTATCAGGGGGGCGCCAACGCGGGCCACACCGTGGTCGTCGGCGACGAAACATACAAACTGCACCACATTCCGAGCGGGATCCTTCACGCGGGCGTGCAGAACTTGATTACGCCCGGTGTCGTCATCAATCCGGAGACGATGATCGCCGAGATGGACGGACTGGCACCGCGTGGGATCGATTGCAGCCAGAACTTGATGGTCAGCGAGAGGGCGCACCTCGTGATGCCCTGGCACATCGCGGAGGATCGTCAAATCAATGCAACGGCCGTTCGTGGTGAGTCGATCGGAACCACCAATCGTGGCATCGGGCCTTGTTACCGGGACAAAGTCGGGCGAACGCACGCGATCCGGATGACAGACCTCATTCAACCGCAACGCGACGAGCGACTTCGCACCGTGGCGGAGCAAAAGCGATCGTTACTGAGCAATCTTGGCGCGAGCGACGAAGAACTCGAGACACTTGCGCCCGATCGCGTGATTGCACTGGCTAGCCGGTGGGCGGAACGCTTGCGGCCGATGATCGCCGACACAACGGATTTGTTGCTCGATGCGACCGAACAGAGCAAGCGAATTTTGTTTGAAGGCGCACAGGGCGCTTTATTGGACATCGACCATGGCACCTATCCGTTCGTCACCAGCAGCAACAGCAGCGGTGTGGGCGTCTGTGCGGGAGCAGGCGTGCCGCCGAAATGGATCGACACGGTGTTGGGTGTCTGCAAGGCGTACAGCACACGGGTCGGTGGTGGCCCTTTCGTGACCGAGCTGGATGATGCAACGGGTGATCGCATCCGTAAGCTCGGAAATGAATTCGGAACGACGACCGGCCGACCACGCCGTTGCGGCTGGTTCGATGCGGTTGCCGTTCGCTACACTGCCAGGCTTTCCGGGGTCACACGCTTGGCGCTCATGATGATGGACGTGCTCGCACACCTCGATGAGCTTCACGTCTGCGTCGCCTACGAACTCGATGGAGAGCGAATCACTCGCTTCCCCGGCCACGCCGACGAACTACGGCGTTGCAAGCCAATTTACGAAACGATCCCGGGCTGGAAACAGCCCGTCGATGATGTTCGGCGCGAGTCAGACTTCCCCGAAGGTGCGCTCGCCTACGTCCGCCGGATCGAGGAACTGGTCGGCATTCCCGTGGGTGTTCTGTCCGTCGGACCTGATCGCGCTCAAACGATTTTCACCGAGCAATCGGGTGAGCTGAATCTTCAGCCAATCGGAGCTTGATCAGAGCCCATGAATACCAAGCCCTCCGACCTGCCCCGTCACGTCGCCATCATCATGGACGGCAATGGGCGTTGGGCAAAGTCGCGCGACTTGCCCCGTATCGAAGGTCATCGTCGTGGTGTTGATACCGTTCGAATGGTCAGCGAAACCAGCACGGAGTTGGGTATTGAGGCACTGACGCTGTATTGCCTTTCCAGCGAAAATTGGAAGCGGCCCAAGCTTGAACTGGACGCGTTAATGGAGTTACTTGAACAGTACCTGGTCGAAGAACGCGAACTGATCATGCGGCAAGGCTTGCGACTTCGCGTGATCGGACGTCGAGATCGACTTCCCCAAGCGGTCCTCGATGAGATGGACAAAACACTGGAACTCTCGGCGGAGAACACGGGAACGCAGTTGGTTCTCGCGATCGACTACGGGGGAAGGGCTGAGATCACACGGGCGGCTCGAGAACTCTGCAAAGACGTGGCGGCCGGTCGCATCGACCTCGATAACATCGATGAGTCCACATTCGATCGAAAGCTCTACACGAGCGACTTACCGGATGTCGATTTGATGATTCGCACCGGAGGTGACTTTCGCGTGAGCAACTTTCTGTTGTGGCAGATTTCCTACGCCGAGCTTTGGGTGACTCAAACGTGCTGGCCCGATTTTTCGCGACGCGAGTACAAGATCGCGCTCAGCGAATTCGGAGATCGCGAACGACGCTTCGGAGGGCTCTCGGTCGGACGATGATCATTGAACGAAACCCGGTGGAGACGCCTCCTTGTTGAAACATCGCCTACTCACCAGCGCGGTGCTGATCACGATTTCGTTGTTCTTGTTCACGCTGGATTACACGGTGATCGCCGACGGGGCCGAGGGAGCTTGGCTTCTGCCGCTACTGATGTTCTTTGCGATCGGAACCGCTTGGGAAATGGCGACCATGATGATGGGTGCCGGACATCAGATCCAACCCCGCGTCGCCGTCTTGGGTGCGGGAACCATCGCTGCCTCACCAGCCGTTCCGTATATGTGGGCATTTTCGGCGTCTCCCTATCCACCCGATTGTCCGATCGGCCGACTGGGCTGGATCGTGCTTTTCGCGTCGCTGGTCGTCTTCGTAATCCTGCTGGTCGAGATGCGTGAATACGGAAAAGACTCCGACGTAGAATTGGGGCTGTCGATTCGCCGAACCTGTGCCGCCGTGTTCGTCTCCATGTATGTGGGACTTCCCATGGCAATGCTGGTCGCACTTCGCTCCATGCATTCCGCGACCACAGAGGGCCGATTCGGCTTTTTCGCACTGATCACGATGATTGCGGTCACCAAAGTGGCCGACTCAGGGGCCTATTTTTCCGGCCGAGCGTTTGGGCGTCACAAACTGATCCCGCGGTTGTCTCCGGGAAAGACGATCGAAGGAGCCATTGGCGGAATCGCGTCATCGACTTTGGTGGCGTATCTCTGTCTCCTGTTTTTGTTTCGCGCCGAATCGCTCGGAAATGACGTTCAAACGGCTTCGGAGACAACGGCTGGAAGCGGCGGTCTGAATGGGCTGCTGGCAACCCCCCTCGCTGGGGCCGTGCTGCTCGGACCAACCTTGGCGATCTGCGGAATGGTGGGTGATTTAGCCGAATCACTGTTCAAACGTGAATCCGCCGTCAAGGACAGCGGTAAGCTATTGCCAGGGTTGGGGGGCGTCTGGGACGTCACCGATTCGTTGCTCGCGGCGAGTGTCCCAGCATATTTCTGCTTCGCACTGGGCGTTGGTGGGTAATACTGGTGCGTCGGCAGTTCACAAAAATGCTTAATCGTTCAGGAACATCAAATCGACCGGCCGATCCGATCGGCCTAATGGAATGACGGAAGCCACACTCACAGTCAGCGCGCCCGACGAGCTCTTGCAATTGTTTGGGCCGCGTGACCAACACCTTCGAAAGCTGCGGCAGCTCTTTGATGTCACCATCACGCATCGCAATGGGCGTGTTCGGGTGGTCGGGCCTGCCGAAGCCGTCACCGCAGTGACCAGTTCGCTGGAGTCGCTTCGTTCGCTCATTCGCAAGCAGGGTGCCATTGGTCCCGAGGACGTCATCAACGCGGCGATCGCGCAGGGGGCGGACGAGTCGCGGACGAGTCCTCCAGGCCCAAACCACAAGACCGCCGGGGAAGACATTGCGATTCGCCATGCCGGACGCCGCATTCGTCCTCGAACGGAAGGTCAAGCCAAATACGTCGATTCCATTCGCGATCACGATCTCACGCTCGCAACCGGTCCCGCCGGGTGTGGCAAGACGTATCTCGCGGTTGCGACCGCAGTTGAAGCTTTGAAAGCACAGCAGGTGCGTAAGATCGTTCTGGTTCGTCCGGCGGTCGAAGCGGGCGAGAGTCTGGGCTTTTTGCCGGGTGACCTGCGAGCAAAGCTCAATCCCTACTTAAGGCCGTTGTTGGACGCGCTCGGTGAAATGGTCGACTACGACCAGGTCCGGGAGCTGATGGAACAAGACGTCATCGAGGTAATCCCACTCGCCTACATGCGAGGACGAACGCTGAACGATGCCTTCATCATTTTGGACGAAGCGCAAAACACCACCATCGCGCAGATGAAAATGTTTCTGACGCGGATGGGCGAACGCAGCAAGATGGTCGTCAGCGGTGATGCGACGCAATTGGACTTGCCCAAAGGTGTCACCAGCGGTTTGCACGATGCACTGCGACGACTCTGTCGCATCAAAGCGATCGGAGTGGTGCGGCTTTCCGGCGAAGACATCGTCCGCCACCGCCTCGTTCAGCGAATCGTGGAAGCCTACGAAGAAACCGAGAGTGATTCGGGTTCGCATCGCGCCCGTCGCGCCGGCGTACGCGTGATTGGTACCAATCTTTCATCTCACAATCCAAATGGTGGGGGCACACTGGAACGATGACCCAAACTCGCGTGGATGCGTCTTTTGACGTTGCCCGCGTGAGAGCAAGCCGACTGTAGTTCACTGTTCTCTGCGACAGTCCCTTCATGGTTTGCTCGTCGATTCCAACGTGATGAACGGCCAAAACAAAACACGAACGCGTCAAGAACGCATCGAGTCGCTTGGCATCCCGAAACCGAGGGTCGTCCAGTGGTGGATCGAAAGCGACAAGGCGGATTGGGCGGTTCGGATTGCGATCGCCGTGTCCGCCGCGGCGGCGCTCTTGCTGATCTGCAAAGCTTGGGAGCCTCGGTTCGCGTTTCGTAGTGGAACGATCCCGATTCGTAACGTGATTGCTCGCGTGAACTTCGAGATCGAAAACGAGATCGAGACGGAAGCCTTGCGTTTGCAACA